>JABIBQ010000087.1 GCA_018652685.1 Candidatus Bathyarchaeota archaeon
GTTTCCTCCCTTGCCCAGACCAATTTTCCGAATGGAGCGGTGAGGAAACGTGAGTCGAAGAGAAGATTGTTTATGTCCCACCCTGATCCTGTGCCCACAACGCGGCCAAAATCATAGTTCCGCTTGTAGTTGCCCGAGTATCCCGTGTCCCTGCATAGTCCAATGAGAAAGTCATCTGGTTGAGGACTGGACTCGATATCACCGTCGTTGTCAACGTAGAGAACGAATAAGTCATAGGTATCAAAGGAGGTGTCTGGGATCGTAACCCCGAACACGAGCGACCCTTCAACCACGTCGTACTTGACTCTCGCGTCTATTTCATCACTGTTAATGGCCGTAAATTTCACAATCCCGGCGTCCTTCCACTCAAGCTCATCTACTGATCCATCAATCTGTACGCTGACCTCGCTGTTTGGGATCTCAAAAGTATCGGCTGATGCGTTAACCGTGTTCATCGCGATGATTATGATAAATAATAGGAACACCCGGGATTTCATGGGAACTTTGTACTAATGACGGTATATAATCCTATACGAGAATGAAAATAGAGAATGATTGCAGGCTTAATCCTGCGATTGAGCTGAAATGGCTACCATCCTGTGATGTCGTCGTACTCTTCTTCGAGGAGTTTCTTGTGCTTGAGTTCCTCCAAGGCGAAGTTGTGGAACATCTTGCCCCACTTTGTACCCTCGAACTTTCCCGCGATCTGGATATAGAAATCATATGTGGCTGCCTCTCTCTGGGCCGCGAATTTCAGTATCTGGGGGAAATCGGCCTTGGGGTCAAGAGGCACGTTGATGAGTCTGTCGGTGATCTTCAGGTCCGGCACGTTCTCCTCAAGGGTTCTCACCTCGATACTCTCCGGGTCTTCAAGACCCTTCAGGAAATACTCCCTGTGGCGCTCCTCGTCAGCGGCCAGTTTTTTAAACAGCCTGCTCGCTCCGGGGTACTCTGTTTGCTCTGCGTGTTCCATGTACATGTTGTACCCCTCTAGCTCCATCTCGGCTCCCATTTCTAGGACCTTTTTGATGGTCCAGTTCTCAATCTCCATGATAATCGATGGAATCTCTTTGAGAGGGGGATATAAAGTTGACCCCTTCACGGGTCAAGTTGGAACCTAGATCAGCTCTTTTAACTGGACTAGGAGACCTCGCTTGGCCATGTCCCAGTTAACACTCCTCTTGAGCTTGTTGGTGGAGAATATCCCCTTTATCCTTCGCCCCCATGAACCGTAGAAATTGTTGTAGCAGTTGTACAGCTCCTCCTGGACCTCCCTCCTAGTCAATGTCTCGGTCCCCATCACGGCGTGGGCCATATCATAGTTGAACAGGTTGTCGTCCTCGATCCACCCCATTTCCTTGGCCGAGTCGTAGACATCGGTACCGGGGAAGGGAGTTAGGATCGTGAAGACGACGAAATCAGGGTCAAGGTCATCGACGAAGCGGCGGGTGGTCTCGATGGTCTCGTGGGTGTCCTTCCTGTCGCCAATGATCATCATAGCGTGGGTGAAGATATCGTTCTCCTTGAGCAGCCGGACGGCCTCGTATGAGGCGTTTGAGTCGAGCCCCTTTCTGTACCGTTCAAGCTGTTCGGGTAACGGGCTCTCCACGCCCATCATCACCCACTGGAGCCCTGACCTCCTCAGCTTGGGTAGGATGTCTTTGAGCCTAACAATGTCATCGCACCTCACCTGTATGAACCAACTGAGATCGTCTCCGATGTCCCGCTTCAACAGCTCGTCAGCCAGCTCTTCTGCCCTATCCCCTGGTCCAAAGTTGTCATCGGTGAGCCATATGAACCGGCTCCCGAACTCCTTGTAGATGTACTCAATCTCATCTGCGATCCTGGAAGGCGACTTGAGCCTCCATTCGCCGCACCAGTGCCTCCACTGGGTGCAGAAAGTACATTTATGGGGGCATCCCCGCGCACCTTCCACGAGCGCATATGGCGCGTCCTTCCCGCCCATAGCAGCGAATCGGTACTTATGGACTAAGTCCTTGACCAGATGATATCCGGGGAACGGTAGAGTATTCAGATCCTTGATTTGTGGACGGTCTGGGTTCTTTACGATACCCTCTTCTCCCCGATAAGTCAGGCCAGCCACGTCATTCAGCGGCTGGTTTGACATCCTTCTCTTCACCAGCTCGGTGAACGTGACCTCGCCCTCGCCCCGCACTATTGCATCAATCTCAGAGTATGTTTCAAGAGATTCCTCTGACATGAACGAAAAATGAATCCCCCCCGTCACTGTGAATATGTCCGGGTCAGCCTTTTTCACTGTTTGAAGCGTCCTTGCCACCTCGTATGTGTTGCATGTCGCAAGGCTGCTCGATGCAACGATATCAGGCTTGGTCTTCTCGATGTGCTTCCTCAGTCCGTTCCAATCAACCCCCTGCGCGTTACAGTCAAGTACCTCCACCTTAACCTCTGGGAGCTCGCGCTCTACATATGCGCCAAGTTGAATAATTCCATACGGCGGGGGCAGGTAATCTCCCATGATGAACCAGATATCTTTTGGAGGCTCGACCAGAAGGCACTTCATAAGGTATTCATTATTTATTTATCCTTAAAAGATAGAGGGCTTCGCGTCTGCATAATCATTTTTAATATCAGAATGCGATTCAGTTAAACTGAGTGCGCGCGCGGAGGCAAGAACAGTAGGTCCCATCTTTTTTGGGGCAATAATGATACTAGCCGGCCTAAGTTTTCTCCTTGAGCGAACCTTTGCATGGATGAAATTCGATAACTTCTGGCCCCTCATCATCATCGCGATTGGGTTGCGGGTTGTGTACAACGCGACGCAGAGACGAAAGGAACCAATCTGATTCCTTTATTTATCCAGTTATTTTCCATGTGTTATCCCTGATTTGGACAAGAGTATCTATTATGAAAAAACATAAAAACTGAATACAACCAGTTGACTCGACTAGAAGTCAGAGATGATGATATGGTAAACGTATTGATATTGTACTACTCCCGTGGAGGACACACCGACGCCCTGGCAAAGGCAATAGCATCAGGCGTGGAAAAAATCGAGTCAGCGAAGGCTGTCCTGAAGAGAGTTGACTACGCCACGGGCATCGAGCTGATAGAATGTGACGCAGTCGCCTTCGGGTCACCCAACTATTTCGGTTACATGGCGGGCATAATGAAGGACTATTTCGACAGAACAGTTGGCAACAGGGGTAAGGTCGAGGGCAGGCCAGCGGTCGCCTTCTCCTCAGGTTCAGGTGAAAGCACAGGCGCACTTGACAGCCTTGAGAAGATGATTGACTCATTCAAACTGAGGAAGATAGCAGATGGGTTGGTATTCTCAGGTGAGCCCAGTGATGATGACCTGGCAAAATGTGTTGAGATGGGCTCCAAGCTGGCCAAAGAGGCAGCGGAGAGGTCCAGCGA
>JABIBQ010000029.1 GCA_018652685.1 Candidatus Bathyarchaeota archaeon
GTCAAATGTCTGCTTCACGACATTCAATATAGTAAAGTTTCCACAACCGGGGCACCAAGTGTTGGTCGCTGGAGTATCATACCGCTTGCTCATCCCAGCACCTCCATAACTTTTGACGCCATCTCATTCGGTGTCAACGATCTCCCGTCGTACCTTAAGCCCATGTTTTCGAACTTGTAACCCGTGTTTAGCTTGATCAGGGTCCCCAACGAGGCCGTCCTGTTGTTCTCGAAGAGCACAGTCTCCCCTGATAAGTACTCCATCAGTCCATCAGGGAACGGCTCCATGATCCTGATCTGGACATATCTTGCCTTTACTCCCTGCCCCGATAGTAGCCCGATGGTCTCCAGCGCGGGCCCCTTTGTGGAGCCCCATCCAACCATGGTTATTTCCGGGTCGTCTGATCCGTAACTCTTGATGGGAGAAAGCTTACTCGTCGCTCTCCTGATGTGCTCCCCCTTCCTGAACCGCTTGTCAACCATAAGCCGGGCGGCCTCTGATACGCTCGTGCCGAAGCCTCTCTCGGTGTGCTCGTTGCTGTTGGCAAGAACCATCGCGTTTGGCGTGCCAGGGATGACCCTTGGGCTCACCCCGTTTTCTGTGAACTTGAACCTTAGATACTCGCCTCCCTCCCATTCCCTGAGGAGGCTGCCCCTGATGATGTCGACCTTGGAGACATCGAACACCTCCACTGTCTCGTGGCTCTCAATGATCTCTTTGTCAGGCAGTATGATTACTGGAATCTGGAACCTCTCCGCCAGATTGAATGCCTCCGTTGTGAGATAGAAGCACTCTTCGGCGTCGCCAGGAGCTAGGACGATCCTCTGGAACTCGCCGTGGGCACCGAAAACCGCGAATAGAAGGTCTCCCTGGGCGGAATACGTCGCAAGCCCCGTGCTCGGCCCCGGCCTCTGGCCCAGCATGATCACAACCGGGTTCTCCTGGATCGCGGCCATACTCAGTGCCTCAGTCATTAGGCAGAACCCACCTCCTGATGTTGATGTCATTGCCCTGACCCCAGCGTAAGATGCCCCCACGATCATGCACATTGCAGCTATCTCACTCTCTGTCTGGACGACCACCGAGTCCGTCTCCTCGTCGTGCCCAGCGTAGTAGTGCAGGACAGCACTTGCAGGCGTCATGGGATATGCCGCGAAAAAGTTACATCCTGCTGCCTGAGCACCCAGGGCGACCGCCTCGTTTCCTGTGAGCCAGAGCCTCTCCTTTCTCCCTCCGGCCTCAATCGTGCACTTGAACCCGTAGTTGAACTCGATGACGCTCTCCCACCCCTTCTGGATGGCCTCGACGTTCATCGAGATGATTTTGTCCCTGCCCTCAAATGTCTCGGAGATGAGTTCATTTAGTATATTAACGTCCAGCCCGACGAGGGCCGAAACCGAACCCAAGGCTACTGTGTTCCTCATAATGGATGGGCCGCCGAGTTCCTTCACGACATCGCTCAGGGGAACCGGGTAGAAGTTTATATCCTTCCTAGAAAGCTCCTCATCAGAGATTGCCTCCTTCTCGTCATAGATGATCCCTCCCCCTGGGTTGATTTCGTCCATATGGCGAAAAACGGACTCCCTATTGAGGGCAACCACAAGGTCAAGTTTTCCGCTGTTTGCGTAGACCTTCCTGCTCGATCCCCTCACAGTGTAAAAGTTATGTCCCCCCCTGATGAGGCTGGGGTAATCAATTGCACCGTACGAGTAGAACCCGCCCCTCATCATCGCCTTGCCAAGGAGCATCCCGCTCCTGCTAATTCCTTGCCCCGCCTCGCCTCCAATGAGAACCGTGACGGTATCATCAACTAGACCGCTGCACCTCATGTTAAATCACGAGAATTCATGATATAAACATTGGAACAACGGTTTTTAAACAGTTACCTAAGACTCATCCTTGCTTGAAAACCTTTAAAACAACGCGAGTAGGCTCAGTGATGTTAGGTGTTAAAATGCCAACAGTTACAGTATCGGATGCATGTAACGGAGACGCGGTCTGCGTTGATATCTGCCCAATGAACGTATTTGATATGGTTAATGATCTGTCCGTCCCGGAGAGAGCAGACGACTGTATCATGTGTATGGCGTGCGTAAACGCATGTCCAACCCAGGCAATCACAGTCGAGTAAATCTCTCGACTTAATATTTTTTTATTAAATTATCAGCTACGCCTAACGGCGATAGCCCTGACTATGTCAGCTGTGTTCTCGCTCCAGTCCGCCACTGTCTCGATGGCGTCAAAGAACTCATTCATGAGAATGAGAGACCCCATGCTGAACTCTGGGAACTTCTCTCTCGCAAAGTGGAACCTGACCTCGCCGTACAGGTCATCGATTGTCTCCTCCAGCATCTCGACCTTGTCAGCCAGCTCCAAAGCGGTTTTTGGGTCATCAGATAACGCGTGGATGCTCTGTTTGAGTACCTCAACACAGTCAACGTTTGCCTTGGCCATGTTCAGTGTCGCTGTCTTGATTGAGTCAGGTGTCTTCTCGAACGGAATTGTCCTCAGTATCCTGCCCGCCTCCTTTGACCAGTCCGCGATCTGGTCAACTGCCCGCACAAGCTCCATTAGGTCGTCTCTTTCTTCGGGGTACATCTCGCCTTCGGTAAGTTCCTTAACCATGGTTCTCCTGAGATCGTCCGCCGCCCGTTCAAACCTACTGATATCCGTGAAAACTGCGCTTCCCTTTTCCTGGTTGGTACTGGCCGCTACCTCGACCATCTTGTAAAGACTAATTGCGGCGTTCTGTGTAAGGTCAAGATGCTTCTCCACCATTTCGAGTACATTCACTCCCCTTTTCGGGGCAAACCAGCCAAATAATCTTCGAGACATTTTGTTGCCACTTTATTTCTTGCATCCCGCAC
This sequence comes from Candidatus Bathyarchaeota archaeon, assembly GCA_018652685.1. GTDB lineage: Archaea > Thermoproteota > Bathyarchaeia > TCS64 > TCS64 > RBG-16-57-9. Next base: position 2,868 of record JABIBQ010000029.1, read on the forward strand.
TATATACTTGTCTATCCGTTTTAGATTACTAGATAGTAGTACAGGATAATCGCTGCAGGAATGATATGGAACAAGGCTGTAATGATCAGGGTTGTTTTGGGGTCTCTTGATATATACTCAGCAACTTTTCTGGTAAACGTCGCAAATGGATCAAGTATGGGCATGAAAAGGAAGGCCCCAACGACATTGATGGTAAGGTGGACGAGCCAGACGCCTAGCGCGATGGGGTCACCTGTAGCCATAGCTGCTATCATGACATCAAACACCGTGCCGATGTTTGCCCCTAGAATGTATGGCAGGATATAGAATTCAGCCTTGAACACGCCTGATGTCGCAAGCGGGACCAGAAGAGAAACCATCACAGTGGTGCTTGGGACCAGTAACGTGAATAAGAATCCTGCAAGGAACGCCCTTTTTGGGTGTGTGAAAGTTGATCTGATGAGGTTCCAGCTCCTTGGCATGCTGAAAATAGCTGTCATGTATTTCTCGACAGCTCCCAGCGCCACAAGCAGTAGTATCCCGCCCCCGACCAGACCCGCCCTGGCCCCAATGACGCCTATGAGGGGCTTTACCCAGGGGGTTACAGAGTCCAGCAAGTCAGGCACGGAGTTGAGCCACGGTAGCTTGATGAACTGGTGGCTGCCCCACTCCGCAATCTTTGTGAATATTCCAAAATACAGCTCCAATGGGTAAAAAAGAGCCAGTGTGACCAGGTTGTACAGAACATGGCTCATGGTGACGTTGAAGGCGGCAACTGTCTCTCCCTTTCCCTTCATTCTCTCTAGCACTGAGATGAGGAAAGGTGTTACCGTGGTCCCTATCTCAGCCCCGATTATTGTGGCGACGGCCAGGTTTAGTGGCATCACACCCGTTGAGGTGAACGCGACGATTATCGAGTCAAAGGCTCCACTACTATGAAGAAGCGCCGTGCTTATCCAGCCCGCGAACACCGCGCTGGTCGTGTCCCTGATTATCAGGACGATGGTCTCTGCGAGGGCCGCCCCTATGATCTTTGCACTGTTCTTTACGAGGACGATGGCAGATATGAAGAAATATATCGATACAAATGACCCTATTGCATTCTTATATTTGGCACTCAATATGCCTTTCAAGCACTGGCTTATAGATAAAAACGTAATTTATATAGATTATATATGTCTATATAGATGGGAATTTGAGGGTTATTTGACCCTAATCGCAATGGCTCTGGCTATATCGGCCGTGTTTTCACACCAGTCGGAGACTGTCTCAAGTGCCTTCAGGATCTCGTTTAACAGAATCAAGGAGCCTCGCGTCATGCCTATGTCTCCGAGTTCAACAAAGTGGTTTCTGGCGGTCCCATACAGGTCGTCCAGGTCTGCTTCAAGGAGCTCCACCTGATCTGCGTACTCCATAGCTTTCTTCGAATCTGATGAGAGTGCGTGTATGCATTTTGCCAGGATCCTGATGGTGCTATAGTTCTCCCTGCACATCTGAACTATAGTTTCCTTGAACTCGGGTGGTAGCTTGTAGATGGGCACTATGACCATTATCCTGGCGGCCTCTCTCGCCCAGTCCGCTATCCAGTCCACCGAGCGGACCAGCTCCATCAGATCATCCCTTTCCTCTGGGTATAGCTCACGTTTGCTGAGCTCCGTAATCATCTCGCGCCTGATCTTGTCCGCGTTTATCTCGTGAATACTAATTGCGAGGTAGAACTTCTTTTTCTCTTGGTCATCTGAAGAGGTCCTCACCATTTCATGAAGCTGTTTGACCGCTTCTGTTGTCAACTCAAGGTGTCTGTATGTCATTTCGATGACCGTTTCGGATCCCCTGTTCCCGAACCATCTAAGAATTCTTTCACTCATTTTCTTCACCTTCACTCCATAGCTCATATATTCTGAGATGACGGAGGCCGTTAATGCTCATCAATGGGCTAGAAATCTCGTCCTCATTGATCTTCACGCTAAGCCGCTTCGCAGTATTAATGGGCACAAACCTGAGTGGGAGGCGAACCATATAGTAATTGTCATCAGTGCCAGTTTTACAATGATTGAGAATGACTCTAGATAATCCCTGGGTATTTCTTGTTTGCTGGTTTATGTTCACAGATTTTATTCAGCATCTCCCTGACCAGCTCCAGAGGCAGACCCACGACGTTGCTGTACGACCCCTCAATCCTATCAACCAATGCCCCGGCCTCCCCCTGGATGCCGTATGCCCCGGCTTTGTCAAGTGGCTCGCCGGTCGCCACGTATGTCTCAATGGTCTCGTCATCAAGCTCCTTGAACCAGACTGTTGTTTCCTCATGGCGTGTCAACATCTCCCCCGTATCCGAGTTCAGGATAGTGACTCCAGTGTACACCTTGTGAGGCTTTCCGGATAGTTTTCTGAGCATCATCGCGGCTTTTCCTGACTCACCTGGCTTGCCCAGAATCTCCCCCTCATGAAAGACCACGGTGTCAGCACCAATGATGAGGTATCCCTGACATCCTTCAATGCTCCTCGCTTTCCTTAGCGCGTTGACCTCTACTCTCTCTACTGGGTTCATTGACTCTTCGTCCTCAACAACGGTTGGGTTGGCGACCTTAAAGTCCCATCCCAATTCCCTTATCAGATCTAACCTCCTCGGTGATGACGACGCCAACAATATTTTAAGCTCACAGACCAATCAGTGATTCCCCACTAATGTGACGCGTTCATGGAAAAAATATTTTACTCTAATATCGAGAGCCCCATTGGCTCAATCTGGGTGGCAAGGTCAAAGATAGGATTATTGAGGCTGGATTTCCCGTGTGAGGAGGTAAAATTCCTGAAGGAATTGGGTGCACACACTGAGACCGAGCCGGAGTACCGGCCCAGCAAGCTTGATGATATCGGCAACTGGCTCGACGGCTACTTCAAGGGCGAGAAGATGGAATACAAGGAGCCGTTTGACCTCAGGGGAACAGATTTTCAGAAGAAAGTATGGAATGCGATCTTTGACATTCCACATGGGAAGCTGGCGAGCTACGGGCAGCTGGCAGAGAACATCAAGAAACCGAAGGCTTCAAGGGCTGTGGGCAACGCCGTTGGGCAGAACCCCATTGCCATCATCATTCCGTGCCATCGCGTCGTCTGGTCAAGCGGGGGCATAGGCGGGTTCGGAGGAGGCTTGCCGATTAAACGAGTCCTTCTCAACATAGAGAATATCCTACCAGAGGCTGAGGGGACGCCCGAGAAGGGCATCGACTTGAAAAAATTCTTCTAGCCGAGGAGTCCTCGTGGTTCTCAATGTGCCTATCGATGATCTTACCGTGTTCATGGTACTCTGTGACCTATTTCCTACTCCGCTCACCTTTGCTCATCCAGTTGTCCCCGTTCAGAAGCCATTCCAGTCCGTCCTCGTAGCTATCCATGATATGGAACCCAAACTTTGAGGCGAACCCGTTGGGGTCGTGGGCTAAGTATCGCGAATCCGTGGGAAGTGACCTCAAGGAATGAGACTGGAAGGCACTCGCTCGCGCAGTGTGTTCACCAGAACTCGTGACCCGTTGAGAATTGACTTCTTCCTCTCACAAGCCACGTGCCCAGGTAGGCAAAGTTTGGCGCGCGCCACCAATCCCTCGACGTGATTGCCTTCTGCTTCAGACGGGAGGGGCTTCTCTCTCTCCATACAGGAGGTCATGTTCTGCTGTGCCGTACCAGTGGCAGTTGATGACCTAGCGAGTATGCTGCGATTGGCGTGCAACTCTGCATCACTGAGGGCCAAGGCACGTGAGACGATTCTTCAAGGATTTGACCCTAGGAAGAACTCCACTCAGTACTTTGAGGTCTACCGTGAGCTTGGGTACCGTTTTTAATTCGGCGTCCTGATATGGTTGTGTTATGACCATTGCGGGAGTTGACGAAGCTGGCCGAGGTTGTGTTATCGGACCACTCGTCATCGCGGGCGTGATGTTCGATGATGATGTCGTTGGGGCCTTACGGGAAATAGGCGTAAAAGACTCAAAGAAGCTCTCGGCCAAGAAGCGGGTCAAGCTCTCGGTGGAGATCAAGGAGCTGGCTCTGGGTTACAGGTTCTTCGAGCTATCCCCGAGGACCATCGACAAGGTTGTGTTCAGGAACGTCCCGCTCAGGAGGCTTAACTACCTTGAGACAATGGGCATGGCGTGTATTATCAGGGAGCTAAAACCCGATGAAGCGCACATTGATCCCTGCGATGTTGTCAGCGAGAGGGTTGCCAGCCAGATTAAGGGAGTTCTGCCATTCGATCTGGTAATCAGATGCGAGCCAAGGGCGGATGCAAAATACCCTGCAACGAGCGCTGCGTCAATCCTGGCCAAGGTGCGCAGAGACTCGCGTATAGAGGAGCTGAGGGAACTCCACGGAGATTTCAATTCGGGGTATCCCAGCGACTGGAGAACGCAAAACTTTCTCAGGGATTACTTCAGTGAGAATAAAGAGTGCCCCGACTATATGCGGGAGAGTTGGTCAACGGTCCAGAAATATATGAGGTCAGAGTGATGCCAATACCATGGCGTGGTCTTTCTCAAAGGGATGCAGCTCAATAACCTCGCTGACTGTGAACCCAGCCTCCTCGATGATCTTGGTCTGAGTCTCGTAGATGTTTTTCGGGTTCTCCTTGACGTCGATGCTCCTTGCCTTTATAGAGAGCATGATGTGGCCTCCTTTCCTGAGGTATCGCATCGCGTTTTCGACAATGATCTTTGCTTGATCAGGCTGGGCGACATCAGCGAACACCACGTCCACCGGTTGGACAAACATGCTGTATGAGGCGGGCTGCCTTGCGTCTCCCAGTATGGGTGAGATGTTCTTCCTGTGACTGATGACGTTATCAACCAGGTCACGCACAGCTCTTGGCGCAAAGTCAAGGCCCCATACGTGCCCTTTTTCTCCTATTATATCCGAAACGTGGCTCACGGTTGTCCCTGATGCGACCCCAAGGTAAAGAACTAATGACCCTGGCTTGATGGGCATCTCCTTCAATCCCTTTAGGATGACCGCCCCAAGCTTGCTCCTAGTCGGATTCCAGCTTCTGTACTCGACTTTGTCAACACTGAACACAGGCTCCCCATAGTAGGTGATTCCCGGTGTGAGGTTTCTCGTGGCTAGCGTGCTCTGTTTTCCCTTCTTCAGCGAATAAACTGAATCAAATAGGGTCTCTAATTCCTGCAAATAGGGTCATAGAAGAAGAAGGTGTCTGTGATTTAAGCTTGTGTGGCTCCGATGTCCGATGACATCACCTTGGCCTGGTCCACAGCCAGCTTCTGCAGCCAGGTCATGGGAGTCTGTAACTCGTCCATCCTCCTTGCAAAGTGGTGGCAATTGAGATATCCAGGTGTCTTGCATACCCTGCTGAAAAAGTCCTTAGTTACCGCTACTCCACAGTCGTTGAGGAAGGGACAATCTTTTTTGTTGAATTTTTCCTGCATGGCCTCTGACAGAGTGGACATTCTTTTAACCTGACTATAACATGAAGCGGCAATATATAGGGCTGTCCCTCCTTTGTGATCTATATTATTAATATGGATTTAGTTTCATTAATAAAATAATAACCATAAATATTTAATTATTTCATACTTAATTAAATTGAATTAATGTATTGAGTAATGTCTCTATAATGTAATATTGATTTTGTTCGATGCAATTTTGCGTAATTACGCAACGATATTGATGACAAAACAACGATTATACATACAATATCAAATGACAGTAATGATTAAGTATCGGGTTCTCCGAGGCTATCATTGAATTATCTGTCTGAAAACATCTACATCGGATCAAAGCCAATACTCAACTACGTGATTGCCTTAGTGACCGCACTCCAGAAGGAACCCACAGTCAACGTTATGGCCATGGGAAGGGACATCAGCAACGCATCGATGTTGTTGAGGTGTGCAAGAGAAGCCACGTTACCGACATGTGTGTCAATATATACTGATAGGGACTAAGAGGATGGGCTCTGGGGACGACATGAGAAACGTCTCCGCTTTCCATATTAAGTTCAGCAATCCAAGCTAGAAATCCTTCAGCTGGGCGGCTAACTCTTCTGCGATATAATTACCGCTGAACACGTCAGCCCTTGCCGCTATCGCAATTTTTGCAGCCAAACTCCTCGCCCTCCTGCCCCTTATTTCACTCGGCACGGCGTGGACGTATGGGTGCTGGTACAGCAGCCCATGCTTGGGCGGCCTGGCGTTGGTCTTCTTGGATCTGAAAAGTGCCTTCTCTGCACCCATGACTTGGATGGTGCTCGCCGGGACCATTGCTAGGCGTCTCATACCCCCTGCTTTGTCTATGAGCTTGGCAGCAAGAATCGGCCCCGCCATCCTTGAGACGTTGGGCGCTATCTCCTGGGTCACGGTCGAGATATACTCAACTAACTCCTCCCTGAACTTGTACATGCTCAGAGTGCTATCCGTGAAGCTCTGGATGGTGCTGATATCGTACTCGTCGAAATTGGCTCCCATTGACTCGCTCGCCGCTGCCTCGATCTTCACTGCATCCTTCTTCTTCAGCGTCAGCTTCATCAGGCCATCCGTGGAAATGTTTGACCTGTCACCTAACGTGGTGATGATCCTCGCGTAGTCCCCGTGGTCCCTAACCCTCCTTCCCATCTCAGGGAAGTGAACCCCGTACCATTCCCTCATCCTGCCAGAGAGGCTGTTCAGGACTGTGTCAAGCTCGCTCAGGAGCTGGACCGCCGGGATGAGCCATACTTCCCTGTCCGATAGGGCCTCGTGGAGATCCGAGCGAGTGACATTTTTAGATACTTCGTGATTGAGCAGGTAATACTTCCCCACCGAAGATACCGCCTTGTTATCCACTGCAAGGTCTGGTACCGTTTCCTTGAATCTGTTGGCAAGCTCGATGTATTCGCCGTGCTCAATGTCCACCGTGTCTTTCAGTGAATCGACCAGTTTCTGGTTTGATGAAACAATCTTCTCGTCCTCTCCAATGTTTGAGAACAATTCCTTCAGAACATCGGCGTTTCCCTCTCTTACTCGTTCAATAATCTTGGCGATGGCCTTAGGGTCCGCGGGGTAGTTCTGCTGCGCCTTGACCACGTTTTCGTCATTAACGGCGAAGGCTCCTATGATTGTCTCGACAAGATATAGTGTCATTTGTGTATTCTCCGAACCTTTATCAATGGGATTGTTGAGTACGTAGGAGAGAGTTGTCTAAATTAAGCTTAGCCGTTGAGTTCTCGGGACTGAAGCTTCGCAACCCTCTCATGAACGCAGCAGGTGTGCTGGGGATGAGTCCCGCGATTCTTAAGAGGATATATGATTCAGGCGCTGGTGCCGTGGTCACGAAGAGCCTCGGGCCGGTACCACGAAAGGGGCACCCGAACCCTACTTTCGTCAGGGTCGAAGCAGGCGGAGTCAACGCGATGGGGCTTCCAAACCCTGGCGCGGAATACTTTGTTGATGAGATCAAGGAACTCAAGGAGAAGGGAGTGCCCGTAATTGCGAGTTTTTTCGGTGGGAGCGTACAGGAGTTCGCCGAAGTCGCCTATACCCTTTCAAGGGCAGGCGCCGATGCGCTTGAGCTCAACGCGAGCTGCCCCAACGTGGAAAAGGACTTGGGGATGCTGGCAGCTGACGCATCCAATATAGAGAAGGTAACGGCGGCGGTCAAGGATGAGACAAAATTGCCGGTGTTCGTCAAGCTCAGCCCCAGTGTCACCAATATTAAGATTATAGCCAAGGCGGCGGAGTGGGGCGGCGCTGACGCCATCACCGCGGTCAACACCGTGAAGGCTATAGCTATCGACGTGAACCTGAGGAGGCCGATCTTGTCAAACATGAGCGGTGGGCTCAGTGGCCCGGCTATGAAGCCCATCGCATTGAAATGCGTGTGGGATGTTGTCCAGGCCGTCAATATCCCTGTGATCGGGTGCGGAGGCATAACTACGGGCCGTGACGCCGTCGAGTTCATACTCGCGGGTGCAACTGCACTGGAGGTCGGAACCGCAGTTATGACCCACGGATTAGGAGTGTACAAGGAGATCAACGACTGGATAGCCAGTTACATGACGGAAAACGGGTTCAAAGAGGTTAAGGAGATGGTTGGACTTGCACAGGAATAACACTATTAGGACGATAAAGATCAAGAAGATTAACCGCGAGGCCATCGATATCACCACCCTCTACTTCGATGACGAGGAGGTCAGGGAGGCCAAGCCCGGTCAGTACATCATGGTCTGGGTCCCAGGGGATGACGAGGTACCCATGTCCATCTCAGGTATCGACAAGGAAGGGCTTTCAAGTATCACAGTTCGAAACGTGGGGATCACTTCGGAGATATTGGATTCGATGCAACCAGGGGACAAGCTGGGCATTAGGGGGCCTTTCGGGAACGCATATGAGCTAAACGGCAAGAACCCGCTCATTGTTGCAGGAGGGTCAGGGACAGCGAGCCTGCTGCCCCTTGTCGAGGCGTTTCTGAGCAAAGATGTAACCCCCATGTTTATACTTGGAGGGAGGAGCGCGGATCAGCTACTTTTCGAAGACGAGCTGCTTGAAATATTGGGCGAAAGATTAGTGATATCCACTGATGACGGGTCCATGGGCTTTAACGGGTACGCGTCAGGTTACGCCGCGCTGTTGATGGACGAGAACGAGTTTGACCACGTATACACTTGCGGACCAGAACTGATGATGGCAAAGGTCTTCCAGGAGACAGAGAGACGGGGGATTCCAATACAAGCAAGCCTTGAGCGTTACATCAAATGCGCTGTGGGGCTATGCGGAAACTGCGTCATAGGGCATTACCGCGTCTGCGTGGACGGGCCGGTGTTCAACACCAAGATGCTTGCGGAGGTACGTGAGGAGTTCGCCATCAGCCGTATGGACGCATCGGGTAAGCTCATAAGGGTAAATCACTAGTTTTTTCAACCCGCGCCTCTTATTCAGGGCATGCCAGTTAGGGATGTCCGCCGCAGGTATATCTACAGCGTAGTTGAATCAGAGGCGAATATATCCGAGTCCCTTTTCATCTCTGCTATTATCGAC
>JABIBQ010000024.1 GCA_018652685.1 Candidatus Bathyarchaeota archaeon
GAGCCTCGCCCGCGTGTTTACCGATAAAATCGGAGATGGCGTCAAATGATATGACAATCGCATTAAGGAAATCGTTCTGGGCACCTGAGTTGTTGGGACTCATTCTGTCGAGTGCATTTTGCCTGATGCCTCCCAATCCCAGCTCAAGTATCATGGCCGTTCCGAACGGTACGTGCGACGTGTACGCGCCCTCCAGTATCCCGTATTTATGAGCCTCCATCACCTCTTCATCGGTGAGGTAACTGGCGTAGAACGCCTTCTTGTGGTCGGTGGCGGGGTTGACTGGAAGCATGTATGTGCCCCTCAGGACGTTCTCGCCCTCGGCGACCTGTCCATATAGAGTCCTTTGGCCTACTAGTAACTCGTCGTCCATGATGATGGCGGGAGTCTCGTCTAGCATTAGCTTGAGGGCTCTAGCCTTCCGGACGACGATTGGCTCACTTGGGTCTGCCCCAGAGTTCCATAACGATAATTTACTGTATGTCCTGTACTCGGTGTGCTCTAAGCCAAGATGGCTCTGTAATAATCTACTAACCCTGCCCGACAACGCGATCACAAACTCATTTACAGTATATGTTTTAAATACTGAGTTTTAGGGGAACCGCCCCGTATTTTGGTCGAACCCAAGGTTTTATCACCGTTTTTCGGACTGATTAACCATGGTCAAGTTCGATAGGTTCAAAGTTTTCCTCTACTACAGAGACCTTGAGAAGGCAAAGCATTTTTACAAGGAAATACTCGGGCTCCCAGAACACAGAGAATCAGACCACATCTGGCAGTACTGGGTCACACCGGACTCCATGATCGGGCTCGTCGAGGACGGGCACGGATATCTCCCCGCATCCGATACCAAACCGGTTATGCCCGCTATCCACTTGGCACCCGAGGAGGACATTGAGGAGTTCTTCAACTATCTCAAGGGGAAGGGTGTCAAGATGCTGGATGAGGGAGTTAGGACATTCATGACTGATGCGAAGGTGTTCCTTGCAGAAGACCCGGAAGGTCACGTGCTGGAGTTCGTGAAAAGAATAGAGTAACCTTACCCGTCGTTACAACTTTGCTATAAATACCATTTATATTGGAATTACCAGTGAACTGTATTACTCAGATTGATAATAATACGCGAAAAGGTCACTAGCCCAAATTGGAAAGGATCAAAAAAAGAGGAGATTATTGAGGCTTAACCTCAGCGTCCGGATCCTCTGTGACAAACTTGGGCTCGAAGCTGTACCCAACGGGTAGCGGTGAAGCTGACCTTCTCGGATAGAGGTCAAGTATCTCTTCCCGTAGCTTAAGATCCCTAACAGTGAACGGGGCCTTTTCTCTCTGGTACAGGATCGCCCTGAAAGTGCTTATGATGGCGCCCACGGTATCGGCCTTGATGAGCATCTCCTTCCTTGTAGTCTTGTGGATCGAGATCTCGTACTCACTGGGCTCGGGACTGTTCATTGGCCTCACGTCGAACTCCGCCCCCAGTCGCTCGGCTTCCCTGTCTACATTGATGTCCTTGTACCATGTGAACCTAGGGTAGTCGTATGGCCCTATGTCCTTCATCCTGTCGTTGTCGGTGGCGTCCTTGACGTAACCCTTCTCGGAAAAGTAGGCGATGAGAACGTTCCTCACCTTTTCGGCGTCCTTTACTCCCAGTCCCTTGATACCGCTAAGTATCTCGTACTGTTCGTCGTCGAGGGTGACCATGACTCTCTTTGTCATATTACATTCCTCTACCAAAATCGTAAGATTTGAGTAATATAAGCGTTATGTGGCGGTCAGTTTTCCTAAAGAACCAAGTCTTCGGAGTGAAAATCGATTTACGTGCGCCGTTCTATGTCTACCCATGTCAAGTTCTGGTTATAAGCCATTTATGCGAATGACTGGTCATGAGTTCAAGGAGGGTTACGACAAGGCGATCATAGCAGTGGGCTCCATCGAGTACCACGGGGAGCACCTACCATACGGTACAGATACGCTGGTCTCTGAGCACATCACAACGGAGATAGCGAAGAAGGTTAAGGACATGCTGATGCTACCCCCTATTCCCTACGGGATGAGCGCACATTACTCAAACTTCCCGATAGCCATCTCACTGAGCACAGAGACCCTGATGCGGGTCCTCAGGGAGGTCTTCGACTCACTCCGGAAGCACGGGCTCAACAGACTAATCATAGTCAACGGCCATGACGGCAACATACCTGCTGTCGAGGCGGCCACCAACGAGTACAGGGCAGAGCACCCCGAGTTCAAGATGGCCGTCCTATCAGCTTGGTGGGTCACCGCTGGCCAACTAGTCCCCGATGGAACCTTCGAGGTCTGGGACGGTCTAGGCCACGCTGGTGAGGGCGAGACATCCATGATGCTCAGGGTCGACCCGTCGCTAGTCGACATGGAGAAAGCTATTGGGGTTATACCTGAACTGCCCGCACACGTTGACTGGAAATGGACGTTCGACGAGATTACGCCATACGGAGTCACGGGTGACCCGACGAAGGCGACACCTGAGAAGGGCGCCGCCATGAACGACGCCCTAGTCAAACTCCTGGTGGACCTAGTGAAAGAGTTGGACGAGAAAGGTTGGGCTATCTGAAAGTGTTTTTGGGCTGAAAACAGTTAAGATGATCAGTCCCAACTCTAATACATGATTCATAGGTTCAAGCCGACGAAGTACTACAACACGTACGGCCCAAATCCCCCTGTGCTACACGTAAGCCCCGGAGACACCATCGTAACGACAACCGTGGACGCTGGTGGGCTCGATCAAGATGGAAACAAGATAACGGAAGAAATGAGGCAGACAAGCCCAGACACCGAATATAGTGCATCGAACCCGCTAACGGGTCCATTTTATGTGGATGGTGCGGAGCCAGGCGACACCCTGACAGTGGAGATTCAGAGGATAACTCTGACGCGACCAACGGCGTGGTCGGCGAACGCATCTAATTTTGGAGGTCTCACCGAGGAAGCCCCAGGAAGGAGACTCCTACTGAACGAGCCTTTACCTCGCACCAGTTTCGAGTGGAGACTAGACCGTGAGAACAACACTGCCACAATCAACTTTCCCGAGAGCAAGGTCAGGAACCCGGTGATCCCGTTACACCCCTTCATAGGGAGCATCGGAGTCGCACCTCGTTACGGTCGCGTCGAGATGAGCCTGACGCCTGGTGAATACGGCGGAAACATGGACTCACCTGAAGTCTGTGTGGATTCAACGCTACACCTACCAGTAAACAGGAAAGGTGGCCTTCTTGTGTTCGGGGACATCCACGCCGCACAGGGTGATGGCGAGCTCAGTGGGGTTGCCCTTGAAACTAGTGCGGAGCTTCAGCTCAAGATAGGCCTGATTAAGAAGCAAATCGAGTGGCCGAGGGTTGTGAACGACGACTGGATAATGGTACTGGGTAGCAGCAGGCCTCTCATGGAGGCGTACAAGATTGCACACGTTGCTATCTTCGAGTGGCTGGTAGCTGATTACGGATACGCGAAATGGGACGCTCTCCAGATGCTGAGCCAAGTGGGGCGATGCACGATAGCCAACACGGTGGACCCAAACTACACCGTCGTGGCAAAGTTCCCCAGAAAATATCTTCCCCAATAAAAAAGGGGGTCACTCAAGGGTTGTCCGCGCGCCAATTGTCTTCCTGTCCTCAAGTATGGAGGAGAGCCTCCTCTCAATTGAGGTGACATCGCACCCCTCCTCCATCCTCTGATTAATATCACTCGCTATCAATCGCTCCTGTGATATGAAATCCAATTACGATGCTTCATATCAAGGGGGCATCTTGAATTTCTAAGACTTTCCAGAACCTTTCTTGGATAACGTAAAATATGGACGGCGTGGATAATCTGTGAGTTCATTGAAGGTTATATGCTTCGATCTGGATGACACAATATGTACTCTGGGAGAGGGTGAACGCAGGGCGAGGCTCATCCTCATTGAAAAGCTCGTACAGGAGAGCGAAGTTTCACGCGATGAGATAACTAGAGCCTATGACAACGAGTGGGCCAAGATTAAGACTAACTACATGAGCCTCGTGAAAGACGGCCTTGATGATATTGATATCAGGGAAAAACTCATGATCTCTGTCCTCGAAATAATCGACTCTGAGGTTAATCCCCAAGAATATGCGAAGCTCTACTGTTCTGAAACAATGAGCGGTATCCATATCTTCCCAGACGCGAGAGGAGTCATGGATGCACTAGGAGAAAAATACCAGCTCGCAATGATAACCAACGGTGCCTCAGCCTGGCAGAGAGAAAAGATCGAAAAACTAGACATCGAAGGGTATTTCGAAGAAATCATTGTCTCGGGGGAGCTTGGACACCACAAACCTAGCCCGAAGATATTCAATGAGATGACCGGGAGGATGGGAGTCACACCCAATGAGATCATCTACATCGGAAACGACTACAGGAAGGACATCCAAGGGGCAAAGGCCACAGGCTGGAGAACAGCATGGGTGAAGAGGACTGATGAGGTGAGGGACGAGACCGTGCCCGATTACACAATAAGTGAGCTTTCCGAGCTTCTCAAGATATTATGATCAATCCTTCATTCCCATCTCCTATTCACAGTAGATTATATGTGAAAAACGGGCAACTCTGGTTCTCAGACAGGAATGAGGAAAAGGTCTATGGTATCTTTGAGATCGATTAGTCAAATGGGAGGACGACGCTGAAAATCCAGTACCAGACAAGAGGATACCCATCCGGATTCACGGATGAAGCACTTGTCTATATCGAGAGGACCTACGTGTCTCACAGATAGGATGCGGTTAAGTTAGAGGTATTAACTCCTCACGAATAAGCAGGGTTTATCTTGGCTAACCCCTTCTCATTTGCACTATGTCGGGTGAAAAAGACCTATCACTGGCCTATGGAGGACAGGCACTCATGGAAGGCGTCATGATGCGATCCGGTGACACTATGGTGATGTGCGTTAGACAGCCCGACAACGGGATAGCCACACATAGCATAACTATCAATAGCGTGACGAAACGCTTCAAACTCCTATCCATGCCCTTCATCAGGGGCGTGGCCATGCTCTTTGAGACAATGTACTACGGTGTCCAGAGCATGATGTACAGCGCAAACGTGGTCCTTGAGGAGGAGGATGACGAGTTCACGCTGTTCGATTACGTTCTCCTCGTTGTGATGGTTCTGGCGATGAATGGAATGTTCATTGCGATACCGTTCATTCTGACCAACTACCTCAACCTGACTGGCGTCCTGTTTAACGTGGTGGAGTCAATTGTCAGGTTAGGCATGTTTGCAGGTTACCTGTACGTGATATCCCTTTGGGGAGAGGTAGCGAGGGTGCTCCAGTATCACGGAGCTGAACACAAAGCCATCAACGCGTTCGAGGCAGGTTCAGATATGGAGGTGGATAGCGTGGCCAAGTTCAGCAGGTTGAATCCCAGGTGTGGCACATCGTTCCTATTCCTCACGGTCCTCACAAGTATGGCGCTGTTCGCCCTCATACCCAGAACCACTTTCGTGGCAAGGCTGGCTTACAGGCTCGCATTGTTCCCCGTAATTGCGGGTGTGAGTTACGAAGTTCTCAAGCTCAGCGACAAGTACAGGAACTCCTCGATCATGCAGCTCATAATTAAACCGGGCCTCGCTTTCCAGAAGCTCACCACCAAAGAGCCCACGCCAGATATGATAGAGGTTGCAGTCAAGGCGTTGGATGAAGTCCGGAAGATCCGGGAAGCCAATACGGAGTAGAGGAAAAACTCTTCACCTATTATCCCAAGCATCTATCATGGTGGACACCCAGGACAAGGTCCTCTCGATCTGCCTCGTGCTTGGAATATTCTACTTTGGGTTCATGAACCTAGACAGAATGCTATCTATCATATATGGCTTTAATTTCCAGCCCTACGGCGAGTACGCTCCAAAAGGGTTCACGTACTGGGGTCACTTGGGCAATGGGTCTTTGGCAGCAATTGCATTATTCCTCACGTTCAAACTCGAAGAGGTTGGCAGTAAAAGAGGAAACCGATTTATCCAGTACTCTGGATATGCGATCTACGCCTTCATTGGTGCATTCATTCCCTACATGAACGATACCGAACACCTCACGAAAAACGGTGCAGCTAACACACTGCTACCGTATATTTTGGGAAACGATATCTATGTATTCGCTATGGGGTGGCTAGCATACAGAGCCGCAGATTCGATCAAGAAGAAGACATACACGGTTGCGTTTCTCGGATTTGCTTTCCTGATTAATCATTTTCTCTTCTTCGCCCCCAGATTCCCCGAGTTCTACTGGAGTTAATACTACATCTCCATTTCAACGAAAAACTCCAGTGAATCAAGAGAGCTAAAAAAAGGTTGAAAAAGGATTAGAGATAGCTTGGGATGATCTCGGAAGAGAACTTCTCGATGTCCTCGACGATGGTCTCCCTAGGAAACGCAATATTACAGGTGTTTGCCCCAGTTCTCTCTGCCATCTCGATGATCTTGCCGTACTCCTTGGTATTGTATGGAGCCCTGGCCCCCATCATACCGCCTATGAACTCCACCTTGCCTTTCCGACCGGCCTTTTCGGCTGCGCCAAGCACGGTCTCCTTCATCTCGGCGGCTTTCTCCATATGCCATGGAGGGATGTAGCAATAATCACCCATCCGCCCGGTCAACCGCAACATCCGCTTGCCCGAGCTCCCGAAGAGAAGCTTTGGATACGGCTTCTGCACCGGTTTAGGCTCAAGCACCGCCTTCTCTATGGTGTAGTATTTGCTCTCGTGGCATACGGAGTCCTCGGTCCAGAGACGTGTAATAATGTCAAGTGCCTCCATGGTCTTGTCTACCCTGCTCTTGGTCCCAAGCCACTCGCTGTACCCCTTGAATTCCACGTTGCTCCATCCTGCTCCTACGCCCAGAATTACCCTGCCTCCTGAGAGGTTGTCGAGTGTGGCCAGCCTCTTTGCAAGGATACCGGGATGTCTGAATGGAAGTGGAGTGACCAGGGTTCCCAGGTGTATGTTCTCTGTTTTACCCGCGAGGTATGTAAGGAAGGTCCATGTCTCAAGAGTTACGTATGGGTTCTCCATCCTGTGGCCGATCTCTTGACCCCACATGTAGTGGTCTGGCATCAACGCCCCGCTGAATCCGTGCTTGTCGGCAGCGATTATCCCCTTCATTATAGACTCGGAGTTCTCATAGAGGTTACCGAGTCCTGTTAAAAAGAACTTCAAAATAAATCAACTAGACCAATAGGATCGGTCTTAGAAAAGAAAAGCGGTTACTCTTTGTAGAGAACCAGTTCTATCTCTACAAGAATGCTTTCAGCAACCAAGTTGGTGACAAGCGTGGACCTTGCCGGGAGGTTATCGTCGTAAAAGCTCCTGTAGACTCCGTTCATCTCGCCGAAGTCCTCCATCCTCTTGAGGAAGATTGTCGCCTTCACGGCGTCGTCGAATGAGACGCCCGCAGCGTCAAGTGTCTTCTTCAGATTGATCATGGTCTGCCTTGTCTGATCTTCAATAGTGGTTAGCGGGTTTCCCTCAGGGTCCCGTGAACCTGTGTGGCCGCTAGTGTATACAAAGTTCCCAGCCTTTACGACTGATGAGAATGGCATAGGCCTAGCCCTTGGTAGTGAAATATGTTCTTTAGGCATGCCACCTTTACCGGTGTGGTTCATTTTATTTGGGTAGGGTTTCCTGAAAAACCTATATCTGCTAGTGAAGAATAGAGGTTTGGGGGAGCATAGATGTACGAGGATCTAGTTTTACTATTAATGGGAGTCATGGTGGTTGCCATGATAATGGCCGTGGTGATAGTGCAGTCTAGGCTATCAAGAGGAAAATCCATAGAGGAAGTGCAGCCAGTCGAAGACAAGGTATACGTCGAGATGGGTTTCGAGCCGGAAGAGGAAACAGAGACCTTGCCCCCAGAGCCCGTTGATGATTCAGTTGAATTCAACCTAGAGCCTGAATACGATTCAGAGGAGGAACTGCCTTCGCTGGAGCATGATGAGGTGTTCTATGATACATCATTCGATTCATCCGAGCCGGTGGTCATTGAGACCCCCCAGGTTGTCATTGAGGGGCCAGAGCCGGTGAAAGAGGAGGAACCAGTGAAGCCCATGTTTGAGGTGAGCTATGAGCCCTCAGAGCCCGTTGTCATCGAGGCTCCCGAGATGATTGTGATAGATGAAACTGAGACAGGAGAATTCAAGGTAGAAAAAGATCCCATGTTCGAGGTTCCATACCAGGGGTCCGAGCCAGTTGTTATCGAGACGGAGAGATTGATCTTGGAATCTGAGGAAATCTCGGAATCCATACCCGAGGAAACTGTTGAGCTCCAGCCCGACGAGGTCTCGGAGCCTGAGACACAAATTGAACTCTCAGAACCCGAGGAAGAACTGGTAGTTGAGCTAGAGGTCGAAGAGGTGGGAGCATCTGAACCAAAACTACGGGTCGAAGAAACATCGGAGGTGGCTGAGGAGCCAGAGGAGGTTGAGACAGTTGAAGCTCCAATACCCAGACAACGCCGTAAGATGAGGAAACCCATCATCGATGAATCGGACCCCAGTATCAACCTAGACATGGGAGTCAAGAAATGCCCCCATTGCGACTCGGAGGTCCCTGACACGATTTATTGCATCAGTTGCGGAAAGTCACTAAACCCTGAATCCGTCGAAGCTTAGATAAATTCAAATCCTTGTTAAGTCAAGGTTTCCTTGGTTTTATGCCATCATACAGAGTTAAGGTAACAGTTCTCAAGCGCGTTGACCCCGAATACATCTTCGACGGTGATGTGCCCAACCAACCCGGTAAAGACACCCCATACGAGATTTGCCACCACGAGGAAGGCAAAGAATGGATCGTAGAGAAAGACGGCGCTATGCCAGAGGGCTTCTGCAGCTGGGCCTGGAGGGATCTGTACAAGGACCTCGCGGTGCTCAGGCAGGGAGCGTTCTTCGACGGTTGGGTCAAGCCACCGCTCATGTACACGGCTTGCACGGACGGCGTCCGACCTGTGAGCTTCAAGCTTGAAACATTGTACGAAGATTAAGTCTCTTTGAGGCCCCTTTTTTTCCTAGATTTTCTCTAAGTGATACACTGGCTCAATGCCAGCGTTCTTGAATATGACGCCTACTGGGCAGGTTTTACTTGTTATTTCTAGATATTTTTTCAGTGTTTTCTGAGTTGCCTCAGATTAAACCTGGGTGTGGAAATCGATTGATTCAATTGTTTGTGGTCCGTTGGGTTTGTCCGCGATGACGTCCACCGAGAGGCTGTTGAAGATGATACGTCTGTTCTCTGCTACTATTTTGAATAATGTTGCGATGTATCCTGCATAGCTCATCACTGATAGTTTACGGGCTGTTGGCCCTGAGTCGTCGCCGCTAGGCAGGTCAAGTACTGTGCTGTGGCCTCTTCCGTCGTCTACGTAATTTATTGAGTCTTCAACCCATTTTGTTCGGGACCGCATTACACCCATTAGGCTTCGCGACTAACCATTAATCGTTATTCATAAACCTTGGTATATAGTGAGGGAGAAAATAAATAGAAAATAGCGGGATATTTTGGTCTAAATTGTTAATAACTAATCATTCGTGATATACTAGCTGTTGGCGCGAAATATGTGTGAGGACAGAAAATTAATAGATGTTTTCTCAAACTTCAAAGGAGAAAAGGGTGAACTGATACCGGTCCTGCAGGCCGTACAGGATGAATTCGGATACCTGCCAAACGATACGATGGCCAAGATAGCCAAGTTCACCGGGGCCTCAGAAAGCAACGTGTTCGGCGTTGCGTCATTCTACGCCCAGTTCAGGTTAACGCCAACAGGGAAAAACAAGATTAACGTGTGCAGGGGAACCGCCTGCCATGTCAGGGGGGCACCCCAGATACTGGAGGAGGTTGAGCGCCACCTGGGAATCAAGGAAGGAGATAGCACACCAGACCTGGAGTACTCGCTTGAAACTGTGGCGTGTATTGGCTGCTGCGCACTGGCCCCAGTAATCACAATCAACGACGAGGTATTCGGCAAGCTGAGCCTCAAGGACGTGGCAAAGGTATTACCAAAAATGGAGGCAGCCTAATGAGGACTCTGTTCGTCTGCCAAGGGACAGGCTGCGTATCATCGAAGTCACCCGAAATACAGGTAGCGCTAGAGAAGCTGATCGAGGAAGCGAACCTTGAGGACATCAAGGTCAAACTCACTGGGTGTCATGGATTCTGCCAGCAGGGACCCATCATCATAATCGAACCGGAGGGTATATTCTACGGTTTGGTTGGAGTGGACGATGTCGCCGAGATCGTTGAGTCACACCTAATCAACGGCAAACAGGTTGAGCGGCTCTTCTATAAGGAGCCCGTGACAGGGAAAGCCATACCCAAGTACGAAGACATCCCATTCTACTCAAAACAGGAAAGAATAGTGCTCAAAAACTGTGGCACCATCAACTCGGAGGACATCGAGGACTATATCGAGGTTGACGGCTACAAGGCTATGGAAAAAGCCCTCGAAGACATGATCCCAGACGAGGTCATTGAAGAGGTGAAAGCCTCTGGGCTTAGAGGTAGAGGAGGGGCGGGTTTCCCCACTGGGTTAAAATGGCAGTTCTGTAGGGACGCCAAGGGTGACCAGAAATATCTCATCTGTAACGCGGATGAGGGCGATCCTGGGGCGTTCATGGACAGGTCCATACTAGAGGCAACCCCACACTCGGTCATCGAGGGCATGGTGATCGCAGGGTACGCGTTCGGAGCCACAAAGGGGTACATCTACGTCAGAGCGGAGTATCCTCTAGCAATAAAGAGGCTGAAGATAGCCATCGATCAGGCAAGGGAGCGGGGTTACCTCGGCGAAAATATCTTGGACTCGGGTCATGACTTTGACCTGATACTATTCGAGGGAGCAGGTGCCTTCGTCTGCGGAGAGGAGACAGCGCTAATGGCTTCCATCGAGGGAAAACGAGGGATGCCAAGACCAAGACCACCCTACCCGGCTGTATCAGGGCTGTTCGGCAAACCGACCACCATCAACAACGTCAAATCACTGTCACTTATCTCACCAATCATACTCAAAGGCGCGGAATGGTTCGCAAGCATCGGAACCGAGAAGAGCAAGGGGACCGCTGTGTTCGCCTTGACCGGAAACATCTCCAACAGTGGTTTAATCGAGGTGCCTATGGGCACTACACTCCGAGAAATCATTTACGGCATCGGTGGAGGGATACTGGACGGCAAACAGTTCAAGGCGGTCCAGAGCGGCGGTCCATCAGGTGGATGCCTACCAGCGAGCCACCTTGACACCCCAGTCGATTACGAGAACATGGCAGCCGTTGGATCCATCATGGGCTCAGGAGGCATGGTGGTGATGGACGAGGACACGTGTATGGTGGACGTGGCCCGTTACTTCCTAGACTTCACCCAGAAGGAGTCATGCGGAGAATGCGGACCTTGCAGGCTCGGTACAAAGCAGATGCTAGACATTCTCACAGACATCACTGAGGGAAAGGGAAAACCAACTGACATCGACCTCCTACTGGAGTTATCTGATGCAATCAAAACTGGTTCACTTTGCGCCCTCGGACAGACAGCTCCAAACCCGGTGTTGACCACCATTCGCTACTTCAGGGAGGAGTACGAGGCGCATATCAAAGAGGGCAGGTGCCCAGCGCTGGTGTGTAAGGAGTTAATCGACTATAAAATTGACGCCGAGAAATGCGTCGGGTGCCACCTGTGCTTCAACAACTGCCCCGTTGATGCTATCACAGGAGATGTTCGCGGCCCACATGTCATTGAAATGGAGAAATGTATCAAATGCGGGATGTGCCTTGAAGTATGTCCCGAGAACTTCTCAGCCGTGGATAAGATTTCTAAGGGCATAGAACAGGAGGCGGCACAATGAGCGTAGTAAAATTCATTCTTGACGGCATGGAGCTCTCCTCGACAAGCGACCAGACCATACTTGAAGCAGCGCTGAAGAACGGAGTCTATATACCGAACCTATGCCACCACCCAGACCTGAAACCAGTCGGAGTATGTAGGCTCTGCCTAGTAGAGGTGGAAGGCAGGAGACCAGTGGTTTCATGCATGACCCATGTCCAGGAGGGGATGGTGGTTACCACCGAGAGCAAGCCTATCACGTCAATGCGGAAGATGACGATGAGCCTCCTGCTAGCAAACCACGAGGGCGACTGCCTCACATGCGCAAAGGAGGGGAAATGCAAGCTCAGGGAGCTCTCAAGCTATATGGGCATCGAAGACGAGGATATTAACAGACTGCGCAGTTCACCGCGAAACATCGCGAAGGACGAGTCCAACCCGTTCTTCACAATAGACATGAACAAATGCATCCTCTGCGGTATATGTGTCAGAACATGCGCTGAGATACAGGGAGACTCAGCCATAGACTATGGTTTCAGGGGCTTCGACACGGTCATCAGCACCCTCGGTAACAAGGACATCATTGACTCCATCTGCGTCTCATGCGGAGAATGCGTCACCAGATGTCCAACAGGGGCATTATCAGTCAACAACTATACTCCACCGGCACGAGAAGTAAGGACAACATGCACCTACTGCGGCGTGGGTTGTGGAGTCATACTCGGGGTCAGAGGAGACACCATCGTCAACGTCGAGGGCGACAGAAGCAACGTTGTGAATAGAGGGCATCTATGCGTAAAGGGTAGATTCGGTTTCAGCTTCGTGAACCACCCAGAGAGGCTGAAAAAGCCACTCATTAAAAAGAACGGCAAACTCGTTGAGAGCACTTGGGATGAAGCCCTTGACTTGATCGCAGGCAAACTGGGAAATTACGAGAGCCATGAGATGGCTGTACTGTCCTCGGCAAAGATCACAAACGAGGAGAACTATGTCGTCCAGAAGTTCGCACGGACAGTCCTTGGCACAAACAACGTGGACCACTGCGCGAGGCTCTGCCACGCTCCAACAGTTGCAGGATTAGCTCAGAGCTTCGGATCAGGTGCAATGACCAACTCCATCAACGAGATTCCTGACGCAGCATGTATGTTCGCTATTGGTACCAATACTACCTCAGCCCACCCTGTCATCGCGGCGAGGATGAAGGAGGCGATACGGAACGGAGCAAAGCTAATCGTCGCAAATCCCAAGGAGATCGAGCTCTGCAAGTTCGCGAACATGTTCCTACAACACAAGCCCGGCACAGACGTGCCTCTCATGATGGGGATGGCGAGGGTCATAATCGACGAGAGACTCCACGATGAGTCTTTCATCAAGGAAGGCACGGAGAACTACGAGGCTTTCAGGAAATCGCTGGACAACTATGCCCTTGATTTTGTGGAGAAGATCACAGGAGTCCCAGCGAATAAGATCAAGAAAGCGGCAAGACTCTACGCCAAGAACAAGCCGGGCGGCATATTCTACGCCATGGGCATCACACAGCATACCCACGGAACCGAGAACGTTCTGGCAACAAGCAATCTAGCATTGCTGACAGGAAACATAGGCATCGCTTCAGCTGGAGTCAACCCGCTGAGGGGTCAGAACAACGTGCAGGGCGCATGCGACCTGGGCGCACTGCCCAACGTATACCCTGGGTACCAAAAGGTAACCGACTTGGACGCAAAGAAAAAGTTCGAGATCGCGTGGAATTGCTCACTAGACGGTGAGAACGGTCTCACACACGTTGAGATTTTTGACGCAATCGGCAAAGGCAATGTCAAAGCTCTGTACCAGGTGGGAGAAAACCCTGTTCTTAGCGAGGCGGACGCAAACCACGTAAAAGAGGCTCTGGAAAACATCGACTTCTACGTGGTTCAGGACATCTTCCTGAACGAGTCAGCACGGTACGCGGATGTTGTGTTACCTGCGGCTTCATTCGCCGAGAAGGACGGAACATTCACCAACACTGAGCGCCGTGTACAGCGTGTCCGTAAGGTAATCCAGCCAATCGGTGAATCAAAGTCAGACTGGTGGATTATGTGTGAGCTAGCCAAGCGCATGGGAGCATCAGGATTTGAGTTTAGCTCGTCAAGCGGAATTATGGATGAGATCACCAAGGTCACCCCAAGCTACGCTGGAATCACCTATGACCGCATAGAGGAGAACGGGCTCCAGTGGCCATGCACGACCCTTGACCATAAAGGAACAGAGTATCTCCACAGTGGTGAGTTCAAGACACCCACGGGAAAGGGCAGGTTCATGCCCCTTGAGTACCGTGAGTCGGATGAGCTCCCAGACGAGGAGTACCCGCTGCTCCTCACTACGGACAGGAGTCTGTACCACTACCACACCAGCACCATGACCCGCAAGGTCGCGGGCTTGAACGTCCTGCACGAGGAGGAACTGATGATGATCAACCCATCGGATGCGAGTAAACTGGAAATCGAGGATAGGGAGATAGTTGAGATCGTGTCAAGGCGAGGAAGAACCAGGGTGAAAGCCAAGGTCACTGATATCTGCCCACCGGGGCTTGTCTCCATGACCTTCCACTTCTTTGAATCGCCAGCAAACGAGTTGACAAATGCAGCACTGGACCCGCTTGCCAAAATACCCGAGACAAAGGTATGCGCGGTAAAGGTTTCCAAGATAGTGAAATGAGGCTTCGGTCTCCAACTATTCTTTTACAGTCCTCGACCTGCAATCATCGAGTAGATTTTGAATTGTTTCTGTTTCCCCTACCGCTTGCGCCTTCTCAAGATGGGGGATCGCCCCTGAGAATAACCCTAACTTGTAAAGTATCATGCCTTTCATGTGGTTACTGATGGGGTTTTCGGGGTCGATCTCCAGCGCCTTGTCAAACCACTTACCAGCTGAGGCTAGGTCATCAAGGGCGTAATCTACCTGTCCTCTCATGATGAAGTTGACGTCCCCCGGCTGAAGCTCTATGCACTTTTCGATGACGGGGATCGCCGCCTCGTTTCTCTGGAGCATAATGAGGTTTGTGGCCTTTAGCTGCCAAAGAATGACGTTGCTGGGGTCGAACTCGATGCCCTTATCGATTGTGACCAGTGCGTCCTCCATCAATCCAATGGCGGTCTGCGCCTGTGACAGGTAATTAAGAATGTTCACGTCCCCTGGTTTCTTTTTGGATGCCTGCTGGAACCTCTTGAGAGCCTTGTCGAACTCCTGCTTCTTCATATGGTCAATACCGTTGATGGTCAAGGTCTCGGCGGACTTCAAGAAAGCCATGCCATGATATCATCTAAAGACAGTTTTAGCGTATTCGGTTACCCCTTCCCCAGAATATGCGATGGATATAAATGAGATATTGACAAGACACGGACATGGAAAAAGACAGTTTCAGTCCCTGCGGTATCATCTGCAGCGACTGCGAGTGGTACAAGGGAGAAAAGGAACCGCATTGCCCAGGATGCACCGCTGTTGAAGGGAAGCCTTTCTGGGGATCGTGTCTCACATATGCCTGCGCAAAGGAGCATGGGGTTGAGCACTGCGGATTGTGCGACGAGTTCCCGTGCAAGGAGTTCATGGAGCGGTTTGACCCAAGCGAGGGCCCTGCAAACTCATTGATGAGGGCAGGCCTGCTTGCTTACAGGGTCAAGCACGGCGAGGAGGCGGCGGTAGAGGTACTTCGGAAGGCCGAGGATTACATACCGCCTGAGCACTAGCCCCCTTTTAATTACACCATTTTTTATCAGCGAAAGTATCTGTTCTAGGATGATGCCATGAAGAGCTTTAATGACGTGAGGAGAGCTCAGAGGGAGACCGGGGTAGTCATCGCGGTTTCACTCACGTTTGTTTTCATCTTCGTTGCCGTTAGGGTTTTGCCCAATGTGGTTAAGAAAGGGCTGTACCTCCATCCTTTGTTCTATATCGGTATCGTGGTGTTCGGGCTTATTGGGTTCCTCGCCTTGGAGATTCTTGGGGCCATCAGCTTCCTCGGTGATGGAGCAAAGGTAGGAACAGGGGTGTTCATAGCACTCATCCTGATCGGGGCATGGACAGGAGGGGAGTTCACGGTGGCTTTCCTGTCAGGAAGCATCGCAGGCATATTCCTGTTCTACGCCAAGAGCGTATATGCCATTTACAGGATTCTTTCTATTGAGACTCAGTCAGAGGAACTTGTCATATCCTTTACCGAGCTTGAACCCGTGGGTTCCTTGAAACATTTTATGATGGAAGGAATAGGAGCAAACTTTGAGTTGTATTCTCAGCTCATTGAAGATCTGAAAGGAAATAGGGACATTATGTTCTACGCCAGATACAACCGGCCAGAATACAAGAGGATAGACTCAATCCTCAACGAGACAATGAGGTTCTATGCAAATCACATGATGCCGCTCCACCAGGTAAAGTCAAGAAAGTCCTCTCAGGTCATCAAACAGATATGTTTCGAGTGTTCATCGCCAGAGGTCATGGAGAAGGGGCTCATCAACTACTGGTTAAGAGCCCACCTTACAGGGGGATACACCTGTATAGTTGTCCCCTATAATGACAACTTCATAGAAAAGGCAGCAACATGCGAGTCAAATATTGATGAGACCCTTAACATCGAGAAGATAATCGGGCAATCATCATGGTTGTTGAAAACAGAGTCACTTACTGGAAACCACGATAACTATCACGATTTCTACACAAGATGGGACAAAGAGACCCTGAGTAAGAAGATATCAATGATGCATCAGATTGACTAGGACTCGTCCAATTCCTTCCTGAGCAGTAGGGGGTACAACGCGGCCAGGACGAAAGTTAAACCGGCACCGATGTATGCAGGGGAGTCAAGGCTCACATTGTCCATCAGACTCCCTCCAATCAGAGGCGATACTGCACCTGCCCCGTTCATAGATATCATCCTAATGCTATTTGCCGTTGATTGCTCATCCTCAGGGATGCTCTTCAAGAATGCGCTTGTTATTATCGGGTCAGACATGAACCGCGTCCCCATTCTCAGTATGTAGAAGAGGGAAAGTAAGCCGAAGCTGGGACTCAACGGCATTAGAAGGAAAAACACCCCTGAGAGGGATACACCAATGGCAGTGCTCCTCATGTTCCCCAGCCTCTTGGCCACCGCCGCGGCCGCCCCTTTGGATACGGCCATGGAGAGGTTGCTGACGAAGAATAGCAGGCCAAGTCCCGCTGAGTCGATGCCGTACTTTTGGTTCACATAAAACGGGAAGAGGCTGAACAGAAGCCCCCCTGCGATGTTCCCTAGTAGGGTGAGGGTGCTGAATTTAACTACCGGTCTCCAAGATTTTAGCTTGAACTTGAAGCCCTCTGACAGGGTCTCCTCATATCCCTTCATGGCTGTAAGGTAGAAGGCGTACTGGGCAGCGAATAGGACCCCAGCCCCCATCATCACCCACCTGTATGATGATACATCGCTCAATAGGTACCTGCCCATGAGCATTGCGGGAACAAAACCGACTAGGCTGCCCAGGCTCATCGCCATGATGTTCAGCAACCCGTAGAGTCCGAAAGCCTTCTCCATGTCAGTTTTTTCGAAAAAGCTTGAGTAGAGGGGCGCGAACATACTAAAACAGGCATTTCCCGCCCCGATGAACAGGAACGCTATCTGGAAGTAAACCAGTGTGCTTGAGGTAAGGAGAAGGATCATACCTGATGCCATCAAGAACAGGCTCAGGACCATCATCCTCTTTTTCCCGTACCTGTCAGCCAGAATACCACCAGGTATGGATAGCAGGCTGCAGCTAAGCGCGTTCACCATGAAAATGGCTCCAAGTTGTTGGCCATTGAACCCGAGGGCAACGAGATAAAGCTGCATTACCGCGTTGACGACCCCGTTAGAGAACCCGTTGATCAAAGCCCCAGTAAGGAATGTCTTGGCTTTATCGGTGACAACTCCTGGGACTATCGACTCTCGAAGCCCATCTAGTTTGCCCCTTATTCCCTGGCTGGTTTGAACTGTCTTGGCCTGCAGTTTCCGTCACCTAGTTGTATGGGACGAATTTCTTGTAGAATCGAAGGATTCGATCCAGAGTCTCCTCTGTAGTGACCTCTTTCCCTTCCTCCACCTCGATTATCTCACGGATGTCCTCGATTTTCTTCAGGTTGATATTACTTATCTTCATGTTTCTCAAGCGTTTGAGATAGTTTTCCGTTTATAAAGCGGACTCAGGTTTCATAATCAACTGAAGTAGTCACAAGATGTGAGTACGCCACGTGTTTTAGATTTAAAAGGCTCAAGAACAGGGTTTTATCAAGTGAGTAGCCTTGGCAAACGAATACAGGGTAATCCGTGAGACAGTTCAGCTCAGCAAGATAGACGGAGATCTTAATGTCGAGAGAGGTGTAGTTGACGCCTCAGATAGTGGCTTGGTAGTGATCGGGGTCATCCGCTGTGAAGGTGACTGCGAGTTCACGGGAAACGTAGAAGCCCAGAGCATCATCTCCAGGAAAGGAGATGTACAGATAGTCGGGTCCGTTAAAGCGGATTCTATTGAGATAAAGAATGGCAGCCTTCGGGTCAAAGACTCTATTATAGCAGATAGGATCAGAGTCAACAAAAGGCTGGAATTCGGGGAATCAATGAGTGCGGACACCGTTAGGGTAGGAGGAACGCTGAACGCTCTTGGGGACTGCAAGGCATCAAGGATCAATGTTGGAGGCACTTTCAGAGCAGATCGCCGAGTCGACGTGGACCACATTGATGTGGGTGGTTCACTCACGACGGAGGGTGAAACAACCTCACGTATTATCGATGTTGGCGGTACATTCAAAGCAAATGGGCCTTTAACCGTCGAGGAGATCGATGTAGGAGGTACATTCAAGGCAGAAGTCCCGGTCCAGCTGGTCAGTGTCAAAGTAGGTGGAACGGTGAGTCTAGTTGGTGGCAAGGTCGAGAAGATAATCGATGTCGGGGGCACCCTCAAAGTCGAGGAACATCTAGAGTTCGGAGATATCGACGTTGGAGGCACCGTAAGGCTCAGAAAGGGTGGCTCGGGTGGAACCATCGATGTAGGTGGGACGCTGAAGATCCAGGGTGACATCGATTTCAAGAAAATAGATGTGGGGGGAACGGTAAAGATCGATGGGACGGCTAAGGGAGAATCTCTCTCGGTTGGTGGCAGTCTCAAAACCTTTGGAGATTTTTCAGTCTCAGACAGGCTCAAGGTGGGCGGAAAGATTGAGGTCGATGGGAACCTGAAGGCTCAGAACATAAGGGTGGGCGGTAGTATCAGGGCGCACAAGGTCGAAGCCGAACAGTTCATTGAAACCAGTAACCTGAGAACCAGACATGGGGCAAAGGCGACGCGAATCGAAATCGATCGTAAGGGCCACGTTGAGGGCCCGCTCATCGGGGAAATTATTATTCTCAAGGACAGGGTCGACGCAGAGGACATCTACGGCGACAGGGTTCAGATCAGGTCAAGGTGTAAGGTTGGCGATGTCTACGCAAACAGGGTCCAGATGGACTCAAGGAGCACCGCGAAATCTGTGACATACACTGATGAGTTCAAAGTAGACAACAGAGCTAATGTCATTAACGCCTCTCAAAAGTCTGAAAAACTACCCGAACCTCCATTATAGGTGATCGCCATGGAGAGACGGACGCGATACGATATCTACCAGGACATACTGGAGACTTTGCGCAGGAGAGGCGCAACGGGAATCACCCGTATCAGCTATGGCGCGAACCTGCCCGTGGATAGGGCCAAAGATGCCGTAGGGTTCCTCATGGATCAACGGCTTCTAGATGACGACGAGTACGGCGGTAATATCAAGTACACTATTACTGGGCGTGGAGGAGAGTTTCTCAATGCCTTGAAGACGGTTAAAAAATATCTTGAGGAAGATGAGTCCTAGCGGACTCCGCCTCCCCCGCCACCTGATCCACCACCGCCTCCGAAACCACCCCCACCACCACCGAAACCTCCGCCACGTCCACCCGATCTGACGGAGGAGTGGTATGTATGAGCGTTTGTAATCGGCATGAACCAGTAAGGATATGTGTTGACCATACGCATCGGGGCGTAATCAATCTCAAGCATACCCATAGCTTTCGCAACCTTGTCTCCAACTCCAAGAGCAGTGCCGTAAACAAGCCACGAGCCCCACATGTTGATATCCTCTGGACCATACCTGTCCAGTTTGCTGAAATCGGATAAATGGCGCTTGAACGCGTCCCACTGGAGTTTTTCCCGCAGGTTGTCGTCCTTCCAGTACCCGAACAGGGTTGACGGGAACACAAACGCGATGATAATCTGAATAAGAGATACGACGGCGTACCCTGCTGCTCTGAGGAATGTCCACTCCATGAGTAGGGAGAAGGTGTACAACCCAATCATAGCCATAGCATACACAAAGCATACAATGGCAGGAAGGAACAATTTCTCGTGCCCGTTTACAGTGAACTCATTTGCTACGCTATCGTCGCTGCCACCGGTGAGTCCATTGTATTTGGACTGGATACCGATCAGTCTTTTGGCCCCAGATTCTGAGTCTTTCCCATTATCGGCTATCCGTTTCATGTCCTTTGGAGTGATTACCCCGTCCGAGGAGATGGACCGGATGAAATCTATGATTTTATTCTCGTAGACATCCAAACCCTTGTCATTGAGTATTTCGACCCTCGCCCCGTTCTCTTCAGGGGTGACCTTGAGCTTATCTCGCAGATGGAGGTTCAGCATGGTCGCGTAGAATGCGTCCTCATCATAATCAGACACGCTGTTTTTGAAGACTATGTTGACTATCCTGGGGGTCCGACCCTCGTGGGGTATAAAGCTGAGGGTTTTAGGCACAAGGTATTCACGTTCCTTTCCCTCTCTACTCCAAAGACGGTAAAGCCAGATGGGAACAGCAAACCCAGCCAACCGGGCGACCCAGAGGAAGCCTGTGGCGGCCAAGAATTCGAGACTGTACCAGCGGTTAGCGTCCACTGTAAGCCCTTTCACGTTCTCGACTTGACGCTCGACCCCGTCAAGGGCAGTCAAAGCATCTTTGGTCATGAGGAACTCAAACTCTAGAAGCTCGTCCTCGCCAGAGGAGCCGGTGAAAACAATCATGTTACCGTCTGTTGCCCTGCGCAGAGTCGGCGGGTGAGGGTAGCTGTTCAAGATGTAACCGGGGTTTTCGAAGGCGACGCGCACTTTCTTGTAGGGAAGATGCTCGGTCGCCAACTTC
This sequence comes from Candidatus Bathyarchaeota archaeon, assembly GCA_018652685.1. Classification (GTDB taxonomy): domain Archaea; phylum Thermoproteota; class Bathyarchaeia; order TCS64; family TCS64; genus RBG-16-57-9. Next base: position 21,042 of record JABIBQ010000024.1, read on the forward strand.
AGGTTAAGGTGGGCGTACTCGTCGTCGTACTCAAGTGGGGGCTTGATCAGGTACGTGTACTTTACGGTATATTCTCCTATTTCATACCCACCGGGCTTGAACGCTCCTGCCTCGTTATCGTAAGCAAGCCGATCAATCTGGTAGTGAGTATCTGCAGTCGAGTCATCAAGCGTTGATAGTTGACCCGAGTAGGTCTTAACGTATCGGATGGTACCTTGGGGAGCCTCGATATCAACCAGCATGATATTTGCGCTGGGTAGTTGTATCGTTGATAACCGATCCTCCCAGAACCGGAAGAGGAACCTCTTCCCCTCGACGTTGATCCTATACGTGAACGTCTCCTCCAGAGTCCCGTCAGAGTAGAAGACTGCGGAGTAATCGGAGACAACGGCGTCTCCCTCGAAAGAATCAAGAACTGGCACGATGTTGATGGCTATGGCTAAACCTAATGTAATGATTAGTAGTAACCCAATCTGGTTTCTCTCGTTCATCTAACTCACCGAGATGTCTGGCGGGTTCTGTATCTTCTCTTCGAACTCCAGGTAGCCAAGCTTTGACGCGCCAGCTGAACCAGCGATCAGACTGCTTGGGATAGTATCCTGCATCGTGTTGTACTCCTGCACGACGTTGTTGAATGTGTACCTGTGGCGAGCAATCTCTGCTTCCACGTCAACTATTGCCTCCATCAGGTTCTGGATACCCTCAGACGCCTTGAGGTCTGGGTACGCCTCGGCTACAGCCAGAAGGCTCCCCGTTATGGATCTCGTCTCGGTCTCAAGGTCACCAAGGTTCTCGGATGTATCAATACCAGCCCTCAGCCTGGCGATGGACTCGAATATACCCTTTTCGTGTTTCACGTATCCCTTGACAGCCCCGAGGAGTTGTTCGATCATATCGAGTCGCTTCTTCATTGCAACCTTGATCTGCCCCATTGTCGCGTCGGCAGCGTTCCTGTATTTCTTGAAATCGTTGTAGATATTCACGAAGATGTATCCGATGGCGAGGACAACTGCCACTAAAACGTAGATGTAAGCCTGCATTTTTCTCATTGAATCAGATCGTTCAATTAAGATAAGTATATTCTCTTGAAAATAGTAAAAATGGCACCAATTTGCCCAAGAATTGAGAAATATTCCCATATAAACGGTAGCTCTGGGAGCGCAGACGGTTAGAGTTCATAATATTAGACGTTCAACTTGACATCGAGCCAATCGCCTAAACTTGGCTCCAAACTCCCCATTTTCCTAGGATATAGTTTGACCAACGCCTCTTTTCGCGGTTGAAGTGTAAGAGATATTCCAAAAAGAGACATATCTTTCACAAAGAAACTGAAATCGGCGCAATCCGCCTTGCATGACCCCTCGAAAACTTCGGTTATTGTTCCAATAGTTTTCCCCATCAGGCTGATTACACCTTCTGATGGTGGAATGGATAAATGAGCCCCCATCCATCGGTAGTATGGTATTCCTCCGTCCAGTATAGCTGGACAGCCATTAACGGTTCCAACAAGCCCAATTGAAGTTGAGTTAATCCGGATGAAAGTGAACTCAGATTGAACTTGTATCACCTCGCCTGACAGCTCAGACACAGGCTCTCCAACTGTTTGATCCACTCTCTTCAGTGTGTACCCTCCTCGTGCCCTAATCGGATCATCGGGTTTCCTAATCTCTGCGTGGAGATGCGGGGAGGTCCCCATACCATAGTAACCTGAACGGATGGTGGTCCCAATAACGTCTCCCGTCTTGACGGTTTCTCCGACTTCCACAAGGGGGTCAGCATGCAGTAGCTTTGTCACGGTATCCCGATTATCCTTGTTCCTGATCACTATCACCGAGTCATGGTCAGCGGCCTCAAACCCATGCCCGCCAGGTGCCTTGACCTGTCTTAGATAAACAACCTCGCCGTCAACTGGACTGAGGGCATCACCGCCGAACCCTTCAACCGGGTACAGATCCACTCCAGAGTTCAGTTTGTGAGGAGGATATGGGCTGTTGAAGAACGAGTACCGTCCATTCGCTGGGCAGCACAACTGGACGCCCTCTGCCTCAGCGACGGGTATCATTATTGTCAACGTGAACAGATAAATGGGGACATTATCCCTGAAAATGGTTTCGCGCCGGGTGTAAGGCATTTAAGTGGATGGTTAGCTATTGTGTGTTGAGTCTTAATGGAGCCAGCTCTTAGGGGAATACTAGAAAAAGTCATCGACGACGAACTCAGCGACGACAAACTGGAAAGCAACTACAGAGTATTCTCAAATTTCAGGAACAGGGGACTCATTGACAGCGTCCGTAGTGCCATGTTCGGCCGGATATACACTAGGACGTACAACGCTTGGCTGGACTACAAGTCACACGACGATACCCCGGTGAGCCAGCTTGAGGCAGCCGAGTTCGGCAGGATCTTCGAGATCAGGTCAATGGAGATCAAGAGCCGAATAACGGAAACCGCTAGTTTGTAGTAGATTTTGATTCCTGTACGAACTTCTCAAGTTCGCTGAACCTGAACTTATCATCATGTAAAAGCTGATAGTCATAAGGCGTCCCCTTACCGAGAATTACGGTCAACCGGTCCATGCCATCGGGCTGGTAGCTCATCAAAGCCTTGATAGTCAACCGTGAAAAACCCTGTGTTCTCATATACCTGTACACCCCTACACGTTCTTGGGGCGTTAGATCGCCGGGTCTCAAATTATTTCTCTGGCTCCTTATTCTTCACAGAATTCTCATATTTCAGGATCTTTTGCTCAATTTCAGCTTGCTTTGAGGTGAGCCTTTTCATCCGTTCAAGCAACATTTTGAGTTTATCTTCCTGCGGAGCCATGTAATCAAGTAGTAGAAGGGATTCTGTTTAAAAAGGAAATGGAGTAGACTCACTAATCAGACGGTTGTTTTACCAGGAAAAGGCAGTGCTTGTCGTCCTTAGTCAGTATATCCGGGATCTGAACATCAATGTCCGGTCTGTAAGTTTGCCAGAATGCGTGGTGGAAGTATTGGCAGTAAAGCAGTCCAACATCGTTACAGCCCTTCTCGCGCCATAGCCGCTCATGGGTGCAGAGGTATGTGTAGCTCTTGAGGTAGTTGTCAGTGTACTCGACCCTGTCTTTCTCCGTCTCAGGGTGACCCGGTAAGTCATAGTGGTCAAAGAGGCTCCTCATGTTGATTGGTCTCCCCTCCTCCTCGTGACGCTTCCTGAGGCGCTCGCCCCTTATCTTGCCGTAGTTCTGGATTGCCCTGATGAGGGCCTTTTTTCCTTCCTCGCCGAAGCTGTCCACCATCTCACGTGCCATGGTGCTGTACATTAGTGCCCAAAGATCGGCGAACTCCGCGATTTCGTCTTGTGCCATGATTGTATCCCGTGGAATTCTGGGCATTGGACATATAACATCATGGTTAGGACAGGCCCTGCAACATCAGCACTTTTTTTCAGGTACAGTTAAAAGCGGGACGCTCATCAAACGGTTACCGATGCGCCATGTCCATCATAGACAGAATTCGCAGAGACAAACAATTACTGTACCTGTCCTTAGCGACGGCTCTGCGCGGCATGCGTGACAACCTCAGATATATCATCTGGCAGCCTTTCGCTTTGAGCCTGGGAATTCCCGTTAGGGACATCGGAGCACTCGAAAGCCTCATGGACCTCGCCAAGATAATCATCCAGCCAATCTTAGGCGCGGCTTCTGATGTCTATGGCAGGAAAAAATTCCTCGTAGCCAGAGAACTGACCGTGTTGGCCGCTGGGTTGTGCTTTTTATTCGCCGAGTCCTGGCAACTTTTAGCCCTTGGTATGGTATTCATCGGGCTTGGGATTGCATTGATCCCCATATGGCATAGCACAGTCGCTGAGTCGATCAAGGCAAACGAGATGGGAGTGGTGTTCAGCTTACTGGGTAGCGCCTACATGACCACAGGAATGATTGGCACAATTGCTGCGGGCTGGCTTGCGGATAACATGGGTTACAGGACCGTCTACGCAATCTCAGTCGGGTTCGCGGTGCTGTCACTGATTGTCACGATTTTCAAGATCGATGAGACCCACAAGCCATCAGGTAAGGCAAAGTTCACGGTCAGGGAGGCGTTCACCTCCCTCCTAGACACGTTCAGGCCGCCCAGGTACATGTGGGGGTACTATATCGCAATGTCAGTGGACCTTTTCGCGTTCAGCGTCGGGTGGAGGCTCATCAACGGCATGCTGGCTGATGTGTACGGGTTCACACCAGGGATGCTCGGGCTGATGAACGCTGTAAACACGGGCACCATGGCTATATTTCAGATGGTACTAGGCGGGCACGTTGACAGATACGGTTACAAAAAGTTCCTGACGATAAGTCAGATAATTTCAAGCTGTCTCCTCGCCGTGTTGCTTTTCTTCCCGAGCTATCCAGTAGCCATTGGCGCTAGTATATTGATGGGTTTAGGTGCGGCGTTCTGGATGCCAGCCGAGCAGGCATGGGTGGCCAAAAACGTGGACCCGGAGCAGAGGGCGAAAGCAATCGGCGGCTACAGCACGTTCAGGGGCCTCGTTGCGTTACCGGGCCCATTCATTGGGGGAATCGTCTACGACATATACGGGTACCACGGACCGCTTGCCATCAACCTGACTCTGGCTGTGATAGATGTATTCCTCCTCTGGTTCCTTGTCAAGGACAACGCCAGGGAGGAGAACGAGCTACTCCACAACCCTGAGCTCAAGAATTAGAGGGTTGTACCCATCCGGACACGCATGACGGGCCACCAACGTCCCGTCATCAGCCTTTGCGAAAGCCACGTTACCTCCCTGAGCCATGGCGTATATCTTAGGCATGACGCTGTAAATTGCATGAAGGCACAGCCTTCCCTCGATCTCATGGGTGCTCCAGTCGAAAGTGATCGAATCCCCGACCTTGTTTCCTGCATCGCAGTGGCCCTCCTGACTGATTACGGTTGCTTTTATCTTGACCATACCCTGTGTAGCAGGGTCAGGACATATAAATTCCAGCAGGAAAGTGTCAAATGAATCACCCAGTTTTTAAGTTGGTAAACATTCTACCACGCATATTTCTGAGGTAAAAATATGGGAGTCCGAAACAGCCTAAAAAACGGGAGAGACTTCCTCGCGAGACAGTCCCACAATTACCGGATGATGCTGGTCAGGAGCGGCGGCGGAATGTTCCTTTTCAACCTGACAGGACAGTACAGCAGCATATTCACGAAAGCACTGGGCGCGGACAACATGACCATCGCCTGGCTCCAGAGCGTCAGCAGTTTCATCAGCATGCTCATCAGCATGCCCGTCGGGTACGTCACTGACAACTATAACCTCAAGAAGGTCATGGGCGCGGGGCTTTTCCTCAACATCGCCATGGTCGGCATGTATGCCTTCGCCCAGGACTGGAAGTGGATATTCATCGCCATGGTCATCAACCCGTTCACCATGGCGTTGATGTTCAGGAGCCAGCAGGTCATCATAACAAATGAGCTTGACAGCGCTGAGAGGGCGAGGGGAATGGGCGTCAGGATGCAAGTAGCAATGGTCCTTGGTCTCATCAGCCCGATCCCAGCCGCTATCTTGGTGGACAGGTGGGGCGGCCTCACAATCGATGGTATCAGACCGCTATACTACCTCAGGTTCGTGGGAATGATCATAATCTACAGCTATGTCTACATCAAGCTCACAGACGTCATGCCAACCCCAAGGGCGAAGAAATCAACTGGATTCTTCGACGACTTCAGAGAAGTCCTTGATGGGGGCGGTAGAAAGCTCAAGGTGATGATGGTGGTTGGCGCCCTAGGTGCCCTGGTTTGGTCAACGATTCAGAGTTTCACGTTCCTATACGCCGCAGAGGTCAAAGGGGCAAACGCGCTGGTACTAGGACTGCTACCAACAGTAGAGACAATAGCGTCGGTGATACTTGCCACCCCAATGAACAACCTTGCAGATACCAAGGGCAGAAAGTACGCGTTCCTCATAATCAGACCGGCACTGTGGCTGTTCTTTGTCATCGTGATCCTTGCTCCGAACCAGTACTGGTTACTGGTAGCATGGACCCTAAGGGGCATCGGGATGAGCACCAGCGCCTATAACACATTGTTCCTGGAGATGGTTCCAGCCGAGCAGAGGGGCAGGTGGATGGGGCTCAGCAACACGTTCAGCGCACTGTTAAGGATAGGGGCACCCCTCCTTGGCGGTCTCATGTACTCCTGCAAGTGGCCATGGATGCTGTTTGCGGTCCCGCTGGCAGTGGACATGCTAATCCGGATACCAATATTCCACTTCTGGGTACCCGAGACACTCATAAAACTCAAGCAGACTTCAATCAACTAAATTATTAATATTAAGTCAAAGATATTAATCGGTACTATACTCAAGTTGGTATTGTAAAAATATCAATTCTGGTCTCTATATTCATCAAAGATTATAGTAAATAAGCAATTGATATGGATGTTAACCTAGAGTTACACTTAGTTTACTCATCGTTCAGGGACGATATATCACGGTTTACGGAATATCTTATTATAAAGCCCAGTCGTTCATCAACACGTCGTGCGGCTCACTAGAGACATAGTTATAATTATTGCAGTATTGTCCTTCATGGTATCGTCGACCGCTGCTTGGATGATAACCGACCAGGGCGAATATACGACGAACTTTGTGGAGATTATGGATTCACCGCTGGTTATCCAAGACAAAGACTTGAGCTTCCCCGCTGGTAACCCTGGTTACTGCCAGGTTGACGTCACTATTTATAATAACGAGGACGAATCCCACGCCACAACAGCCCTAGTTCAACTTGTTGACTCAAACGGCGACCTGCTCTACTCGGGAGGAGACGACTCAGATCCTACATCTAATTATCTGGGAGGATCCGTATCACAGACTATCGCATCAGGAGGTACGGAGATACTATCCGTAGATATTTTCGTCGGTGCTCAGCAGTCAGAAATCGATGGATATGTTATCCAAGTGTCCAGCAACGATTCGGGTTTTACCTCGAGGCTTGAGAAAACTGACACGGACGTTGTTACAGCGAGTGAGTCAAACGGAGCTCTCATCACATACAGGTCCTCCGACACGTCTTACGTCTCCCCTAAGAGCAGGTTTTACACGTCGTCTTGGCAGTCACAGTCGATTCTATCAGACGCTGGGGATGCTGTGAGGATTGTAAGGAGTGATTTTAACACAAAATATGATAATAGGGACCAGGCTGTTTCCGCCGTTCTTGACAGCAATGGGATATTATACGCCTATAATTTTGATGGTACTTGGTGGACAAAGACCGAGATTGATGACATTTGGAGTACGGCAGAGAACATCCGTCCGTTTGATATAGAATACGAGGAAGACTCAGGGTACCCACTAATTGCTTACAGTAATAAGGATTGGGAAGTGGGACAGGCTCAGGTATTCGTGAAAAGATTTGATGGGACAACATGGGACTCAGAAGCAAGTCTCACTATTTCGGGGGCGGGAAAGGTGAAATATGTTAAACTCGTGGCCAAGCCTGATTCAGTTGATAATACCATCGCCATGCTTGTCATAGACGAGAACAACGATGCCTACGTCGCGTTATGGAGCGAGAGTGGATCATCAAGCTGGGGATCGTCACACAAGATAACGGATGCTACTTACACGACTCCTGATTACCTATATGAGCGAGGCGACCTCGCTTGGCAGTATGACTCAAGCATATTATACGCAGCCGTAACCGTACGCACAACAGCTGATCCAGTTGGAAAGTGGATTATCGTCAAGAATTATAACGAGTCCACATCAACATGGAGTTATGACCAACAATGGAACGTTGCACCAGCGGGAATCAGGCAGATCAGAAATTTCGATAACCGTTTTCTGATGCTCAGGTCTCACAGAGACTTGTCATCCAATCAGTTGGCACTATTATTACTAGATAGCGGAAACGATGTCTGGGTAACCGGGTACATACAGCAGGACTCGGGAGAATACTGGTGGGTAAACCCTGTGAAGATTGATGGTGGAGTCAACTCAGGTATCAAGAGATGTATTGATCTTGACTGGGCCCCCCAGGGGGAAGAACTCTGGGTGTTCGCAGGCGATGGGGCCGAGTCAAAACTGTCGTACAAGGTTTTTGAGATCCTTTATGGTACGTTCTCTGAGGTTGGGTCTCTCGGAAGGAACGTATGGTACACGTACACATACACTTCAACAATGGTCAAGGATTGGGTTCAGGTCAGGGCAGTACCATACATTGGAACCACCGAGTTTTTCGTTACCACTTTGGATGCTAATACGGCAGGAGGTGAATATGATCTATGGGTTACGAGTGTTCCGGCAGGAGTTACGATTGAGAATGATCCTTCGTTCACAAGTTTCCTCGTGACAGAGGGGGCTACTACTCCAGGTCTGAGCACATATGAGAGTTTTGATGTCGCCTGGACTAGGTATTCCCCATAGTTCTCTTTTGTCTAAGTAATCAGTACATCCATTATTGCTATCAAAAAATGGGAATCCAGTAGACCGTGTTGAACTTTGTTCTTAACGAGGTACTTTCTGAGAATACATTGGTATTTGCATAGAAATAGAATTTTATAAAAAGGAAAAAAAGATTCCCACACCTAATCGTAAACGTGCAGGTATACCATGTCTATGCCCCAGCTATCCTGTTCGGTGTCTGTAACAGCTTCGTCCACGAACCTTATGGTAAACGAGGAGCCCGTTAGATAGGAGGTCACGTCGACCTCGTTCCAACCGTAGGTTATATCAGAGATGATATTCGTCCATCCGGCCCCATTCCAATAATCCACCATAAGCGTCTCTGACGATTGGTCTCCAGCGTGGATATGTAACCAAGCGTTGTCCCTAGATGGCAATTCAGTCCAGCCCTCCTCAAGATCAAGCCGATAGTTGGATTCTCCACCCATTGTCATGCCTAAGACGAAGCCGTCGTGATCAAGACCATGGAAGGCTAAAGTATAGACGTTTCCAGAGACCGATAGTATGCTTATCTCCTTGGCGTGGATAGGATAGAATACCATTTCAGCGATGATTGAGTCAGTAATCTGACCGTTATCAGCAATCTTCACATTCTTCACGGTACCAGCATAGTCAACCCCGCTGTATGCAATTGCGTAGACACCACTGGTAAGTGAAACCACATCAGGATTCTTTCCTTTTACTGCATCGAAAGTCAGAGAATCGATTACTGAAGACCCGATGGAGCCACCAGAAGTAATCTCGACAGTGCTAACTATTCCTGGTTCGACGCCACGTTCAACATAGCCTTGGTAGGCTATGGCGTAAACATCACCGGAAATGGGGATGATATGAGGAGTTTTACCTTTCGAAGAATCGAAAACCAATGAATCTATTAGTGTATTGGTTATCTGACCGTTTGTCGCTATCTCCACCGATATCACTGTTCCGGCGTAGTCGTTCCCGCTATATGCAACTGCGTAGGTGTTGCCTGAGACGTGAATTATATGAGGCTCTTTTCCCTTAACAGAATCAAACACCAGAGTATCGATTATTGAATCAGTTATCTGACCGTTAGTTGCTACTTCTACAGTTATGATAGTGCCTACATAATCATCACCACTGTAAGCGATAGCATAGACATCGCCTGAAACTGGAACGACCGTTGGGGTCTTCCCCTTTACAGCGTTAAACTCCAGAGAGTCAATCACCGAATCAGAGATTACTCCAGCGTCCGAGATCGTAACCGTCTTCAAGAACCCATCATCATCATCACCAGAATAGGCAATAGCATATGTGGTTCCCGAAATTGGGAATAGGAACGAAGCCTTCCCTTTTACACTATCGTAAATCAGGGTGTCTATTATGGACTCAGTTACCTGCCCATCGTCCTCTATCTCTAAAGTTATGAGTGTTCCAGCGTAATCATTACCAGTGTAGGCTATTGCATACACGTTCCCTGAAACATGGATGATGTGCGGCTCTTTACCGTCCAACGTATCAAACTCGTAGCCATCAATCACCGAGTTTGGATAAGTGGGTGGGTCGCCACCTCCGCTTGTATCGGTGTTTGTTATAGTTCCGTCTGCTTCTATTCCAATTGTTGTTAAGAAGCCATCATCTCCTTCGCCTGCGTATGCAATAGCATGCATCTCATCTGAAACCAAGATCATATCAGGGGACTTGCCTTGAACAGCATCAAACTCCAAGGAATCAATCACAGCAGCACCAATACTGCCATCTACCAAGATCTCAACAGTGCTTAACACACCAGGCTTTGGATTACCTGCACCCTGGTCATCGTTGTACGCAACAGCGTAGACGTTACCGGATATATGCAAGATACTTGGTTCCTTGCCTTTTGCAGTCAAGAACTCAAATGAATCAATCACCGTATCAGTTATCTGACCGTTTGTGGCTATTTCAACCGTGATTAACATCCCATCGTCATCATTTCCGGCATACGCAATCGCATAAACATCATCCGAGACGGAGATAATATCGGGAGTCTTTCCCTTCACAGCATCATACTCAAGAGAATCAATCGGAGTAAACGCACCCGCATCTCCACCAGTGTCAGTCATTGTGATAGTTCCATCTGATTCTATATTGAGAGTAACAAGGAAACCATCATCACCATAACCTGCGTATGCAATGGCGTAAACGTCTCCTGAAATCAGGATAGTATTCGGGTTCTTACCAGTCACCACATCATAGTCTAGTGTATTATATTCGTTATCGTTGATGGAGCCATCAGGTAGTATCCCAACTGTGGCCAGTTTCCCAACATCACCGTCGCCGCTGTAAGCGATAGCATATGTTGTACCTGAGACATGGAGAAGGTCCGGAGTCTTGCCCTGAACAGCATCAAACTCCCAAGAATCAATCAGAGATACAGTAATTATTCCAGCGTCAGAGATTGTGAATGTCTTCAGCCAACCATCATCACCATCACCAGAATAGGCAATCGCGTAAACTTCACCAGAGATTGAAATAATATCAGGAGTCTTGCCTTGAACAGCATCAAACTCCAACGAGTCGATTGCACTCAGTGCGCTGACTCCTCCGCTTGTATCGGTGTTTGTTATTGTTCCGTCTGCTTCTATTCCGATTGTTGTTAAGAAGCCATCGTCACCAACACCTGAATAGGCAATCGCGTAAACTTCACCAGAGATTGAAATAATATCGGGAGACTTGCCTTGAACAGCATCAAACTCCAAGGAATCAATCACAGCAGCACCAATACTGCCATCTGCCAAGATCTCAACGGTGCTTAATACACCAGGCTTTGGATTACCAGCTCCCTGGTCATCATTGTACGCAACTGCGTAGACGTTACCAGAAACATACACGATACTCGGCTCTTTACCCTTTGAACTCACGAACTGCAATGAATCATACTCATTATAGTTGATGGAGCCATCAGGTAGTATCCCAACTGTGGCCAGTTTCCCAACATCACCATCGCCTTGGTATGCAATAGCATATGTTGTGCCTGAGACTTGAACTATATCAGCAAATTTACCCTTAACGGTGTCGAACTCCCAAGAATCAATTAGAGAGACAGTTATTATTCCAGCGTCAGAGATTGTGAATGTCTTCAGCCAACCATCATCACCATCACCAGAATAGGCAATCGCGTAAACTTCACCAGAGATTGAAATAATA
>JABIBQ010000044.1 GCA_018652685.1 Candidatus Bathyarchaeota archaeon
ATGGACGATCCAAACCACGTCGAGTCACTTGTTGAGTGGGCGGGATTAGAAAGCAGGTGGAGGAGGCGCGCAGCATCCGTCAGCCTCGTCCCCATCGCAAGGAAGGGGGATATGCTGGACTCCGTTTTCAGGGTAGCCGACAGGCTCATGATCGATGGCGACGACATGGTGCAGAAAGGCACAGGCTGGATGCTCAAGGAGGCCAGCAAAGTACACCCCCAGGAAATTCACGAGTACCTAGTCAATTGGAAACCCGTAACCCCCGCGTTGACCCTGAGGTATGCATCCGAGAAGCTCCCCAAGAAGCTCAAGGTCTACAAATCGCGATAAAACAATTACTAGGCGTAGAACGTGAGGATATCCTCGTCCATAGGGACGTGCTTCGCCTTTACCTTCTGGCCGCCGAACTTTACGCTCTTGCCCCAGATCCGGGAGTACCTGAGTCGTTTCCTGAGATCACCGTGGACCATCCTGGCGATATCGCCCACCGTTGAGCCGTTCCTGACGATCATGGGCTCCTCCATGTCCGCCTTCTCCCTCCTGGGCTTCATGTAGATTCGTATGAGATCAAGGTGCTCGAATATCTCCTTCTTGAGTCGTTCAAGATTCACGTCGGTATCCGCGCTGATGGGTATGACGTAGTGGTCCAGGGACTTTTCAAGCTCCTCGACGTACTCCTTGTCAACCATATCGATCTTGTTGAGAACCGTGAGCGTCGGGATGTAGACCGTGTTCTTCAGGAGAGTATCCACGAACTGGTCGTACGATATGTCCTCCTTGATTACCACCCTGCTGTTGTGGTACCTGTACTCCCTGAGGATGTCCTTGATGCCCTCGTGCTCCATCTGGGTCATGCCCACCATGTCCGTGATGAAGATTCCGCCAGAGGCGCGCTTCTCGATGATGACGTTTGGTGGGTTCTCGTCGGGCCTCAGACCGATTGCCCTGATCTCATTCAGAAGCATATTCCTCATCTTTGGATTGAATACGTCCGTGACCACGAGGATCAGGTCCGCTGATCTGGTTGCTGATAGAATCCTCTTCCCGAGGCCCTTCCCGTGGCTTGCTCCCCTGATGATACCTGGGATGTCCAGTACCTGAATATTTGCCCCGCCGTACTTCAGGATGCCAGGGATGACTGTGAGCGTAGAAAAATCATACGCGCCGACTTTGCTTTTGCTGTTTGTGAGATGGTTGAGTAAAGTGGACTTACCCACGCTGGGCAGCCCCAGCAGTACCACCGTGGAGTCCCCGTCCTTCCTGACGGTGTAGCCATCACCCCTCTGGCCCTGGCCCCTTGTAACCCTGTCCTGCTCCTGCTGCCTGAGCTTGGCTATCCTAGCCCTGAGTACACCAAGGTGACGGTTCGTGGCCTTGTTGACCTGCGTCCGTGCCATCTCTTCTTCTATGGCCTTGATCCTCTCTAGGGCACTCATTGCTGATAGCACACAGAGCCTCCAGTATAAAACGTTCCCATTTTGGTGAACCTCATAGCCTTATAATCGCGGAAATCGATGATATTCCAGTGATTCTATGAAGCTACACAAGGTCTCAAGCCGTGTCCACGCCAACTGGGACGGCGAGACGGGCGGGAACGTGGGGGTAATCGAGCTCAGTGACAGCGCCGTGGCCGTTGACGCCCAGTACCCCGGCTCCGCCCGCAAGTTTCGGGCAGCCATCCCCAAGGTTATCAGCCAGCCGCTGAGCCATCTCCTCCTCACCCACATTCACGGGGACCATGTGTTCGGTAACATGGTGTTCAATGACCTTGAGATCGTGGGTCACAGGAGGCTCTGGGAGAAGATGGAGCAGGGACTCAAGAAAGAGTGGTCACCCAACAGCCTGGAGAAGATGCTTGAGACGTACAGGACCGACGCTCCCGAGAGATGGTGGCTGTTTGAGGGGCTTGAGATCGTGGTCCCCACCATCACGTTCACCGATAGCTGGGAGATGGACGGAGTCCAGTTCACCAACCACGGAGGCCACAGCGACTGTAGTAGCACAGTTTACGTTCCGGAGGACAGGACATTGTTTGCAGGTGACCTCCTCTTTGTGGGAATGTTCCCATGGGCGGGAGACCCCACCGCGAACCCAGACCACTGGATCGATGCGTTCCAGGACATGCTCAAGATGGACATCGAGACCATCATCCCAGGTCACGGGCCGCTATGCGACCTGCACGAGGTGGAGCGCCAGCTGTCGTGGATGAAGGAAGTCAAGTGGGTTATGCAGGGGCTAATCCAGGACGGCGCAACGGAGGACGTGGCAGCATCCTATGATTACAGGGTTCTGTACCCCACAGACCGCCCGGAGTGGCAGAAAAAGAGCTACGCCAGATGGTACAACGTCTGGAAGCCATGACTTTTTAGCTAAAATTAATGGGGAGGATTATTGACTACTCCTGTAATAATTTCTTGTCCACTCCATCATGAATGGAGATATTACATGCGGTATAGGAAGAGGTGGTAGGCCAGGCCGATGAGGTACAGGGCGAGGCAGCTAGGGGCCGTGTATCTTATGACCTTGTTTAGGTCGGACTTGAAGTAGTTGTTTGTCAGGATCAGGCATAGGTGGAGGGGGGACGTTATGTACGTGCACGTTATCCCCAGGAACACTATGCTGGTGAGGTGTATGTTGACTTCCCCGAAGAGGGGTAGGAGTATTG
>JABIBQ010000051.1 GCA_018652685.1 Candidatus Bathyarchaeota archaeon
CTTCGATATCTGGGGCTTTACTGCCGACGGTTTCACTAGCTATGGCCAGTATAACGGCATCGAGATATCTGTAGCTTGGGATGACGCCGCACTAAGTGCGAACGGATTCTCAAGGCCAGGTCCACCCTAAGTCTCTAAAATTCATATTTTTTCTTTTTTTATCTTATTCAACTCATTAGACGTGAGTGTGCGCGTAAATTACAGATAGAGTAATCTAACATGCGCGTGCCTGTTAAATAGAAAAGAAGCTATGAAAACACCATGGCTGCCTCGGTTCTCGAAAATATACCCCCTCTACCAATGAACGATGACCCAGATTACTGGGGTGAACTGCGAAAACAGTTTCCTATGCCCTCAGATGAAGCCTATTGTAACACAGGTACCGTAGGGGCTTCACCCCTCCGCGTCCTCAAGGCTGTGTTTGATCATACAATCCAGTCCAACGTCAGGGCAGCACATGTTGACTGGAGTGGGGGTGGTATGAGCCTGCTTTCGGGATATGGTGCATACGTTGGTCTCCGTGAGAAGGTGGGAATGCTAATCAATGCAGATTATAGACTTGTCTCGTTAACCCAAAACGCCACCATGGGGATGAACCTCCTCGCCGGTGGACTTGACATACCAGAGGGGGCTGAGGTGTTGACGACCGATATCGAACACCCCGGTGGGAGGTGTGCTTGGGAGCTCCATGCAGAGAGGAAAGGGTCAAAACATCGTAAGGTTGAGATCCCGAGAAGCATTGATGGGCCAGCCGAGATAGTGGCTGCCTTTGAGAAGGCGATAACGCCGGACACACACCTGCTTTCATTCCCCCATATATCATCAGAGCAGGGGATAGTATTTCCAGCCAAACAGATATGTGAGCTGGCAAAGGAACGCGGGATAATATCAGTGGTTGACGGGGCGCAAACCCCTGGGCATATCAGAATAGACGTGGAGAAACTGGGGTGTGACGCCTATTATGGCAGTCCACACAAGTGGCTCATGGCCCCAGCGGGTAACGGGTTCCTATACGTAAAGGAGAGTCTCATTAACAAGGTCTGGACCACCCTAGCCAGTAGCCAGTGGGACAACCACGAGGACAACGGTTACAGGCTCGGGCAGAGGGGCACGGGTAACCCTTCGTTGCTTGTAGGTTTTGAGGCAGCACTTGACCTCCACTTTGAGATAGGTCCTCAGAGGGTCTACGACAGGATCAGGGATCTTGGGGGCCGCCTTAGAGCCGGGTTAGCAATAATGGGTGAGGTTGAAATTGTTACACCTCTGGACTCCATGTGTGCCGGTTTAACCACGTTCAAGGTACATGGGGTCGAGGACAAGGAGGTCCAGAACCAGTTATGGAAACGAGGCAAGATACAACCCAGAGCGTTATCAGAGGGACGAGGGATCAGGTTCAGTACCCACATCTACAACAGCGAGGATGAGGTGGACC
The DNA here is from genome assembly GCA_018652685.1 of Candidatus Bathyarchaeota archaeon. Lineage (GTDB taxonomy): Archaea > Thermoproteota > Bathyarchaeia > TCS64 > TCS64 > RBG-16-57-9. The sequence goes on from JABIBQ010000051.1 coordinate 1,433, forward strand.
GGACACTGGCAATCCTCAATGATCTCCTCTAACAGCTCACGCTTTGTTAGATGTAATGTTGTCGTACCGCTGAAATATGAGTTACATTAAATACTTTTACGGAAAGCCATGTCGCAACGACCTAACATATTATTTATTCTAATGGATGACATGGGATGGATGGATATTGGGAGCTATGGCAGCTCTTTTTATGAAACCCCTCATCTAGATCGCCTGGCTGCCAATTCAATGCGTTTTACCGATGCCTACTCTGCCTGTCCTGTATGCTCGCCTACACGTGCAAGCCTGTTGACAGGAAAATATCCCGCAACCATCGGAGTGACTGATTGGATAGATTCAAAATCCGAAACACATCCCGCCCGGGGGAAGTTGGTCGACGTACCCTATCTGAAATATTTACCCCTAAATGAAAAGACCCTACCTTACACTCTCAATCAATCAGGTTATCATACATGGCACATTGGTAAATGGCATCTTGGAGGACCAGATCATTACCCCGAAAAACAGGGCTTTGATGTCAATATAGGAGGCTGTGAGTGGGGCAGACCTCTTCATGGCTATTTCAGCCCATGGAAAATCCCTGTTCTTGACGACGGTCCAAAAGGTCAATACCTCACAGATAGATTAACTGATGAAGCGATCACTTTAATCCGACAAAAAGACGACAAACCATTTTTCCTCAATCTCTGGTATTATAGCGTCCATACTCCAATACAGGCAAAAGAGGGGACGATTCAAAAATATCAGAACAAGGCCAAACGGTTGGGTCTGGATCAACAAAAGACCTTCGAAGAAGGGGAAATCTTTCCTTGTGAACACAAAAAAGACAAGCGAATCAATCGGCGGCTCCTCCAGTCTGACCCTGTTTACGCTGCGATGATCGAGCATGTGGATGATAATCTAGGTCGTATCTTCCAAACATTGGAGGAAACTGGTCAAATGGATAATACGATCGTCATTTTTACATCCGATAACGGAGGCTTGGCAACAGCTGAAGGATCTCCAACCTGTAACGCCCCTTTGGCGGAAGGGAAAGGCTGGATGTACGAGGGAGGGACTCGCGAGCCCTTACTGGTTAACTGGCCTGGTGTTACGTGTCCTGGGAGCATATGCGGTGAACCGGTCACAAGCCCTGATTTTTATCCCACTATACTAGAAATGGTCGGACTGGATTTAATGCCTGAACAGCATTGCGACGGCACCAGCTTTGTATCCTTACTAAAAGGCGAGCCCCAATTAGAGCGAGAAGCAATATTCTGGCACTATCCCCATTATGGTAATCAGGGGGGAACTCCAGGGTCCTCGATCCGAGTTGGGGATTATAAACTCATAGAGTTTTTCGAGGACAATCGACTGGAGCTGTACAACTTGAGGGATGATATCCGCGAAGAACACAACCTGACCGAGAGTCATCCTCAAGTTAGGGACCGATTGAAGCAGAAGCTATGGGCCTGGCGTGACTCCGTCGAAGCGAAGATCCCACAATCGAACCCCTCCTATCATACCTGAAGTACCGTTTACTGAATGTGGGGATAATGGATTCGAGTAGAAAAGATGTGATGATGTCACCACTTTCATTGAGGTTCGAACCCCCCGCGACAAAGCTCGCCCTATTGGGATTATACCAGTAGCGAAGCCACGTGGATGCGGTTCAGGATGGAAGAGTAAGGTGTATTAAGAATAGTATCGGGTATTGTACTTGGATTAGATGCAGATTGGATTACATATACCCCAAGACGGCATGAATTACACCGAGATCAAGGAGACAGTGCTGAAGGCAGAGGAGACAGGACTAAGCTTCATATCGTTCATGGACCACCTCCACGCATCACCCAAACCCGACCAGCAGGACTTCCTCGAATGCTGGACCCTACTCAGCGCCCTAGCCGCAGATACCAGCCGGGTAAGACTCACTCCCCTCGTGCTGAACATCAACAACAGGAACCCGGCACTGTTGGCAAAGATGGCTTCAAGCCTAGACCAGATCTCCGGTGGCAGGCTAGTACTAGGAATCGGTGCAGGCGGAACCAACCGGGCGAGCAGGCAGAAGCAGAACGGTTTTGAGTACGAGTTCGACGCATACGGTGTGGATTTCCCCATGAAGCCGTCCACACGCATCGAGAGGTTAGGCGAAGGGCTTGAGATAATCAAACTCATGTGGACAACTGAGAAGGCGTCCTACTCGGGGAGACATTACACACTACGGGAGGCTATTTGCATGCCCAAGCCTGTTCAGAAGCCATATCCCCCGATACTAATCGGTAGCACGGGGGGAGCACTGATGATGAAGCAAGTAGCCAAACACGCGGACATTTGGGACTATATGCGAGCCACCACCGTCAATGACCTCGCTAAGGGTAGATTCATTCTCAAGAAGGCATGCAGCAAAATGGGTAGAGATCCTGATGACATCAAGGTGTCCATGAGGGTAACAGGAACCGTTGACGAGTGTATCGAAAAGATGAACAGACTCGAAAACGAGGGGCTGGACCAGGCAGTGCTCGTAGCCCCGAAAGGAATGGAGACGTCGTTCCTCCCAGAACTATCGTCGAAGCTCTAGACGCTCACCGAGTGCAGTGATTCCAGGAGGGTTACCTCCACCATTTAATCTTCTATGAGCGCGTTCACTTTTTCCACCACTACATTACCTATGCCTCTCTGGGTGTGTGACTCTAGAAAATTGGAAAGTGATGATTAATATTCGATAAAAAAGGGGAGGGTTGCGGTTGATGTCAACAGTCCTCCGTGGGATTCGAACCCATGAGGCTATTGGAGTTAGAGCCAGAGTAGGACATATTATCTGATGTAACAGGACCAAGTGGACCATAAACGGTCCATAAAGATTTGGATAATGGGAACTAAGGATAAAATCATCGATTTGACTTTGTGCTTTTATTCAAGTTGGAATTTATGCAATGGTTTCAGTTTGGGGTATCTATCTTTGACTGGTAATTTCGCAATAACTAGTTCAAACGAATCAACAAACAATGACCCAATATACGCCTCCCTAATTTCCTCTAGATAATCAATCACCTCCTCAAAATCCTCAGAGTTCTTGTACTGCGTAAAACTAAGATGAGGAAGAAACCCAGGATAATCACGAGAATACCTTGGAACTCCATCAACCCCCACAATAGCTCCATTCAAGTTATTGATTACATCACCATCATGACCCTCAACGCACACAACAGAATGAAACTGGTTTAGATTCTTTATTTCAATCATAAAAGGAGAAAAATCCCTAATCTTTTCCTCAATCGAGGGTATGAGGATGTCCAATTCTTCTTTTGTTATCTCATCTGAGTTTTGATTCTCGTCAGCAAGGAAGGCTAGCTCTTTGATTGTGAAGTGAAACGACTCTACTGGGATAGGTTCAGTACATTTGAATCGTTTAAACTCGTTTTGGAGAGGCATTATTTTATCGATGATTTCATTATCTTTTACTCTAATGAGTATCGTTAGCCAATCTGTTCTTCCCTTTGCCCATTCGTTGTCTACCCAACTCACTGTAGTGTATGGCGGGTTCCTACGTCTCCTCCATGCCTCGTTAAACCTATCATCTTGATTCATAGTTAATGTTAATGATTTGTGATGATAAAATCATCGCTATGAGTCTGGGACGAATCCATGATCCTTAGGAACCTCTAGTTGGTTCGAACCCCTCCCCTAACCCTTGGAATGCGCACATTATTTTTCTAGTAAAATGAAAAATGGGGTTCTATTTCACAATTCGCGTGCACAAACATTTGTTAGCCCGTAGGGCTCCTTAAACGGGATTGGCGTCGATGAACTGCTGGGAATCGATAACTCTGCTGGTGAAACCAGTATCCGCTGACTGTAACCTCTCATGCGCCTACTGTTTCTACTCCCCAAAATCAATGCTATATTCCGAGTCCCATCCTCGAATGAGTGAGGAGACGTTGAAGATGCTCACTGAGCAAGCCCTGGGCACGGGGGCCAGAACTGTTTCTTTCGTGTGGCAGGGCGGTGAGCCGACACTGGCGGGTCTTGAGTTCTACAAAAAAGCGGTCCAGCTTCAGGAGTTATATCGGTACCCAGTCCAGAAAATCAGTAACAGCATCCAGACAAACGGGATTCTCATTGATGACCCGTGGGCGAAGTTTCTGAAAAGTGAAAACTGGCTTGTAGGCGTGAGTCTGGATGGTGATGAGGCTCAGCATAACTCGTACCGGATTGACGGCGGGGGTGGTACCTACAATAGGGTTCGGAAAGCACTTCGTTTGCTCCAGTCAAAAAATGTGCCATATAATGTTCTTGCGCTTCTCAACGACGTGAACGTGAAGACCCCGAAGGGGCTGTACTCGGGCCTGAAAAAAGAGGGGCACAGGTACATGCAATTCATACCATGCATCGAGTATGACTCGGATACAGGCGAACCAACGAATTACTCAATAACTCCTGAGGAGTACGGCCAGTTCCTGATCGAGGTGTTCGATGAGTGGGTCAAGGACATCCCCAACGTATACGTGAGGGACTTTGAGGACATCATGATCAGGGAGGTCACGGGTGCCTCCCCGAACTGCGTCTACTCTGAATGCGGGAAGTACCTGGTCGTCGAGTACAACGGGGACGTGTACCCGTGCGACTTTTACGTTGATCACGAGTGGCTGCTCGGAAATATTCATGAAGACTCGATTGAAGAACTTGCCAGCAGTGAGAAATTCAGAGAATTCATGGGCAAGCGTCAATTACCCAGCAACTGTGAGACCTGTCCGTGGTTAAGATACTGTAACGGTGGATGCCAGAAATACATGCGAGTTGACCTCAACTATTTCTGTGACTCGTACAAGATGTTTTTCGAGCACGCCGAAGAGAAAATCCAGAGTTTAAAGAATAGCCTTACCCAATGAGCCCTCTTTTCATGTTATATACGTGAAAAACCACGGGTACTCATGGACCGTCCAAATATCGTACTCATCATGACGGATACCCAAGGTACCAATATGCTCGGTTGCTACGGGAGACCGGAGCTGAAGACCCCACGGATTGACTGGCTCGCCACACAGGGAGTGAAGTTTGACAGGGCCTATGCAAGCTGCCCCGTTTGCGGGCCCTCCAGGTCATCAATATTCACAGGAAACTACCCTCACACCACCGGCGTCTGGGCAAACAACCTCCCCATGGGCCAGAGTATCATGACCATCGGCCAGAGGCTCTCTGATCATGGCTACCACACCGCGTACACTGGGAAATGGCACCTTGACGGTACAGATTACTTCGGCAACGGTAAATGTCCTGACGGCTGGGATCCCGAGTACTGGTACGACGGCAGGAACTACCTGGACGACCTCACTCCGGAGGAGAGGCTCAGGTGGAGGGAGGAGCTCAACACCGCGGAGAACATCCACAAGTACCGCATAACCGAGGAGTTCACGTGGGCAAACCGGTGCAGCAATCGGGCCATTGATTTCCTTGAGAAGTCAGGTGATAAGCCGTTCTTCCTCGTGGTCTCGTACGACGAGCCCCACGGGCCATCGACTTGCCCTCCCCCGTACTGTGACATGTTCCAGGATTACGAGTACGAGTTGGGTGAGAACGTGGGTGATCCCCTTGACACAAAGCCTATTCATCAAAAGATGTGGGCGGAAGCCGGGGGCCTACCACGTGATGCCAAGACCTTCAGCAAGCCCATGTTCTTCGGGTGCAACAGCTACGTGGACTATGAGATCGGGCGGGTGCTGGACGCCGTGGAAAAACACGATCCTGATGCCATGGTAATCTTCCTTTCTGACCACGGGACTCCCCTATTGAGCCACGGATTGGACTCAAAAGGCCCAGCAATGTACGAAGAGACAACCCGAATCCCCCTGATTGTCAGGTGGAGAGGGGTTACCCAGGATAACACGGTTGCTGAGCACCCCGTATCCCACGTTGATATCACCCCAACGATAATGGAGGCCGCTGGACTCACCGTCCCTCCTTTCCTTGAGGGAAAAAGCCTGATGCCTGTGCTTGAGAACCCGAAGGCCCAGGTGAACGACGTGGTGTTCATGGAGTTCAACAGATTCGAGTGGAACCATGACGGTTGGGGTGGGCTGCTGCCCATCAGGTGCGCGTTCGACGGCAGACACAAACTGGTCATCAACCTCCTCCACACGGATGAGCTGTACGATATCCAGGAAGACCCCCAGGAGATGGTCAACCTCATCACGGATCCGAGGTATAGTGAGGTTAGGAATGGGCTCCACAAGCGGATACTGGAATGGATGGACAAGACAAGGGACCCGTTCAGGGGCTTCGTCTGGTCAAGGAGGCATTGGAGTGACGACTCGGGCCAGGGATGGACAGGGGCAGGCAAGACAAGGCCACGACCTGACGATGACTACGGGAAGCGAGTCCTACTGTACGAGACAGGACACCCGGTTGACAAATGGGAGTATGATAAAGAAGAGTAGCTAGAACTCTTAGAGAATCCTATTTTTCTCACTTGGGACTGGAGAGTAACTCGGTTATCATCTTCTCTCCGGCCTCGATAATTTTCTGGCGTGCGGCTACGTAATCAGCATCTACTTGAGCCATGGCAAACATCACAGAGCAGGTGACCGGTGGTGCTGTTATGTGCAAGAAACTAGTTCTAGGTGCCAAATAAACCTCCCAAGTTGCATATTTCTGTTAAAAACAGATCCTCCGAGGACCACTATGTGCGTTAAACTTAAATCATCAGTATGGGTGGTGTGTTTGGCTCTGGTGAGTTATGTTTGAGCTGTACAATAGTTGTTGATGGTTTCTTCGGAGACGGAGGAAAAGGTAAGATAGTATCCTATTTAGCCGTGGCTGACGATGCCGCGGTCGTAGCAAGGGGCGGTGTCGGCCCGAACGCGGGGCATACTGTCGTCAAGGACGACATCAAGTACAAGCTCCGCATGGTACCGTGCGGTTTCGTTAACGAGAGGTCACTCCAGCTGGTCGGGCCAGGTGTCCTGGTTAACCCTGAGGTGTTCCTCAAGGAGATTGAGGTCACTGGTATCGAGGGCAGGATTGGGCTTGATCCACAGTGCGCTATAATTGAGCAGAAGCACATCGAGGCAGACCAGAAAGGTTACCTGAAGGAGAAGATCGGGACCACTGGGACCGGGACAGGCCCATGTAACTCTGACAGGGCGCTACGTGTAGCCAAGATGGCGAGGGATATCCCTGAGCTGGCTCCATACCTCAAGGATGTGCCAATGCTTGTGAACGATGCGCTTGACGCGGGCGAGAACGTGGTCCTAGAGGGCACTCAGGGCACTTACATCAGTCTATTCCATGGAGGTTATCCGTTCGTAACGAGCAAGGACGTGTGCGCCGCAGCGGTATGCAGTGACGTGGGCGTTGGCCCTACAAGAATCACCGACGTCGTGCTGGTATGCAAAGCGTACGTTACGCGTGTAGGCGAGGGTCCCCTTGAGGGCGAGATAAGCCACGAGGAGGCAAAAAAGCGCAATTGGGACGAGTACGGGACAGTCACGGGCCGTCAGAGAAGGGCAGCGCCGTTCAACTACGCGCTAGCAAAGAGGGCTTCAAGGATCAACGGTGCGACACAGATCGCTGTCACAAAGATGGACATCCTGTACCCGGAGATCGCGGGCTCAAGTGACTACGACAGCCTGCCCGCCGAGGCAAAGGAGTTCGTCGCGAAGATCGAGAAAGAGATTGGCGTGCCTGTGACCTTCGTGGGTACTGGACCGGGCGTCAACGACGTAATCGATAGACGCTAGCCGAAAATACCTTTCTTTTTACCCAGCTCTTTTTCAAGTTCCTGGATAAGTTGTCTCTCTTTCTTTGACAGCTTCTTGGGGACTGTAACCGTGACATGGATGAGCTGGTCACCGTAGCCGAACCGGCTCTTCATGCCTCTTTTACTCAGCCTGAGGATGTCACCGTTCTGGGTCCCACCGGGCACCTTTATGGTCTCGTGGCCGCCAAGCACCGGCACCTCTATCTCGGTGCCCAATGCCGCCTGCGGGAAGTTGATCTCAATCTCGTGTATGATGTCGCTGCCGCGCCTGATGAGCTCCTTGTGTGGCTTGATCCTAACCTGGATGTACAGGTCCCCTTTGGGCCCGCCGTACATGCCGGAGTCGCCCTGGCCCCGCAGGGTCATATAGACGCCGTCATCGATGCCCTCGGGCACCTTAACGCTGAGCTTCCTCCGCTTCTCCTCAAGTCCGTTGCCACCGCACTTTGAGCATGGCTTCTCGGGGGTCTGTCCTCTTCCCCTGCACCGTGGGCAGGTTGTAAGCGTAACCATCTGGCCGAATATGCTGTTTGTCCGCTGCTGGATCTGGCCCCGTCCCTGGCACTGTGGGCAAGTGACTACCTGTGAACCAGGCTCAGCCCCGTTGCCTCCGCACTTTGTGCACGCAACGGAACTTTTCAAACTGATCTCAACCTCGGCCCCTGTCGCCGCCTGCTCAAGGGTGATCTCGATGCGAGTCTCAACATCCCTACCACGTGGCGGGCCACTACGTCGCCTCGATCTCTGGAATCCTCCGCCGAACATGCCGCCGAAGATCCTGCCGAATATATCGTCCCCTCCGAAGCCCATGTCCCTAAAGATGGTGCTAAAGTCTGCGCCCCTGAAGATGTCCTCCTGGCTGTACGCGCCACTGATGCCGGCGTGGCCGAACCTGTCGTACTGGGCTTTCTTGCTGTCATCGCTGAGGATGGCGTACGCCTCGCTGATCTCTTTGAACTTTTCCTCGGCACCCTCCTCCTTGTTTCTGTCTGGGTGGAACTTGAAAGCCAGCTTCCTGAAAGCCTTCTTTATCTCGTCAGCTGAGGCACTCCTCTCAACACCTAGTACTTCGTAGTAATCGCGTTTATCGGACAATCATCAGCGCCTCTGTAATGGCATTTTGTTCCTGAAGCTGGCACATAAACCTTGTTGAATACTGGGCTGTATTTACGCACATCATAAATCCCAGCGCATTGAAGATATCAACGATGAAGCGCATTCATTTCAGCCTCCCGGTGGACGAGGACACAAACATGGTCATCAGGATGATGGTCGAAAAGTTCAGGAAGGCGTCCGAGGAATCGTTCAGCGTTGACGTTACCATGGAGCAGCTCATCGATTTCAGGGACCTCCTCAACGAGATTATCGAGGAGAACGATAGAAGCAATTGGCTCTAGTCTCCACTGGGATAGTAACGAAAAAATATTTTGAGCAAAAAAGGAGGAGTTACTCTTTTTCATCCTCGTCGACTACCTTGTAGTCGGCCTCGACGGTCTTCTTACCGGGGTCCTGCTGCTGCTCAGGCTGTGGACCCGGCTGGGGTCCACCAGGGCCGCCTGCTGCGGCCTGGTCACCCGCCTGCTGGTACAGTGATGCGCCAAGCTCCTGGGCAACCTTCTCAAGATCTTCCATCTTGGACTTTATCTCGGCGGTGCTTCCCTCCTGAACTGCAGTCTTTAGCGCCTCAAGTGGCTCCATGATTTTCTCCCTCATCTCGGCTGGGATCTTTTCGGACTGTTCGTTCAGCAGCTTCTCGGTGCTGTAGACCAGTGTGTCCGCCTGATTCTTGATCTCAGCAGCCTCTTTTGCCTCCTTGTCGGCGTCGGCGTACTGTTCCGCTTCCCTGACCATGCGGTCCTTTTCTGCGTCACTGAGCTTTGTGGCTGCCTGGATAGTGATGCTCATCTCCTTGCTTGTCCCCAAGTCCTTTGCGGACACGTTGAGGACGCCGTCGGCGTTGATGTCGAAGGTCACCTCAATCTGGGGTACCCCCCTTGGCGCCGCAGGTATGCCCGCCAGGTTGAAGCTGCCCAGGTTGATGTTGTCAGCTGCCATGGATCGCTCACCCTGGAGTACGTTGATGGTTACCGCGGTCTGCATATCAGCCGCAGTGCTGAATACCTTCGTCTGCTTCGTTGGGATTGTCGTGTTCCTGTCAAGTACCTTGGTCATGACGGCTCCCATTGTCTCAACGCCTAGGCTCAGCGGGGTAACGTCCAGTAGGACGATGTCATCAATCTCTCCAGCAAGTACTGCCCCCTGGATGCTGGCGCCTATGGCGACGCACTCCATTGGGTCAATTCCCCTCTCCATCTTCTTGCCTACCAGTTCCTCGACTGTCTTCTGAACAAGGGGCATCTTTGTCATCCCGCCGAACAGGACCAGTTTGTCAATCTTGTCCACTGTAAGTCCAGAGTCCCTGATGGTGCGCCTGATTGGCTCTATGATCCTCTCTACGATGGACGCAGCGATCTGCTCCAGCTTTGCCCTTGTGAGTGTGATTTGCAGGTTCTGCGGCCCGTCTGCGTTCATGGCGATATAAGGCAGCTCAATCTCCGTGGTGATTAGGTTGCTGAGTTCTATCTTTGCCTTCTCGGCCGCCTCCTTGAGTCTGGCCATTGCCTTCATGTCTGACGTGAGGTCGATGCCCGTCTTGCCCTTAAACTCCGCTATCAAGTAGTCCATGACGGCCTTGTCAACGTCGGCTCCTCCCGTCTGGGTGTCGCCACTTGTGGACAGTACCTCGAATACACCGCTGCCAAAGTCCATGATGGTTGTGTCGTTCGTGCCGCCGCCAAAGCTGAAGACGAGAATCTTCATGTCCTGGTCTGTCTTGTCGAGGCCGTAGGCAAGTGCCGCGGCCGTTGGCTCGTTGACGATTCGAGTCACGCTCAGCCCCGCGATCTCACCCGCGTCGATGGTTGCC
>JABIBQ010000089.1 GCA_018652685.1 Candidatus Bathyarchaeota archaeon
AGGCGTCAGCGAGAAGGAGATGCTCTTCCCATACGGCTCATCAATCTTCGCCAGCAAGTTCGGATTACTCCCAGGCAACCACTTCGCCACAATAATCGAAGGCGACCTTGAGAAACTGGGGCTAAATGTCCTATGGAAAGGTGCCCAAGACATAACTGTCGAAGTGATGGAATAAGACTCAAACGTGTCCCACTATTTCTTACAAAGCTGTTTTTCCATATCATCAACAATATTATTCGCGCTTAATGTGAGATACAGGAACTTCATTTTCTTCATCATCGGCAATATAAGATCAGGGAACTATATTGTACCATCGTCATCTTTTTTAACCGTCCTAAACAAAGTATTTTTGATAAGTTATGTCTAGTCTAAAAGGTACAAAGACTGAACAAAACCTGTTGAAAGCCTTTGCCGGCGAGAGCCAGGCCAGGAACAGGTACACCTTCTTCGCGTCAAAGGCAAAGAAGGAAGGCTACGTCCAGATCCAGAACATTTTCCTTGAAACGGCGGCCAACGAGAAGGAGCACGCAGAGGTATTCTTCAAACACTTAGAGGGTGGAATGCTGGAGATCGTAGCCACTTACCCGGCAGGTAAAATTGGGTCAACATCTGAGAACCTTCTAGCCTCTGCGGAGGGTGAGGCCGAGGAGTGGGGAGTACTATACCCTAACTTCGCCAAGACTGCGGAGGAGGAGGGCTTCCCCAAGATCGCCGAGAGCTTTACCGAGATCGCTGAGGTTGAGGAAGGGCACGAGAAGCGGTACAGAACGCTGCTAGCCAACGTCGAGGCCGGCACCGTGTTCAATCGAAACGAGGAAGTGGGATGGCACTGCATAAACTGCGGCTACGTCCACCACGGCAAGGAAGCCCCAGAGATATGCCCCGCCTGTAAACACGGAAGGGAGTACTACCAGCTCCACGTTCCCAACTATTAACCCTTTATTTTCTCAGGTTTTTCAGATTAAATATCAGCGCATCGGGCATCACGATGAGGAAATCCCCCAACTCAGGCAAGATGTACTCGTTGATTAGGTAAACAACGACAGCAATCCCAACGACGCCGTACGCGAAGCTTACGGGATAGTGGTAGGTCTCAACGGTGGGGTTAGTGAAGAACCAGCTGAAAGGGGGCACGTCGTACCCTGTCAAGTAGACCGTGACCATTATGCGGGTGATATTCATCACGAAGATGAAAGTGCCACCGAAGGCGACTGCCTTCAGCTTCCTGGTCAGCACTGGCCCCTTCAACGGAAGGACAAGCCCCATAATTATTCCCCAGACGTGGAAAGCCGTGCATTCCCTGATTATGTAGACCAACACAGGTCTCGCCCCGCCCGTCAGGGTCATCCAGACGAACCCGTACCTAATGCCGTACTCGGACACGAGACCCAGTGCATTGAGCGCAGACGTGCTCAGCTGCGCGGTGAGCAACTCGATCCATTGGCTTGGCACGACCATGAAGAACTCGTAGAAAACAAAGAGAGCGAGAAAGTAGCCCACGATGTCCCTCATAGATACTTCCTGCACTTCCATAGCCCATTAGGGGAAGACGTGGTTATTGAAGGGTTACCCTGACCCGGCTGGTACCTGCCCTCGGACAACGCGCCTCGACGGTGACCTCAACGAGCTCGTCAGAGGCTGTCTTGATGACCCACTCAACGCTGCTCCGCGTCTTGTCCACAACGTCGCCACCGATTACTCTCGGTAACATCAGCTTGGCACTCCTTCCCTCAAGGTGTCCCAGGTCCACCTTCTCGTGGCCCGTTACCAGCTCAGCCCCATCAGATAGCCTAATCTCGGCAAGGACCGGTTTGGCCACCTTGATCTTAACGGCCATTTTGGTGACGTTTGTGCTCATGAAGCCGGTGTTCGCCACCTGTGCTGATACTTTGAAGACACGGTCTGCCACCTTCTCCACCTTTGACTCGGTGACCTCCAGCAACGGCAGCAGGGATGCGTGCCTGATGGCGAACATCAGTACCTTGTCAACCTCGTATTTGAGCCACTTCCCCGGTGGTGGGTTCCTCCTTGTGTACTTGCGCTCTACCCCACCTATCTCAACGTGTCCCAGCTGGGGGTGCTCGTATGGCTCCCAGTCGAGGAAGCCGTCGGCGTAGTTCTCGTCGATCCACTTAAGCTCGTTGAGCTGCTCGTCCTCGGTAAGCTTTGCCCACGAGAAATCCACGCCCCCACGCTCCCTGAAGTGATCCAGGCCGATCATCCACGGCCAGTCCCAAAGCTCGGTGCTGAACACGTATGAGCCGAAGTGCTCGTAGAAGAAGCTCGTCGCGCACCCGCGCCTGAACGGTCTATCGTCCTCGAACGTGAACTCATCGTAGATGCTGATACACGGATAACCCGTCAGCTCCTCTCCAATGGCTCCCAGAACCTTGAATACCTCAAGGTCCTCCTCGCACCCGACCTCTTGGAACCAGCTGTCAGGATGGGCGTTGGCCTCACGCAGTATCAGGCCGCCGCTGGTGTGGTATGTGTGAATCCCGCTGAGGTTCGGGTGACTTGCCCAGAAATCTGAGATGGCCCTGGGCTCCCTCTCCCATAGGGGGATCGGCCCTGATCCACCCAGTGGCAGCCCTCCAGGTGCCCAGTAGGCAGGGAAGTTCCTGTTGCTGCCGCCCAGAAACAACCTGGGTGCCATGGTAATCTCCTTTCCTGGTTTCCATTTGAGGAACTTGCCCTCACGTAGCACCTTGTAAAACGGGCCGTCGGTCTCAAGAGTATCAGCAGGACCCCTCTTTATCATTAACCTGGAGTCCTTCCCTGACTTCTTGTAGTCACCAGTTAGATCCTCCCAACGCATGAACGCCGACTTTCCGTTGCCGTTGACGTCCTCCTCGTAATGTCCCTCGCCGTCGGCAAAGTCGGGGTTGGGAATCCCCCCACTGGTGTAGTGGTATGGCTTTGTGAGAAAGATCTCGGCCCCGTCAGGGTTGACTCTGGGCAGCACGTAGACGACCCTGTTGTCCATGATCTCGGTGACCATCGCGTCCTCGCCGTATTCGGTGACCAGATGCCAGATTGTCTTGAGGCACACGTTAGTTCCCGTGGGCTCGCTGCTGTGTGTGTTGCCGTCAACCCAGATACCCGGTTTCTCCTCACCGGGCCCCGTCTCGAAGTTTGTCACCTCCATGGTCCAGAGGTCTCTGCCCTCCAGGGTCTTGCCGATGCTGTATAGTTTCGTGAAACCGGGATACTCCTCGTGGAGCCCCTTCAGAATCCCCACGAGCTCATCATACCGCGGATACTTACCAAAGTCAATATCAACCATTGTTTTCACCTAGAATGTTACATTGAACCCACTCCACGAGGATAAAAAACCTGTCAGTAGTGCTCAACTTTTATCCTATGATGGCATCCTCAAGGGCATGTCGGGAAGGGGAAAGGGGGAACTGGTCACACTGATGTTGATGACACTCACCACGGCTTTCTGGGGCGGGTCATTCGTCGCGGGTAAGATAGCCCTGCGGGAATTCCCTCCCATGACTCTCACGTTCTTCAGGTTCCTGATAGCCACGACTGTGATCCTTCCTTACATGTGGTACACTGATGAGACGAGGGTCCCAAACCCGGAGGACATACCCGTCCTCTTCGGGCTTGGTTTCCTAGGAGTATCAGGTTACTTTACGTTCCAGTTCACATCACTGCTCTACACATCGGCGGGCAATTCGGCCACTATCAACGCGCTGATACCGCTCACGGCATCGGTGCTTGCCACCTTCATGACAGAGGAAAGACTTAACGCAAGAAAAGTGGCATTGATATTCCTTGCATTCTCTGGTGTGATGCTAACTGCCACGGGTGGGGACATCGATATCCTGATGAGCCTGGAATTCAACAAGGGGGACCTCATTATGATCCTAGCCATGCTGTGCTTCTCGGTGTATGGAATCTACAGCAGGAAGATGACGACCAAATACACTCCAATATTGGTCACCGCCTACATCTTCCTGTTCGGGCTCATACAGATCACACCGCTAATGCTCATGGAAGGGGTATTTGGGGAGGTGTTATCGTACTCATGGGAAGCTTGGGCAGCAGTAGCCTTCATGGCGTTTTTCTCTTCGGTGCTAGGATACATGTTCCAGCAATCGGCGATCCAGAAACTGGGCATCAACAGGACCATGCTGTTCTTCAACCTGGTGCCCCTGTTCGCCATCCTGTTCGCATACCTGATTCTCGGGGACCCGGTTACGCCGGTGAACCTTATCTCAGCGGGGATAATCACAACAGCGGTGCTACTGAACTCTCGCGTCCAGCCAGTAGATTCAAACTAAAATTCGATTCATGAAGAGTGAATCTATGAACTGAAATTATCTAAGAATAATATGACTAGTAATTGGATTAAGGTCCCGAGTGTCCGCAGGCTGGGCACTTGTAGTTGCGTCCAAAGAGCCTGCATTTCTCGCATCGCCAGAGGGTCACCGCGCCACAGCTCGGGCACCGGAATTTAACCGCCTTCTCCTCGGGCGTGATTTTTCTTGAGCATGATATACATGAAGCCATTTCGTGAATCACCAACTATCCCACGCCGCTATTATTTAAACATTGACCGAACAGAAAGTCGTCCATATAAAGCCAAGAAAAAGGGGAAGATGATAATTACCTCAACGTTTAGGTCAAAAATACTAAATCTACCCAGTCGTGAATCATTTTGATTAATATGAGTCTACGGGAGATCGATTATTTTCCATTCCTTGAGGACAAGATATGGTTCAACAACGCGGCCAGTGGCGTCACCCCGGAATCAACCATAAAGATCATGGAAAAATACATCGCTGATTTCAGCTGCGTGATGAGAGGAGAGAAGCCAATTGACACCAACTACGGGGACATCGGAGCCAACAGCAAGACACTCTTCGCCGAGGTCATCGGGGCAGAAACAAGGGAGATAGCCTTCGTGCCCAATGCAACGACCGGCATCAACACTTCGTTCAGCATGATCCCGTTCACGAAAGGAGATAACGTTGTCCTCAGCGACCTCTCGTACCCCATGGGGGCAATGGTCGTGAACAGGCAGCGGCTCAACGGTGTGAAGCCAAAGTTCGTTAAAAACAACGGCGGCGAGGTAGACATCAGTGAATGGGAGAAGACTATCGACGACTCAACTAAGGCGGTCATAGTGGACCAGACCGCATGGCTCAACGGGTACCTGTACGACCTGAAGCCCATCGCCGAGCTAGCCCATGACCACGGAGCGTACCTAGTCATCGACGCCACCCAGTCAGTGGGAGGTCACGTCTGGGATGTCCACGCCGAGGGCGTTGATTTCCTCGCCACCAGCACCTACAAGTGGCTCCTTGGCAGCCCGTACGCGAACAACGTGGGGTTCCTGTACATGAGGGAGGATCACATCGAGGAGCTCCAGCCCGAGTACGTTGGAAGCAGCACGCTTCCCCCGGACGTGGAGAGGGCAAACCAGGAAGACGCCTTCACCCTGTATGATTACCAATCGAGGAATGACATCGGCAAGGTAGAGGTGTACAACCAGTCACAGCTGGGGTACGTGATGGTTGAGAACAGCATGAAGGTGCTGCTGAAGCACGGGGTTGATAGGGTTGAGAAACAGATCAAGAAGGTTGACACGAGAATAATTGACGGTCTAACCGAGATGGGCGTCAAAATCAAGACACCCTTCGAGGAAAGTAAAAGGTTGTACCTGAACGCGCTGGTGCCCAACTACAAGGAGGTCTGCGCAGAGCTGGCGAAGCAGAACGTGTTCATCAGCCCGAGAATAGGAGGACTCAGGATATCACCGGGGGCATTCAACGAGCTCTCGGAGGCAGACGAGTTCCTTGAAAAGATCAAACCGTTCCTCTAGCCTTCCTCACATCTTCATCTTTCTTATCCAAGCCTTGACTTTCTTGATATCCATGTCTCTCTTCATGTGCTCGCAGAGATTAGCGTAGTACTTGCCAGAAATCGGATCGTACCAGATGGATAATCCCCTGTAGCTCTCGGCTAGATACGGGTATTTCTCGGACATCACCCACATCAACGCGTGACTCCATATCATGGTTTTGGGCCCCCCCAAAGACTAGAAGAATGAGAGAATCTCGCTGAGGAGTACTCGACCCACGACCTTCGCCATGACCCCTAGCAGCACCGGGTCCATGAAGGCCCGTCTTATGATGGCCGCCTGCATGTCCATGTCTCCGTCCTCGATGAGGGCGCCTATTCTTGGTCCCATCCCCTCCTCGTTGAACGCCCTGAACATGCGACTCATTCTCTCGTCACCGATGCCGTTGAGTAACCTCCTCAGGGTGAGCATAGTGGACAACTCGTGCCCGTAAAGCCTCCTCCACTCCCGCTCGTACCAGTCGAGTGAGGATTGGTTCCCCTCCTGAAGGAACCGGGAAGCAGATTCTCCGGCTAGGAGTGAGCAAAGTCCCCCGATGACAACGCCGCCCGCGGTGGTCGGCTTG
>JABIBQ010000091.1 GCA_018652685.1 Candidatus Bathyarchaeota archaeon
AATGGTGACCCAGCGAGCCGATTCGGTTATCCGAGTTTCAAAGGAGTACGACTCCGGCCTCGTGGATGAGATGCGAGGTCTGGCTGATGCAGTAGATGTGGGTCTTGAGGAGATTGCCTCCATCAATGGCAGGTACGAACTGGCTTGGGCAAACCCCGAGCAATTGATGGGCGGGTGTACTTGTATAGCTGCACTTCCCTCTGTCACAGCTCAGAATAAGACAATCTTGGCCCAGAACTGGGACTACAGGGTAGGAGTCAGCGATACCTGTATCGTACTGAAGGTCAAGGTGAACACCGGGCCAGAGGTGATAATGCACACCGAGGCCGGTATCATCGGACACAAGGGCATGAACTCAGAAGGCGTTGGCCTGGGGATCAACGCAATGGTAAGCGATTTGGACCGTCTTGGTGAATCAGTTCCATTCCTCCTTGTCTGTCGGAAGGTCCTGGGTAGCGGAAGGTTCAGCGAGGCTGTGAGATCTTTCCTCAACGCCAAGAGGAGCGTCTCGTACAACGTGATGATGGCAGGCGAGGGAGTAGCAGTGGACCTCGAAGCGCACCCGTTGGACACATCAATAATTAACCCGAAGGGAGGTGTGCTAGCTCACACGAACCACTTCATCGGTGACAGGTCGTTCAAGATCAGGGACAACTTTGTCCTATCTGAACCCAGTAGCATAAACAGGTACACGGTTGCACTGGAGAGGCTGAAGATCAGGAAGGACCACTCAATGGAGAGCTTTAAAGAGATACTGTCAAACCACTTAGACCACCCGACGAGTATCTGCTATCACCAAACACCCGGACAAGAGCCTGATCATTGGGAGGAGACCGTCTCTTCTGTTATCATGGTGCCCGAGGACCGCCTTTTCATGGCCACGGGTGGTCCACCTTGTCGTAACGCATACCACAAAATCCCTTTTTCCGCTCCATAACAATGTTTTATAACTACCCGTCTTAAAATGGGGTTAGTGAACTAGCAAAATGAGCGAACAAGCGAGCACAATTCAGACTATAGCTTACATCGCCGGAATGATTCCTAGTGTCTACTTCGCTTACAGGTTGCTGGTTGAAGTGTACCATTATTTGACGAAAAAGGAAGACGACTTCCTA
Source organism: Candidatus Bathyarchaeota archaeon (assembly GCA_018652685.1). Taxonomy (GTDB): domain Archaea; phylum Thermoproteota; class Bathyarchaeia; order TCS64; family TCS64; genus RBG-16-57-9. The sequence goes on from JABIBQ010000091.1 coordinate 1,116, forward strand.
TAATGGAATCGCGTGAGAAATTCTGTCCCTACTGCGGGACACTGATACCATACATGGACGAGTTCTGCCCATCATGTTACAAGGCTCAGCCCTCCATGCCGGGTATGAGGTCCGCTATTGAGAAGCCTTCAAAGAGGGTGTGGGTGGCGGTTCTGCTCAGCTTGCTGATCACCGGCCTCGGTCAGGTGTACATCGGTCAGTGGCGGAAGGGTATAGCCTTCTTCGGTGGAACATTCCTAATGGGTTTCTTCCTGTTCGATGTCATTGATTACGGCCTCATAATGCTGTTCGGCACGATAATGGCGATTATCTCGGCTTACGATGCCTACGTGACGCTGAAAAGCGGGATTAAGTAGTTTTTCAACGGGTTTATAGCGGGAAATGGGTTTTACTATCCTGTGAATCATTCTTGAAGTACGAGATAAAATACCAGCCCAGCTACAGCATGCTTGAGGTGGAGTTGGAGAAGGGCGAGAGGATAACCGGCGAGTCCGGTTCCCTCACGTACATGAGTCCAAATATCGATGTCGAGACTAGGACGAGGGAGAGGAGCCTGCTCGGCAGTCTGAAGACCAGCCTGTTTGGCGGCCAGAGCCTGTTTGTTACGGATTTCACGGCGATGGATGGAACCGGGAAGTTGGGCCTAGTGGCTGCTCCCATCGGGGACATCGTTAAGTTGGATATCAGCCCAGAGAACGGGTACATTATTCAGAAATCGTCTTACCTAGCCTCGACCAAGGAAATTGATCTGGACGTCCGCTGGGAGGGGTTCACTCGGGGCCTGTTCGGCCAGGGTGTCTTCATGGTGAAGGCGACAGGCGTCGGTGACCTGTTCATCAACAGCTTCGGCGCACTCGATAAGCACGTGCTTGAGCCCGGTGAGCAGCTGGTAGTGGACAACTACCACCTTATGGCGTTTAGTAACACGTGCGAGTACGAGGTCCGCAAGTTTGGTTCGTGGAAGGACACTCTGTTCAGCGGTGAGGGGTTGGTGACCTATATCGAGGGCCCTGGTGATGTCTATATTCAGACGAAGAACCTGAGGGAGTTTGTTGACTGGATCTGGCAGCTGATCGGTCCAAGGGTAGCCACGAGGACAGCGAGTAGATGATAGACACAATCTACTTCGATAACTGGAACACTCTGGTTAAGGCTCCTAGGCTCATGGAGAAGGGCAGTAGTACCAGGATTTTCCAGGAGTATCTCGGTGGCCAGGGCCTAATGGTTCCTGATAATTTCATCGATATCTATGTTCTCATCTCAAGGGCGCAGAACTCGAGGGCAGAGAATGATGGTCACAGGGAGCCGGATTACAGGCAGAGGCTTGAGGACGTGTTCAGAGAGCTGGGTCTACCTGATCCGCTGGAACATTCCAAGGGCGCTTGGAATTACTACCTGAAGAAGTGGCCGGAACAGACCGAGTATTTTGATGGTGTTCCCAAGATGCTGGCGGAGCTAAAGGAGAACTACAAGTTGGGCATTATTACCAACTATATGGACGGTCCTACTTGCAGGGATGTCTTTGACAAGCTGGGCTACGATGACATCTTCGACTCGCTGGTAGTCTCAGAGGAGCTGGGGTACGTCAAGCCGGCTCAGATTCTGTTCGAGACGGCACTGAAGGAAACGGGGTCAATGCCTGAGAACAGTGTTATGGTTGGCGATACGTTCGCCGCTGATGTTGTGGGCGGTAATCTGGCTGGCATGAAGACGGTGCTTGTTGATATCTATGACAACCAGCACGAGAACTACGGCGAGGCGACGGCCGTCATCAGCGATATTATTGAATTCCCTGGGGCATTGAGACGCCTCTAGGCCCCAGCCAGGACTACTATTTCTAGCAGGTCTTTCACTATTTTTCCGCAGCCCCTGTCGATGAGCATCTGTGCCCACCTCTCGTTTCTCCAGTAGCCGACGAAATCAACGTTTGCGTTCTCGGCTGTAACTAGGTCCGTGGTTGTGTCCCCGATATACAGGGTGTTTTCGCGGGTTGCCCCTACCTTTTCTATCGTAACTAGGAGCTGACGCGCGTCCGGCTTCGGGTGGGGCGTGTCGTCCCTTGCCACGACGGCGTGGAACAAACTGTCCAATCCGTACATCTCAAGGGTCTTATCGGCGTATACCCGGTGGCTCCTGGTGCATATCCCCAACCGGTAACCTTTCGAATGAAGTGCCTTGATTGTCTCTACGGCGTTTGGCTTGAGGGTCATGGTGGGTAAGGCATCCAGCTCGATTCTGTTCATAATCATGTCAAGCTCGATGAGGGTTGATTCCAGGTTCTCCGGTGGTAGTCCAAACTTTAGCAGTGACTCCGCGCCTTCCCTGATTATTTGGTACGCCTTTCTGCGGTCCTCGATGTGCTCGGTCATCCCTTTGCGGCCTAGGAGCTCCTTGATCTGCTTTCCCATCTTCTGATAGTCTATCTTGCTCTCGACGAGGGTCCCGTCAAGGTCGAAGACGACGGCTTTGTACGGCATCAGGGTTATTCTTTGCCCATGACTTATGAACTCTGTCATGAATGAAATCTTTTTTAACTATCCTCGTGGTTCATTGGGGAGTAGTGGGCGAGTAGTTCAGGGGTATGAATGCCTGGTTTGCAACCAGGAAGTCGAGGGTTCAAATCCCTCCTCGTCCACCAAA
>JABIBQ010000092.1 GCA_018652685.1 Candidatus Bathyarchaeota archaeon
AAAATCTCGTTAGGGTCCTGACGCTTCAGGACTGTGATCTTAAGTTTAGACATGGCAGTAATTAGATTTCAGAGGACGCTTAAATTTCTAACCATGGTTAATGGGGTTTCTCAGGAACAGATTTCGAGGTGATTCCAACTCAGAAACTCGTCAAAGTACCGGTTGGCAACACCTCATCACAATGCAGAACCATAATCGCGTTTTATAGTAACCAATATGTCCTGTTGACGACCTCGTAGAAGGAGAACCCAACGGCTAGTATCCCCAGTAGAAAACCAATGCCTATAAGACTCCCAGCTGCTCTCCGAGAATGCAGGTCTATCTCTATGTTCGCTTCGATATTTTATATTAACGAAAAAAGGCGTTTATGGTAGCGACCAGACGAAACGGGGTACGTAATTACCACCTTCCATCCGCTGCTCAAGCTTCCTGATTACTGATCCATCCTCGGCTAACTGCTCAAGTGGATCGATGACTTGGTTTTGATCTCCCCAGCCTACCTTGACGAGATCTTTCCATTCGGCCATCTCCATTCCGAATATCCGCTCCCCTCCAGACTTGTTCAGCTCTATGATAATATCGACGCTGGTCATGGCACTTTTCTTCAGAAGCTTGGTGATCTCTTCCCTGAAAATGTCCATGTTCAAGTGGGGATCAACCGCATTCCTTGTAGAGTCCAGCTTTGTGATCGTGATACTGTCCCTCGTCATCTTGATGAAGCTATTTCTGGGCGCGTGGAAGATGTCCATGTCCTCCTTTACATCCTCGAACCCGAGGTGACTGCTGCTGAACATGGTCTCCCCGTCACCCTTTGCCAAGGTACATGCCTGAATCCAGTTCGTGATGTAGACTGTCTCTGGCTCGTCTGGGCTCATGGCTACAAGGAGTACCATGCCAGTGAGGCTGTTGGCTGTCTCCTTCATAGCGTCCGCGAGACTGTGGCCCGTTTTTACCTTCTTGTCAACCATGTGTACAGCCACCTCGCTGTCGGTTATGTAGTTGATATCAGGGTTATAGCCCCGGAACTCGTATTCCTTCGTCAACTCCTTCCAGAGTCCCTCGTAGTTGTTGATTATCCCGTTGTGCATCAGTGCGATGGTGTCGTCGGCGTTGATGAACGGATGGGCGTTCTTGGCCCTGTTGTATCGGGGGTCGTCCATGCTCGTCATGCTGAGCCTGCTATGAGCGAGGCCCGTTGTGCCTTTTAACCCGGTTATCTCGCTGTTCTTGATTACCTGATCCACGCCTCCGGGTTCCTTTACCCAGTTGAGGACCCCGTTGTCGATGGTTCCCATCCCTGTGGCCTGGGCTCCGAAGTAGGCTTCCTGGTACTTCAGGCATTTCAATAATGTCTTCGAGATGTCCCTGTCGCCGATATAGGCAGCTAGCTGGCACATTGTTAATCATACGCACAGGGAGGTGGCTATTAAAATATTGATTGATAAAAAACTTATTTTTCCTTGAGGGTGATCCAGCCTTTCTCGATGGCAGTTATCCCGGTTCGTGCAGCCTCGACGATACCTATGTGGGTCACCTCGGCCTGGAAGTCTGATACCTCCGTCGCGGAACCTGTTACCTGGGCTATTACCGTATCCGGCTTGATGTCAAGGATAAGTCCCTTGTACTTGTTGATCACAAACAGGGCCTCTTCCTGTGCCATTGGGTCGGCCGTATGGAGCTTGACCAACGCCATGTCCCTCATTACCGTCCTCAATGGGTCGAGCCTCTTGACACTGATGATGTCAACCATCTTGTCCAGCTGCTCCACGAGCTTGTCAGTCTCACGTGGATCACCCTTTGAGGTTATAGTGATCCTGGAGGTGTCACCCTCCTCCCCTGCAATGGCCGTGATGCTGTGGATGTTAAAGTTCTTCCTGCGGATGGTGTTGCTGATGTTGAACAGTACGCCTGGCTTGTTCTCCACGAGGAAGCTGATAACGTTTAGGCTCATGTTTAGTCCTCCGTCAATATGTCCTTTAAACCCATCCCCGGCGGGATGTGAGGATACACGTTCTCGTTTGGGTCAATCGGTACCTCGATTACGGTCGTATAATCTGCGTCCACTGCCCTTCTAAGCTCCGTATTCAGGTGATCCATTGACTCGATCTTGACGGCGTGTGCCCCATAGGATTTGGATAGTTCGGTGTAGTCCACTGAGTAATTCCTGTCAACCGTTGAGAGTCTTCCGTCCATGAAGAGCCTCTGCCACTGTGCTACCATGCCTAGGACCTTGTTGTTCATGAGCACTACTACGATGGGGAGGTCCTCGTCTACCGCTACTGTGAGGTTGTTCTCCGTCATATGGAAGCCTCCGTCACCGCAAATTGTCAAAACCTTCTTGTCTGGTGCTGCTGCCTTTGCTCCGATGGCTGATGGTACACCGAAGCCCATTGTTCCCAAGCCTCCGCTTGAGAGGAATGTGCCCGGCTCTTGCACGTCATAATGAAGTGCCGCGAACATCTGGTGCTGCCCTACATCGGTTGTGACGAATGCGTCCCCTGGTAGCGCTTCACGGATTGCCCTCATTACGGCAGGAGAGTTAATGCCCGGCCCGTAATCATAGGGTTCACAGTATTTCCTGTACTCGGCTATCTTCTTGTGCCAGCCATTTTTCCTGATTATCTCGACTTTGAGCCTCTTAATGATTCCAGCTAACGCGTGTTTTGCGTCCCCAACGACCTGGGTCAAGGAGCTAATGTTCTTGTCAACCTCGCTTCGGTCGATCTCGATGTGAATGATCTTTGCATTTGGAGCGAAACCTGATAGCGTCGCAGTGGTCCTGTCGCTGAACCTTGCGCCTACCACCAGCAGTACATCCGCGTCTGGGACCATGTAGTTTGCCTCATGCCTTCCATGCATGCCACAGAGCCCAAGGCTCATCGGGTGGTTGCTTGGGATTGCTCCTTTCCCCATCAGAGTTGTGGCAGTTGGTGCCATAAGCAACTCCGCCAGCGCTGTTAGCTCCTTTCCGGATCCCGAGGAGATTATTCCTCCCCCTGCGATAATGACCGGTCTTTTAGCGTCAACTAAGATCTTTACTGCGGTATCAAGTTCATATGTCTTAGGAGTTATAATTGGATTGTAGCCCTCTAACTCGACCTTGACGTCATAGTCGAACTCGGCTTCCTCCGTTGTGACGTTCTTGGGGAGGTCAATGACTACTGCGCCCTTTCTTCCCGTATTGGCGACGTGCATTCCTGCCTTTACCGCCCATGGGATTTTTGAGACATCTCTGACCTGGTGGTTCCACTTGGTGATTGAAGCGGTTACGCCGATGATGTCTACTTCCTGGAAAGCATCCGTACCGACCATGCTCATTGGTACTTGACCAGTGAAAGCGATTAGCGGTGCCGAGTCAAGCTGAGCGGTGGCGATTGGCGTGACGATGTTTGTCGCGCCTGGGCCGCTTGTCACTTGGACAATACCCGGCTTGTTTGCCGCCCTGGCGTAGCCATCAGCCATATGTGCTGATCCTTGCTCGTGAACGCCTGGGATGTAGCGGATGTCGCTGTTTAGTAAGTCGTCGCAAATCGGGATCAATGCTGCTCCCGTTATTCCGAACATGTGTGTTACTCCCTCGTTTTCGAGGGTCTTCAAGTAAGCTTTACTGCCTGTTGTTCTAGTCATTTTTTGCTGTCTCCCAGATCCGTCTCAGCTTGATGGACGTTTTTACAATGTTTTTCTGGTTCTCGTTAGGGCTACCTGAGAATATGATACCCCATTTCTTATTGCCCCGCTTCCGGGGCTTGGACAAAGCGATACCCCATTTAATTTTCTCTCCTTTGGAGTACGATTTAAGATGAATTGATGTTTAAAAAGGGTATGATTAATATCCGTTACCCATGGCTGCGCTCGTTTATGACTTCTACTGTAACATCCGTATATATCATCGCAGCAGTCTTTGGGCTCTACATGGATATGACAGAGATCGTGCAGAGGGCGCTGGTCCCCTGCGAGGTGGACAGCGGTATCAAAGGAACGGCGTACGGCATAGACTATCTTGTCGTGGGGATCAGTTTCTTCATGCCAACACCGTAGTGAGGCTGCTCTTAGCGACTTAAGGGCTTAGGGCCTCAACGATGTACCGCGGAGCACTCGCAATGATAGCCCGCTTCGAGAGGGTGCAGTTCACTAGAGGATCGGATTAGCCGAGATTTGAGGGCAAGAAACGGAGTCAAGGTATAAATTGAATCCACAGCCAGTTCCCATTGAGCGGTATGATCACCAGAGAGGATAAGATCAAAGCGATAATGGACAGGGAGTCAATCCATGACGGGGAGTTCGTCTACGGTGTAAAGACTACACGCATCTACTGCCGACCCTCTTGTCCGTCCAGACGACCTAAACTCGAGAACATTGTGTTGTTTGATTCCCCTAATGAAGCGGAGGATGCAGGATACAGGGCTTGCTTGAGGTGTGAGCCCTCCGAGTATTATCCTCCAAATGAGGCTTTCGTGGAGAGGATCACAAACTATATCGCACGGAACATCGATGAGAAGCTGACCCTCGGGAGTCTGGCCGAGGAGTTCGAAGTCAGTAAGTACCACCTCCAGCGCACATTCAAATCGGTCCTCGGGATGAGCCCTAGACAGTACATCGAGGCGCAGCGCCTTGAGTTGTTCAAGTCACATATTAGGAACGGTGAGAACGTGGAATCGGCTATGACTGGTTCTGGGTTCAAGTCACGGAGCAGGCTATACGAGAAAGTACCGGACAAATTGGGGATGACTCCAACCGAGTACAGGGAGGGAGGAACTGATGTGTCTATCTGGTACACGGTCATCGAGACAGCAATCACTAAGGTACTGGTAGCTCGTACCGAGAGGGGAATTTGCGCCCTCTATATGGGTGAGAACGAGTCACGACTGGTTGTTGCGCTCATGGAGGAGTACCCTTACGCATCAATCACAAGGGATGACGAGGGTCTCAGGGAAGCTGTTGGCCCTCTAACTTCATACTTTGATGGAGCTAATTTCAATCCAAGGCTACCCCTAGATATCCACAGAACTGCGTTCCAGTGGAGGGTGCTCAAGGCGATCCAGGAGATACCCCCGGGCGAGACAAGGACATACTCCGAATTGGCGGAGTCCATCGGAAACCCAAAGGCTTCAAGAGCGGTAGCCAGTGCATGTGGCAGGAACCCGGTGGGGATACTGGTCCCCTGCCACCGAGTCCTGCGTAAGGACGGAGGCCTTGGAGGTTATAGATGGGGGCTCCCCCTCAAAGAGAAGCTCTTGGAATACGAGAGCCGATAACTATACCGAGAAATGCCTCATCAACCCCAGATATTTACCCAATTATTAGTGATAACACATTAATTAGTTAATATTTGAAGGTGGGTTGTGAAGAATAATAAAACCGGTATGGACACCCGGTCCATTGCGCTTTCCGCCGTCTTTAGCGCACTATCAATCATGTTGACCATGATCAACATCACAATCCCATTCCCCCTATTGCCATATCTGAAATTCGATTTCTCGGAGATACCAGTTACGATGGCTTTTTTCCTAATCGGCCCCCAGTACGCCCTCCTGTCCACCGTAATTTACTGGATAGTGCTCACAATCAGGGCTGGCGACATCCTCGGTCCGGCGATGAAAGGAGCCGCTGTTGCAGCTATGATAATCGGGCTCTGGATCTCATCAAAGATGACCAATGGAAGCAAAGCTAAAAATATAAAATCACTGGTATCCACGGGCTTGATTATAGGCATAGTTCTCAGGGTGATCGTGATGTCAGTGTTCAACTACGCGGTGTTCACTGTCATCGCACCCTTCTGGTTAGACTACGCCGCAGGGCTCGTAGCCGCCCTTGGATTGCCAACTACGTCAACAGCCCAGACCATCCTTTGGGTGCTACTGATGACAGGGCTCTACAACCTGCTGCACACTGCGCTGAGCATGATACCATCAGTGTTCGTAACTGAGGCCACCCTCGCTCGGGTTCCAAACCTGGCTAGTAACGCCTGGATAACACAGTACAGAAACAATAAACAGAATCAATCTGGTTTTAAAAAATAAAATAAGGAGAATTACTTCTCCAACCCGCTCATCTTGCGGATCTCTCTGCCGACCTTCTCAATCTCAAGTGCATCACACTCGGCCATGAGCTCGTCGAACTTCTTGGCTCCTCCCTTGCTCTCTGCGATCCAAGCCTTCGCGAAGCTGGCATCCTGAACTGCCTTCAATGCCTTCCTCATGTTCTCCTTAACGTGGTCGTCAATGATCATGGGTCCGAGGGTCAACCCGCCCCACTTTGCGGTGTCGCTGACAGCCCTGTACATGCCACCAATGCCGCTCGTGTAGATTAGGTCAACGATGAGCTTGAGCTCGTTGCATACCTCAAAATACGCACTCTCCGGTGGGTAACCCGCCTCGGTTAAGACCTCGTATCCTGCCCTGATGAGGTGGTCAACGCCGCCACAGAGAACCGCCTGCTCTCCGAAGAGATCAGTCTCGGTCTCGATCTGGTATGTGGTCTCAAGGACTCCCGCCCTACCACTTCCGATAGCCTTTGCGATGGCTAGTGCCTTCTCTAGTGCCTTGCCTGATGCGTCCTGGTGGACCGCAACCAGTGCTGGTACGCCGAAGCCCGCCTCGTATTGCCTACGCAGCTCGGGGCCTGGGCTCTTTGGCGCAACCATGATTACGTCCAAGTTGGCTGGTGGCGTGATCTCGCCGAAATGAATGTTGAATCCGTGTGCGAACTGGAGTGCCTTGTTCTCAGTCATTGCGAGTGAGACTTCCTCTCCCCATACAATAGGCTGTGCCATGTCGGGCATGAGCATAAGGACAATGTCTGCCTTCTGGGCTGCCTCAAGGTGCGTCATGGGCTCCCATCCGTCCTCTATTGACCTCTTCCAGCTGTTTCCGCCCTCACGGAGCCCCAGGACAACGTTTACGCCGCTGTCCCTCATGTTGAGTGATTGAGCCCTACCCTGGCTTCCATAGCCAAGGACGGCTATTGTCATATCGTTTAGGATTGATCCGTCAATATCTTTATCGTGATATACTTTCATTTTTTTCACCGTTATAGTTTGAGCCGTCCTTTCTCAAGGGCGGTGATACCTGTTCGTGACATCTCCACGATGCCGATGCTTTTAACATATTCGAGAAATTTATC
>JABIBQ010000086.1 GCA_018652685.1 Candidatus Bathyarchaeota archaeon
ACACTACTACGCCGGCTCCCAGTATGATATCCCTTGATGATAACTCCGTTCCGAGGATGTTCATTTTAGTTAATGATGATTGAGGATGTTAAATCATTTTGTGAAAGAGCCCGTGTCCAAAGTGGTTGCCCATAAGATACCGCTCCATATACGCAAGGGATATCACCCTAACCCACGCGCAGACAGCAGAGAAATTTATTATCAAGCTAACGCATTCCCTTCCCCATGCTATACTTCACATACGGCAGCTTCATGGACATCGAGAACCTGAAGAAGCACTGCCCATCAGCGGAATTCATCTGCAGGGCCATGATCCCCAACTGGGAGATTCAGTTCAACTACTATAGCACCAACTACCAGGGCGGGGTAACGGGGATAGAGCCCGCAATCAACGGCCTCGTAAGGGGCGCAGTCTACGAGATACCGCCAATCGAGATAGAACACCTTGACACCATCGAGGGCATACCCAACGGCAAGTATTACCGACACCCCATAATGGTGATCAGTGAGTCTGGCGAACCCATCCTTGCTCACGTCTACCGCACCACCAACCCAAGGGGTCCATTCAATCCCACCAAGCTGTACCTCAAGTACATGATCGACGGTGCAAAGACCCTTGGCCTACCCGACAAGTACATCTCCACCCTCCTCCGGGAAACCGTTGACTAGGTGGGATACAGTCCCACCACGTTTCACTTTTTTTCCCCTTATGTCAGGTTACCTGAAACAGGTAGCCGTGTTTATATCCCGCACCGCGTCAGGAATATCGAGTTGAAGCTAGAGGACACATTCCTATCCGCTCTCCAGGGGCTAAGCGAGCGAAAGTTCAGACTCGGCCTCAACGTACTTGGCATACTTATAGGCTGCGCTGCCGTCACCGGTCTTGTCAGCATAACTCAGGGCCTCTCCGTGGAGGTAACAGGCCAGCTGGACATGTTTGGCCCCAACAACGTCATGGTCATACCCTTCGAGATACGTCCCGGCAGGGGCATCGTGGGCGAGGGATTTAACTGGCGCGACATAAACACACTGGAGAAGGTCTCAAACGTCAAGCGAATGGCACCCATCATCGCAAACAAGTTCGGCACCTACAAACAACGCGGAGATACCTACACCGCCAATGTGTTCGGTGTCACACCAACCTACTTCGACGTTTACAGCAGCTACGAGTTTGTCCAAGGAAGGGCCCTGAAGCAGTCCGACCAGGGATCCATTGTTATAGGACACCTCATAGCCCACCCTGGTGGCTCCGAGGAGCAGCTAATCGAGACAGGCGATAGGATAACGTTCACGTTTTACGTTGGAAGCCTGCTGAAGGAGGCCACTTTCAGGGTGGTAGGCGTTATGGAGGAGATCGGCGGCACGTTCGGTTCCGAGGACGACAGAAGCGTTATGATGCCCTTCAGGGACGCTCAGACCATATTCGAGACCGGCAGCACGGTGGATTTCGTTGCACTCCAGGTGAACGAGATGGAGAATGTTGACTCCGTTGTAGATGAGATCAAAGAAGAGTTCGAGGGCAGGGTCATGGTCATGAGCTTTGAGGTGATCCAGGAACAGATAGGACAAGTGCTGGGCACCATCGAGGCGGTCCTGGGTGGCATCGCGGCAATCAGCCTGCTAGTGGCAGGGGTCAGCATCATCAACACCATGACGATCAGCGTTATGGAGCGAACCAGGGAGATCGGCATACTCAAGGCGCTGGGCTCAAAGAGCACCGAGGTACTGCTGCTCTTCATCAGCGAGGCAACAATCACTGGCGTGCTGGGTGGAATACTCGGCGCCTCACTGGGCTTCTTCATGGGAGTGGTCGTGGGTGACTATATCGGCCTGCCAGTATCGGTGACATATGACCTGGGGCTCGCGGTCATCCTGTTCGCTGTCCTAACTAGCGTCATCGCGGGGATCTACCCGTCATGGCAGGCGGCTAACCTCCACCCTGTTGAGGCACTCAGGTACGAGTAATAATTCTGAACAGCGTACATTCGCCGCCACAAGCAACTATCCAGTGGACTGGTAGAGGTCTATCAATGAGGCAACAAGCTCGTCCTCTGTATCCATCCCTGACACCGCCAAGGGTATATTCTCGTGCCTCGCAAGCTGGACCGCCAGGGGATCGATCTCGCCCTCCAGGCCGTGGAGGATGATAACCCTAGGCTTGAATGGGCTTATCTTGACGGCGATCATGGGTGACCTGCCCCGACTCACACCGGTGAACACCAGAGCCCTCTCGCTGGTTGTCCCGAATATCCTGTAGAAATCCAGGCCGCTCAGCATCATGATGGCTTTCATGCTGTCCACAACGGTGTAGCCGAACACATCCTGTCCCACCTGTTCATCGCCGTTGAATATCTCCCCATCAACCGCCTCCACGACTTCCTGGATGGACACCGGTGCCATGAACTCCCTGATATCCGAGAACACATCGCTGGGGTCAAGGGTTATCCTGCTGAGCTGCTTAATGTAATGGCCTCCTCGTACCACATCGATGCCCAGTAATGAGGCAACGTACCGCTTGATGAAGCCCGCGCCGGGGCTCTTCCTGCGGCCTGTCTCGTAATCGCTAATAACGGACGGCGAGAGTTCCAGCGCGTTAGCCATATCAATCTGGTTCACGCTCAGCAGACCCCTCCACTTCCTCATGGTTTGACCAGGAGCAGCGCTCAAGACGATCTCACCCGCGATCCTCTTGGCAAGAGTATCCCGCGTCGGACTGTAGTTGGACATTACCTGTACTAGATAATGTGCATTAAATAAAGCCCACCAAAAGGAGGCAAATGACAAGAATCTCACAAAACCGGTTCTGTCAAAGAAGGAACACTCTCAACATGGGAAGATGTATGCAGTTTTGACGAGAGTGACTCATTTATCATAAACAACTGTTTTCCTATCGAACTAGAGAAAAATAATATCTGAGTTTCACTCGCGCGCGCCGAGATTGTGATTATCAAACCCTATAATCTTTAGGGTATTGGAGGCTCGGCAATAATCATTCTTGCGACGCTCCTTTCGAGATATATCAGGTAGACAGTCAAAGCCCCCGAATGAGTAACATATTTAATTGAGATATGATATCAATGCTGATGCATCGGGCTCGTGGCCTAGAACGGTTATGGCGTCTGACTGATAATCAGAAGGTCCTGAGTTCAAATCTCAGCGAGCCCACCAATGCATTTCTAAACAGCCAAGGACCAAGATAGTCAATGAAGATCAAATACAAGCCCGCGGAGGAACTGGTTATACTAGAGATGGTTGAGTACAGCCTCCAGAAGATCGCGGAGACCGGAGCGCTGATCCAGAACTCTGGGCACGCAATAATACTGAACTGGGCCAATGGACTTGTCTTCCACCACAGCCCGCTGCCATTCAACTCCAAGGAGCTCCTCAAGGAGAGGAAGGAGGGTCGCATCTATTGGGCCAGTGTCATCTATGCATCCATGCCGGAGTACAAGGAAAAGCTCAGCGTCGGTCCCAGGGACATCCCTGTTGTGGAGACACCTAACCCGCTGCTAAAAACCGCCGCGAGCTGGATCAGGGAGAAAATGGAGAAGCCCTCTTCTTCCTAGGTGGATCTTTTTCAAGTATAATGTCGATGTAATTCACGTCTCTGATAACTAGGTTCTTTTCAGGCACCAATCCACGTGGCTTGAACATAACGAAGAGAATCAAAAGCCCACCAAGGATAAGATCCTCGAAATATGAAATGAGCTTAATCCAAGTCGTCCCGATCAACATGGGGCCTAGGGTCTGCTTCGAGAGAGTTAGTGCCTTGAGTATGGAGACCGATAAAAGGGTTCCAACGTACCCGCCTGGGTTGCTCCCCAGACCACCTATTGTTATCATAAGCCACGGCCAAAAAGTGTAGTCAACTCTGCCGTACAAATTGACCTGAACGAAGCTGTAATAGAAGGCAAGGAGAACCCCTGTGACGGACATGATACCTCCCCCGAACATCATGACTTCGCTCCTGAGTCGCCCTATGTCCTTTCCTGTGCTGTTCAGGGTCATCTCGTTATCTCTCATGGCCCTCATCAGCCTCCCGTAGGGACTGTTCAGCATGATATGCATCAAGTAATAGCAGGTCAATCCCACCAAGAGGATGACCATTGCTAGGATAACCATCTGCTCGCCCTCGTACCACGCAAAAAAGTTAGGGATAAATGAACCAATCGTACCTCCGGCGATAAACTCGTTATTGGCCGCGATGATCCTCGCCGCGTCGCTGATGATAAGGGTAAGCATCATCAACCGGGTTGACCTGAGTCTGCCGCTGAGCTTCCCAATGAAATACCCCATGATGCTACCCAGGACGAGAGCGATCGCGATACTGAAGAGGACAAGGGAGAGACTCAATATCGGTTCATTACTGAAATACGCGGTCATCAGGTTAACGTTGTAAGGGTTGTCGTATACCCAGTTGGGCTTGAAAACAAGACCTGCTTTCCCTGCCACCCACATACTCACCCTGAGAACAACGGAACTAACAGTGTAGGCACCCATAGCGACACTGACATTGCTGCTCATGTTGGGTATCCCAGCGTTCCCGAACTGGAGGTTGAGAGCACCGGCTATGATTACATAATGACCGAAAAAGACAGCAGAATTAATGATAGTGATTTGCATTGAATTCAGCAATATAGAGCACCGGAGTACAAACTAGGGCTTATTAACAGTTAAGAAGCTTTGCAAAAGTTTCGCCAGTATTTTTAAAAGCACGTGTACAGGCATACATGAAGAATAGAGGTAAACCTCAATGAGAGACCCTAAGATTGATGAGATTTTCAAGGGCGCCAAGGACGACGACAGGACCTTCCTGTACGAGCACGAGGCCAAAGCGCTTTTCGCACTTTACGATATGCCTGTAACAAAGATCCATGTCGCACCAACTGAGGACGATGCCGTCGTGGCAGCAAACAGGATCGGCTATCCGATAGTCCTCAAAATAGTTAGTCCACAGATCCTTCATAAATCCGATGCTGGCGGTGTAATCGTCGGAATTAAGGATGACCAGGGGATCAGGGACGGATTCAAGAAGATCGTCAAGAACGCGAAAGCATACAACGCGGATGCCGAGATCACCGGAATCCTTGTCCAAGAAATGGCCCCCAATGGTACGGAAATCATCGTAGGAAGCACGACGGACCCCACATTCGGTCCAACACTGATGTTCGGACTTGGCGGCATCTTCGTCGAGATCCTCAAGGATGTCAGCTTCCGCGTTGCTCCAATCACTGAGCTGGACGCAGCCGAGATGATCGAGGAGATAAAGGCGGTTAAGATCCTTGACGGTGCACGTGGGATGCCTGCATGCCACAAGCCAACTCTTGCGGAGATTCTCTACAAAACAAGCAAGATGCTGATGGAGAACCCCGAGATCAAGGAGCTTGACATGAACCCAATCCTAGCCTACCCCGACAGCGCTCGGATCGTAGACGCCAGGATCATCATGTAAACCCCTCTTTTTACATATAGTTTCGTTATTAGTAACACTTTAACTATCAATGTATAATGCCTTTCTGTCCAAGATTATTCATGGAAACTGAAAAACGCCTTCTCTACTCGATTTCAAAATGGCGATTGGGATTATCTGTCACGTACTTTCCTGTGAGTACTTCTATACGTACTGCGTTTAAGAGACCGCATCTTTCGGCTTAAAATACATCGGGGATACCCTTGCATGGGCCCCTCCGATTTTATTCTCTTCACAGAGGGTCTCCAGGTTTATCTCCGGATTCTGGTTGCCCAGGCAAAGAGGGTTCCTCAGGAGTATCTTGTTCAGGTTTAGACCTGTTTCTATACATCTTGAAAATATCAACTACCGAGATTAGAGCGATTAGAACCAAAGGAATCACCTGGAATAGATCACCATTGCCTGTGAGCATGTCAATCAGATCAAAGGTTGCCTGATAACTGTCAGATAATAACACGATTGGGCTGGGATTCTTCGTACCGGTCAGTAGTGTGTTTGATGCTACCGCCCTAAGTACATCGTTTTCGGTATAATGTAGCATAGCGGGAATATCCGTATAGGTTCCCGGGTTCTCATATGATGTGATATAAGTCATAGAGACGGATTGGCCGGAAGTAAGCCTGCTCCAAGTTGCCTCGCTTGCCCCAGACTCTAGTACACCGTACTTTGTCGGGAACGCATCCTTCAGGCTCAGGTCAGTAATTGTTGACGAGCCTTCGTTTGTTACGGTAACTGTCACCGATGATCCGGCCCTTGTCTTTATTATCTCCACTTCTGGTGCGACGTACCCCGGTAGTGTGATCTGTAAATCGGATACAGTTGGAAAATCGCCCCCACTGATTTCTATCTCAATCATTGAGTTCAAGTACATTGAGAGGAACATCAGTTCAGAAGAGTCCTGAGCAAGTGAGGTGGATAGTTTGATATTTGGCCCGATATCGGTTCCGTTTTGCCTCGCAACTGCGATCAGGCTGAGATCCGAGTCACTAGAGTATCGAGGAGCCCCGATTCCCATTGTATCTATTAGATCGAAGGTTCCCCCACTTGAGGCAGGTAGCCCCTCGTTTATCAACTGCACTCCTACAGCAAAATGGTAGGTCTCAGCGAGCAGGGTATTAACAATATCCTGAAGGAACGCGGGTACGTCATTGGTAGGAATGAAAGCCTCGATGTGCTCAGGGGTGACCTGTCCTATTACATAGAGTTCTATATCCTCTAGCTCTCCATCGATCCTCTCCCGGAAGCTGTCCGCGAATCCCTGTTTTGACTCGAAACCTGTCAGTAGGTTTGGTATGGTCTCCTCAAGTGTGTTGAGGGAGACATAAGCAGAGGCAATATAGGAGGGTATCATTGAGGCCCCGCCTTCGCCGTCGCCAGTGAATGTGATTGGCTGTGAGACTATCTTGGTAAACTGGATGCCGTACATGTCCTCATAATCCGCGATTAACTGGTCTGACTTGAAAGCAGTCTCCTCCAAGTCTTCTCCGACGTAGAGGGTTACTGCAAAGGTCTCAGGGGCCAATCCGGTAAACTGGACATAGTTCTCTATGCTGTCAATGGGCAGAGTGTATAGGAACGAAGGATTGGAGACTTTCTGGGTCAGTATCACGGAGGCGGCAAGGTCTCGCATGTAAGTCTCGCTGCTGGGAACCGTCTCGATATCTGATCCTAGCAGAATCTCGCCTGTCAATGCCCTACCTTGGTCTTCAACATATCCGGCAATGAGTTCCAAATATAGTCCATCATCAAAATCGAAGCTGGTCAAACTCCCTAAATCCAACCCCGGCCCAGTATTCATACCTAGGTCAACTCCCAACTCCATTAGTGCCTCCAAGTCCAGGGTCTCGGGGTCTATCCCCAACTCAACAAACGTCTCCAAATCCAAGTTCTCAGGGTCAATCCCACTCTCCATTATTATCTGCAAGGTCTCTGGGTCGATACCCAATGCTTCTAACATCTCCAATGTCTCAGAGTCAATGCCCATTTCTGCTAACAATTCCAGGTCCAATTCAGTCATGTCAAATTCCTGGCTATTGGCGAGGGGTATTAACGCGGTTTGTGAGATAACAACCCCCGCGATTAGAACAGCTACTACTTTCCTGCTTGGAAGCAGGTTGAGGTCTATCTTGCTAACAACTAGCTTCCCTAGGATAGCCCCTGCTATCGCGCCCAATATGATTAGGATTGGCTTGAGAACGATGGCAGTTACGTATGGCATCGCGATACTCATGATCATACCCTGTGTGTCTGACCTTTCGCCCATGTTTTGCATCAGGTTCATCGCAGTTAGGGCCAGCTCGCTGATGATTGGTACCTCCAGGAAGCTTGTGAGGCTTAGGTTCTCTGGGATGTTTGGTATGAAATTAAGTATTTTGTCCACGGAATCAAGGGTAAACAGCCCCTTTGCCTCGACATTTTGGTATATACCGAAGAATGAAATTGCTAATGTTGGAATCATTGACAACCATGAGAAGAATGCAGTGATTGACGCTCCGAGTTTCTTCTGGGAGATCAACCCGATAAGTAACCCAGCTGATAGCCATGTAATACCCACGCTTATGTACTTAAACGGATCCGCGATGAGCAGCGTGAAACCCATGAATACCGTGTAAATGTAGCCTCCTGTGAGTGGGCTCAGCCAGGCAGATAACGCTTCATAGCTTGGGTGCAGTAGCCCCATTCCGGATATGAATAGAAAAGTCAGGGAGGCGATATAAGCGGCAGTCTTCCTCATGAAAAGATACTTGTAGAAAGAGGATAATAAGGTTTGAATTAGAAAAGGGCATAAACAAGGCTAAGTTTATCCACAGCTTCCTTGTAAAGACCGTAGAGTCTCCTATAATTAGGTATATTCTCTGGGTTAGGCTTTGTCGGAATCTTTTCCCCGATCCACTCGTCGATTACTTTGTAGTCGCTTAGCACTCCTGTTCCCAATCCTGCTAGGATAGCATCTCCAACGGGTGCGCCAAGTGAGTTGGGTATGAACCCCATCTCAACCTCGGTGATGTCCGCGATGATCTGCCTCCATAAAGGAGACCTTGCACCCCCATCAACGAGAGTTGCTCGGTTTATCTTAACCCCCGCTTCCTTTGCAGCGTCGAAGCTGTATCTCATAGCGTTTGCTACGCCCTCAAGTACGGCTCTGAACATATGCGCCCTTGTATGGTACACAGTCATTCCGAGGAAGGCCCCTCGGATGTGTTCATCCCAGAAAGGTGCCCTCTCCCCAACCATCATGTGTGGTAGGAAGAGAAGATCCTCCGAGCCGGCGGGTATCGTGGCTGCTAATTTGTCTAGCTGCTTGTAAGCCGATTCCCCAGTCTTGTCCTGTTCCCTGACCTCGTTTGGGCTAAGTTGGTCCCTGAACCACCTTACGCTGAAACCGGCGGTGGATATCCCTGTGAAGCTGTACATGAACTTACGTCCGTTAACAACGTAGGGGTAGTTGATCATTTTCGGGGAGGTCTTATGGCTGTGACTAATAATTCCGTTGCACATACTTGTGCCCAGCATAGAGGACATGTCCCCGTCCTCAATGGCTCCCCCGGCTAATGCGCTTACAGTGGCGTCGATGCCCCCCGCGCAGATGGGGGTTCCACGGGCTAGTCCCGTCGCCTTCTCCTTGTCCGCGGTAACCTCGCCAACGATCTCCTCGCTGCTGTGAATCTTCTGAGGGAAGAAGTGGGCAGGTATGCTAAGCTCCTCCATCATCTCATGGCTCCAGTCTCGCTTTGCTAGGTCAAAGATTCCACCGTAGTTACCTGCGCTGCTGTAATCGATGCTCTCGACTCCTGTGAGCTGTCTGATGACATAGGCGTTTGGGGTTTCGAACCTGTGTATCTTGGCCCATTTCTCGGGCTCGTTCTCCCTGATCCAGATCATCTTGGTGTACCCATAGTAAGGGTCGATTACGTTTCCCGTAACATTGAACAGGGCTTCCTCGCCGATCTTGTTCCCTACCCATCGGCACTCTTCTATTGCTCTCCTGTCTGCCCATATGAGGCATGGACGGATGGGCTTGTACTCTCTGTCGACTGGGATCCCGCTTCCACCATATAGTGCGCTTATGCACGCACCAGCAATCTCCTTTGGGTCTACGCCTGACTGCTCGACAGCCATCTTGATGGTCGCATAGGTCGCATCCTCCCACGGCTTGGGCCACTGCTCGGCCCACCCCTGCTTGAGAGTGATGACATCGTACTCCTTGAAGCCTTCACCGAGGACCTTTCCCTCGAGGGTTACAAGGACCGATTTTGTACCCAGGGTGCCTATGTCGGTTCCTACGAGGTAGCTCATTTCTACTTCCTCGGGATTCGCTCGGGTACGCCGGGCAGCTTCCTGAACCTCCTGTGGGGCTCGGTCTGATACCAGTACGCGGTGCTGCTGTAGTCATCGCTCCTGTGGTTCGCATGGCCGTGCTCTATGGTCACCTTGATGCTCTCCTCGAAGAAGATGGGGTCTGGTATGTGGTACCTGTACCAAGTTATCTTACCACTCCAGTTCTTCCCGCCGGGTATCGGTAGCCCGTGATAGGGCGCGCAGTACTCCTGTGTTGGGCACCAGCTCATATTGTAGTAGTCCTCAGAGCCTGTCCCGATGAGGCTGGGGATCTCCTCTCCGTCGATGTAGATCATGTCATCGCCCTCGCCATACCAGTTGAACTTGTCAGTCATCCTGAGGTTGACGACGTTGACATTGCAACCCACGTAGTGTCCCTTGCCCTCTGCCTCCATGAGGAGGTAGTTTCCCTCGCCCATGGGGTTAGGACCCACGAACATCCAGTCAAAGTTTTTCATCCCCTTGTCAGTGATTCCGTCTGTTGGGTTCTGCCTATTCCAGAACGCGTGGAACCTGCCCTGGTCGTCCTTGGGCTTTGCCCACTCCTCGTAGTCCACGTAGTAGTAGAACGCGGTGACGGTTTTCTCGCCCTGGTTCTCTATTGTGATCCGAGCCCCCTTGCTGTATGGCATGGGCCACCAGCAGTTGAACGCTTTGCCGTCCTCTGGGCTCATCTGGAGGGGGGCCGAGACGTAGTTGTGGGTTATTCCGTGGCCGATGCCGAAGAAGTCGCCGATGGGCACCTCGACGCTGGGGTTTTCCTCGCCGTCCCAGTACATTCGGAGCACTAGCTTGCGCAGGTACCATTCCTCGTCCGTTCTTATCGTGACCCAGATGTGCTTGACACATCCCGCTCCGTCCATCTCGGCGAGGCTCCTTATCTCCCCCGCGGGGACCTCCAGGAAGTCCCTGTTGCCCCCCGTTCTGTCGTAGCTGCTGAAACGTTTCCTCTTGTGGTCGCGTAGCTTCGCGACGCCGCTTAATCCGTCTAGGACCATGGTAGGGTTACGCTCCGGGGATGGAAAATACTTGTGCTTGTGTCAAGTAACCTGACATAAGCGAAAAAAGGGGGTGACTGGGCGGGACGGTCTCCCACCCTAGTCCACTGAGCCTCACTTGTGTACACCGGGGGGTTCCAGGCCTACCAGAGTCCGACACCACTTGCGCTAGCTATAAGGGCCAGCTGAAGTAGGAAGAAGTAGGCGTAGAGGAGCTTCCTGGTGCGCCTTGCGGCCTCCTCGACGTACTCGCCCCTAAGTTTGAGTATGAACCAGAGCATGCCGGTGGTAAGTGCTATGGCGGCTACGGGAAGTAACGCGGTGAAGCCAAGCATTCTATACGTGAGTGGCGCTGTGAGTGCGGGCACCATCACGGATATCATGAGCATCTTGACTTTGGCGTCCCAGCTGAAGGCCACAGCCATGGTCCTGACGCCGTAATGCTCGTCCTCTAGGATGTCAAACTGGTCGTTGAGGCCTGGTTGGCCGAAGAAACTGAAGGCCATTAGCAGGATGGACATGTAGATGCTCTGGAGGTGGAAGGTGCCTGATATGGCGGCCGCGCCCACCAGGCTGCAGAGGATGAAAGCCGATGAGATGGTCATCTCCTTGAGGACGAACATCTTCTTGATTCGGATTGATGGCAGCGAGTAGATGAAGAATAGGGTGAAGAAGGCCAGGTTGGAAAGGAACGCCAGCCTGTTTATCATGAATGATGTCCCCAGTCCCGCCACCGCGGTGATGGCTATGAACCACTTTGCGAATCCCATGGAGACATCTCCAGTGACTATAGGCCTGTTCCTCTTGACATTGTTCAGCTGGTCCATCTCTGAATCGATGTAATCGTTGTAGATGTACGTCGATGCCGCGGTGAAGAAGACGGACAGGAACGCCATGAAAGTTGGGCCTAATGGCGGGAATCCCCTCCCCACGATCAGGCAGGAGACCACTGTTATCCAGGGCCATGTGAAAACTGCCTCGGTTCTTGATCTCAATAACTTACCTGTACTCTGAATAATGCCCACACAGCATACCCCTTTTGAATTCTATTGATATCTATCAATATATCATGTAATAACTGTATCTGTAGAAAAGTGTTTGAAAATGTGACCTGAGAAAGAAAATGTAGCAGTAATCTACTTTCTCTGTCTGTAAAGACTGGGGTCAACAACCTGCATCATCTTTTCGATGTCCATTCCTCCACCGAGGAAGTTGTTCACCGACTCTGCACTGTTTTCAGGTTCATTTAGTGAATTATTATAGCTAATGTAAAGAACCTGCATACTGGGTTGGTTTGAAAGCCATGCATATATTTCATCAAGATGCTTTTTGAATATACCCGTCATGACTGAGTCTGGAACATCGTCAGTGGGTTCACCCCTTCGCTGCATCATCTTCTTCTGGCTTGCCAGTACCTCGTCAATCTTACGCTCCATGAAAATGATCCTGTACTCGTGACCGTCTGGGAGATACTTGAGGAGGTAGCTGATGACCTTGACAACCTGACCCTCTGCATCACTTATCCAGGCGTTGTCCTGGTGAAGGGATTTTACTCGCTCGTCCTCGTAATATCCCTTGAGGTTGTCCTCGTCGGCTGTCCTGAGGTTGTCGGTTAGCACATTCTTGCCTCCTGCCTCCAGCATCTTCATCATCATGCTGGTGCCGCTTCGCGGAAGACCGGATACTACGGTTATCATCGTCTGATTATCTCGGTGATTGATGATAAAAAAGTAGCCTTGAGTATCAGGCTCCTGACTTGTAAAATAATAAAAGGTTAGGTTGGACCAAACTTTCGATAAAATCAAACCCTCTAAATCCTCAGATAACTCAAATGATTTATGAGTGTCGAAGGAACCCAGCGAAAGACTATCAGGGTTGGTTTGCCCGTAGCCATCGTCCAGAAGCAGCACCAGAAGACAGGTAAGCTCACAGAGGGCGTCGTCAGCAGGATTCTGACGAAGAGCAAGACCCACCCCCACGGCATCAAGGTTAAGCTGCTTGACGGGAAAGTGGGTAGGGTAAAGAAGATCCTGTCGACCACCTAGAGGAATTTTTCAGGGATCTTGAACCGGAATCGGCACTTGTCGCTGCCGCTGAACACGCTCTCAATCACCTCGACATCGGTGTCAACGCCGAAGGCGACATCGTACCTGAGCTTGCCGTACCCCGCGCTGCAGTAGCACCACTCCATGGGGATATCCGGTGCCCCTGATTTGACTGCCTCTCTCGCAAGCACGCAGTGGCACATGAGGTACCGTCGCTCATCCGGGTCAGTCTCCGAGAGGTACGCGTTAGGGCTGTACGGGAACTTTGTGTTGTAGATCCAGTCACCATTTCTTACCCCTGATAGAATCTCCTGGCTTGACCTGACGTACTCCACCACCTTGGGCGTGATAACCTGCTCGTACCAAATCCTGTTCTCCCTGCAGTGCTCGTCAAGCTCCTTTACAGCCTTTTCGTGCATCTGCTTGAGCCATGCATCGACGCTACCCGCCTCCTCAAGCCACTTCTTGTGTCTGGCGAACGACTCAAGGGGTATCCTGTGGTGGTTCCCCGCCAACACACGCTTCCATACGTGGTCAGGTAACTCCGAACGGAGCTGAACCATGAGCTGATTGGTAGCGATGGGGTACAATCCTGGTCCCTCGCCCAGCTCGGGTACATCGATGTTGCTGAATATCTTCTCGGCGGTCTCTCTATCGGTGAGATTCTCAAGGCGCTCCTCGATGGACGGGAACACCTCCCTGCCGCCCAGTATTGCAGCGAAGTAAATCCACTGGTCCTTCATGTCGCTGGAGTAGACATAGCGGGCCAACCCAACGAGGTTCCCCTCGGTGTTCTCGCCCTTTTCAAGCAGGTGCGCGACGTATTCCTTGAACCCATCAACGTCAACCTCCCCTACAGGCCTGTCCCCGAAATAACCCTGGGCCTTTTCGACTCCATTAACATACGAGTCAACCGTGTCCCGGTCGTAACCTCTGACTTTGAGGTATACCCTGAACTCATCCACGTTCATAACATCAACAAGATGTGGTCCGGACTGGAAAACCCTTTTCCATGAAGGGTTATGAAAAACAAGAACAGTTTTTGAGTCCAAGGCTCGTTTATCAGGCCATGGATCGCCTAGTGGAAGCCAGGAAGGACGTTGATGCCGCGATATCCGTTTGGGGTGAGCTGATCCCGGAGAGAATGGGTGACAGGATACGCTACGCCACGCTCAAGGGCTCCGTCTTGAAGCGTTGGGACAGCATCGTGGATTACGTCCCCGTAATAAGCGACCTGGACATCCACATCTGCACAATCAAAGACCAGCCCATCTTCCCTCATGACAGGGACGGCTTCCGGTACGCTCTTGAAACCACCGGGTTGTACGAGGAGCGGTTCAAAGAGCTTCGACCCGGCAACATCCACATCCCCCGGCCACAGATAGTCAAGATGGAAAGCAACCGAGAGATATGGCTACCAGAGCGCACGGATGATACCCTTTCCCTGTTCGGTGAGACCCCGTTTAGGGAGGAGGAGTCCGAGGCGGACTGCAGGAAACGCGACCATGAGGCACTCATGGAGCTTGATGCTCGTCTCAAACGTATGCCCGGCAGGATCATCGACAGGATTGGGCTAGAGTACTTCAGGATACTAAGGGAGCTATGCTACATAGTCTCCCCGACGCCCGTTCGTGTCCTCAGCCAGTTCACCGGCTCGAAGAAGGCGTGGAAGATGAACAGGACACACATCATCTTGGGTCTTGAGGGAGAGGGGCTGACGGATCTGGCTATCTCGTACCGGTCGTACTACTACAAGGGGTGGGAGGCATTCGAGACGGGCTTCAAAGACAACGGGATAATGAGGGAGCTCATCGCCCTGGCCTACGATGTCCTGTGGAGGTCCCACGGGATAGCGAAGGAGATCTAAGCCTTCTTCAGTATGTTGATCTGTCCCGCGTGGTACAGGTTGCCCTCGATGGGCATCACCTCAATCAGTAACCTGTATGGCTCTGAAATGGCTCTCCGCCAGTAAAACCGTTCTAGAAAAAGTTAAACGGATTCAGACGTGAAAACCCCCATGAAAGACCCTCTGGGCTACCGTGACGAGTTCCTCATCACCAAGGAGTACAACTACCTAGACAACGCCGGGCTATCCCCGTTACCGATATCCGTGATCAAGGCAAGCTCCCTTTTTATGGAGGAGAGAAGCGAGATTGGTGCCATGAACTACTTTGACAGCTGGGAGGGGATGAGGAACAGGGTCGCCGAAGGCTTCGGTGACCTGATCAACGCTCATCCGGACGAGTTGGCGTTCACTATGAACACACACGACGGCATAAACACAGTGGCGAACATGGTAGATTGGCGTGATGGTGACAACGTGATCCTCAACGACTTGGAGTTCCCCGCCAACTCTTTCCCCTGGGCCCACCAGAGAAAGCACGGCGTCGAAATACGCGTCGTTGAGAGCAAGGGTGGAGGTGTCTACCCCGAGGACATTGAGGCTTTAATAGATGACAGGACCAGGGTGATAGCGTTGAGCCACGTTGCCTTCATCAACGGGTTCAAGCAGGACATCGAGGCGGTTGGCAGAATAGCTAGGAAGAACGACGTGCTCTTCGTGGTGGACGCGATGCAGAGCGTTGGCGTGGTTGATTTCGATGTAAGGAAGACAAACATTGACTTCCTTGCCTGTGGTGGCCACAAATGGCTGCTGGCGCCCCTCGGGACGGGTTTCTTCTACATCAGGAAGGAGCTTCTAGATGAGTACGACCCCCCGAACATTGGGTTACAGGGGCATGACTCTGGACTGTTGACCGGGTTCATCATGGAGTGGACCCCTCACAAGACGGCGCGCAAGTTCATGACAGGGAACATCAACTACGCGGGATTCGCCGGGATGGAGATGGGCTTGGAGATAATCCACGAGATCGGCTTGAGGAACATCGAGAAACGGGTCCATGACCTAACCAACCAGCTGGTGGAAGAGATAGCCAACCCGGATGTATCCTGGCTGACCCCTCTCGAAATGAAGTACAGGTCAAGCACACTCAACTTCACCCATCCCAGGGTCAGTGAACTCCTGAAGGACTTGGAGTCGAGGAAGATCATCGTGGCTCCAAGAGGAGGAGGGCTCAGGGTGTCACCTAACTTTTACAACACAGAGGCTGAGATAACAGAGCTAGCTAAAGCTGTGAACGATTTCAAGTAGAAAAAGAGGGGGTTTATTCCCCGATTACCTTGTGCTTCAGAGTGCCGATGGGCTGGATCTCGCACTCCAGCTCGTCCCCAATCTGCAGGTACCCCTCCGGGCCCCATGAGCCGGCGACGCCGCCACATGTGCCTGAAAGGATGACATCACCCGGCTTCAGCGTGGTGCCGTTGCTCAGGTACTCGATGATCCTGGGGATGCCGATGATCATATGCTCCACGGTGTTGTTCTGGCGCTCCTGGCCGTTGACCCTCGTCTTGAGCCTCAGCGGCGGGTTGTACGGGTCCGGTATCTCGTCACTGGTGACGATGCACGGCCCCATGGGGCCCGCGTTGTCCATTCCCTTGCCCTTTGTCCAGTTGACGTCCCGCTTGAAGATGCCAAAGTCCACATCCTGGGGGAACCCCTGGTCCCTTGCTGAGACGTCGATCATGACCGTGTACCCCGCGATGTGCTCGTACGCCTTCTCGGCGGTGATGTACTTGCCCTCCTTGCCGATGACCACGGTGAGTTCCACCTCATAGTCCATCTTCTCGGTGGCCTTGACCTTGATGAGTGGGTCACGTGGTCCCACTACGAGGCTAGGCGGCTTCTGGAAAACGTCTGGGACGTCCAGTTTCAGGCTCTTGAGCCTCTTGATCTCGGCGGCACGCGCCACTGGGTCCTTCATCCTCTCCGTGGCGTGGTCGTAGTAGTTGACGGCCGTGCAGTAGACCTTTCCCGGCCTTGGGATGGGCGCCATTAGCTTGGCGGTGCACTGGCACATTACCAAAGCTTCCTCGTCTAGGCCCACCGCGTCGGGGTTCTTCTCTGCGTAGGTAAGGGCCTTCTTGGCCGCCTCCATGGACTCGTCGCCTCCCTCCAGGAAGCCTATCATGCACTGGGGCAGGAGGGCGTCTGCCTTCCTCCTGGCCGATAGTTCGCCCTTCTCCTTGAGCAGCAATGCGTACGCGGAGTTGAGGTCAACGACCTTGTCCCCGAGCAGCGCGCCTATCCGCGCCTCAGTGTGTACCTTGAAAGTTACTAGCTTCATTATAATCCCCAAGGGGTTACCCAGTGAGAATAAAAAAGTTGAGAGGAAAACTATCATATGCGGTGCAGGGTAAAGCCGGAGTCCAAGCCAGCGATAGCCTTTGTCAGTATCTTGATGAGTTTATCCAGGTCGTCCCAGCAGAAGAGCTCCACCGGGCTGTGGCTGTAACGCCTCGGAACTGCCACCGTACATGCGGGTATCCCTGATTTCGTCTGCTGGATGGCGTGTGCGTCGTTCCCTCCAAGGACCATGCCGCTCTGGTATGGGATGCTCAGATCATTGGCTGTCCCGATGAGCCACTTCCTGAGAACCTGGCTCCCGAACCTTCTCACGGCCCCGCCCTTGCCTAGGTGTATCGCGGGACCCTTTCCAACCTCGTAGTAGAGGTCCCTCATGTTTACGTCGGGCTGCCAGCCAGCCGGGCATGTGTCGATAGCTACCGCCATGTCAACATCCAGGTCGTAGACGGCTACAGCTGCGCCCCTGAGTCCGATCTCCTCCTCAACGGTGCCGATGTAGTAGACCGTGGACGGGATTGGCTTGTCCTTGAGGTTCTTTGCCACCTGGATGAGTGTTGCAATACCGACCCGGTCGTCAGGGCCAGAGGCCGCGACATAGTTGTTGGCTAACTCCAGCGGCTCAACTTTCCACGTTATGGGCGTCCCGATCTCGATGCCCATTCCCTGCACCTCAGCCTTGCTCTTGGCTCCGACGTCGATGTACATCTCCTCGATAGGTGGGACGATGTTGGCCTCGGATGGCTTTGTGATGTGGCCGGGCTTGATGCCGACCACGCCGGGTACAACTCCCTTGGTGCCGTGGAGCTTCATCTGGTGTGCCTGGATGCTTCGTGTAACTGAGCCTCCAACCTTCCTGAACCTGATGAAACCGGACTCGTCGATGTTGAAGACGATGAAGCCCACCTGGTCGGTGTGGGCGGCAAGGGCGATCCCCGGCGCGTCCGGGTCTGTCCCCTTCTGGATTCCTATAATATTGCCCCTCGGGGTGTCGTATACCTCGTCACAGTAGGGCGTGAGTTCCTCCACGAGTGCCCTCATCATGGGCTCCTCGAAGCCGCTTATGGCGTCTACAGCGAGAAGCCTGAATACAAGATCTTTGAGTTCCTGCAAAATATCCACGGAGTATAGATGTGGGATTGAGAAAAGAGGTTTATGGTTAGAGCTCGATGACGTCCTTGCTCCGTTTGCCCGATTTTCCCGTATCAGGGTTCACGTCTTCAAGCATCTCAAGCAGTGTCTCCACCTTCTCGTTGCTGAGGATGTCCTTGAACTCCAGGAGCTCATCAACACTCCTAAGAATGAGCCCCCTTCTCTTCGTGGGGCTTCCACCCGCGTCAACGGGGTTGATCTCCACGGACAGGCTTTGGGACCTGCTCTTGTTGCCGGGCATCTTCATGACGAACACACCGGGTACTGTGGTCTTGACCTTGCCCCAGTCGGCCCCTTCCTCAAGGAATGTGGATAGTTTCTCTTCTGACATACGAGTTATGAGACCAGCCCAGTATTCAAGGGTATCGTGGCTGGTTTCTTATACATCGAAACAAAATATAATCCATGAACTCGGGTTATATTCATCAAAAGCGCAGGTGGGTCGGCGCGAATCGGTTCGACTGTGTGGCGCCAAACGGGATGGTTGCATCAAAGCACCGCCTCATCAGCGAGGCGGGGATTAGGGCTCTGAAGAAGGGCGGGAACGCAGTTGACGCCGCCGTTGCGGCGGCCTTCATGGACTGCGTCATAGAACCTGCCATGAACGGGATAGGTGGTGAAGGGGTCATGACAATCCACCTGGAGTCAGGTGAGAACGTGGTCATCGACTACGTGGGAAGGCCGCCAGCAGCCAGCTCCACTGACATGTATGAGGTTGATGAGGGCAGCGAGCCGGGGTGGATGGGCTGGAGGAAGATCAAGGACGACGCGAACGTCAACGGGTACAAGGCATGCGTCGTGCCTGGTGTGGTGGCAGGGCTCACACTAGCTCTGGAAGAGTATGGTACGATGAAACTTGAGGACGTGATTAAACCCGCCATCAACAAGGCAAAGGACGGCTTCGTGGTCGGCTGGTGGACCGCCAGCCATATATTCGGGAAGATGGAGGCGTTCTGGAAGTATGAGGAGTGGAGGAAGATCTACCTCAGGGAAGGAAAGTTCCCGTACCTTCCCTACAACAAGGGGATGGCAACACCCCATGTGCTCAAGAACCCGCAGCTGTCAAAGAGCCTCGCCAGCATAGCAATCGGTGGGCCTGAAGTATTCTACAAGGGCTGGATAGCGGGGGAGATCGCCAAGGATATGACCCAGAACGGAGGGTTCATCACCCGCGAGGACATGGCGGCATACGAGCCAATCACGGTTAAGCCCGAACCGGGGAGCTACAGGGGCCACGAGGTAGTCTACGACCCCACACACAGCGGCACCACCATGATGCAGATACTGAACATCATCGAGGGGTACGATTTCTCGGGGATGTCGTATGGCTCACCAGAGGCGCTACACCTTGTATCGGAGGCCATCGGTCTCTCATTTGCTGACAGGTTCAAGTACATGGGGGACCCGGGGTGGGTCAATGTGCCCCAGAGGGGGATGACGTCAAAGGCGTACGCGGAGGAGCTGCGGAAGAGGATCGACCCGGGGAAAGCGGGGGCAATTGAGACAGGTGACCCCTGGCCATACGAGTCAGAGGAGACCACGGCACTGACTGTCTCGGACAAGGACGGCAACATGGTGGCAGTGAACCAGACCAACGTCAACTCGTTCGGCTCTGGGGTGGTGATCCCCAACACGGGCATACTGATGAACAACGCCATGTACGGCCTCAACCCGCAGCCAGGTACAGCCAACAGCATCGACGGCAGGAAGAGGCGAATACAGAACGTCTGCCCCGCCATCGTGCTCAAGGACGGCGAGGGATACATGGCTCTGGGAGCGCCTGGAGGCAGGAACATCCAGGTCTCGGTGGCACAGGTAATACACCACGTCATCGACTACGGGATGGGGATACAGGACGCCGTTGACGCGCCGAGAGTCACAAGGGAGACGGGCATCGTATCACTTGACTCCAGGTTCCCGGAGGAGACTTACAAGAGGATGGTAGAAATGGGCCACGATGTGAGCTATGTCACACCGGAGCTAAGGAGCTGGGGCAGGCCAGTAGGAGTTCTGAGGGATAGAGATGGCATGCTCCATGGGGGCGTATACTCGATGCTCACGGGCTTCGCGTCAGCCGCAGTGGGCTGCTAACCTATTTACCATCATTTTTCATAAACACGAGAAGGCTTATCCAGCGGTTGACGGGTTATCAAATCCGGTTTCCCGGGCACATACGAACGCCTCGGCTTCGTTTCCCCCGGAAAACTCCTTTTCAATTACTTATTCAGTCGCTCTCGTAGTTCTTCGAGGAGGTCTTTACGGTCATCGACGTCCTTCCTCCACTTGTTGTTGAGCTTCCTGCGCGTCTCTGCGGAGATATAGTCCCCACTGTGGGCCTCGTTTAACAGCTCGATGAACTCCCTGTACTGGTTCCGCTTCCTTTTGGGGGTGCTCAGCCTTTTGGAGATGATCTCACGCTGTGACAATATCCTCGTGAGCGTCTTGTAGATGGGCTGGAGCCTGTCAAGCACCCTGAGAAACGCGCCCTGGTCAAGGGGGGTAATCTGGCGCACCAGCACAACTTCTGGGTTCTCCGGATGGGAGTATGCGTTGCTGTTGTACTGCACCTGCCTGCCCCCCTTTCTCAAGTTCTCCGATTCGTCAATCATGCGCTCAATCAGCTGCTGGTCAAGCCTCGCCGAGACGTACTTCCTGATCAGCCTGGGCTTCTTCTCTTCCCTGGTCTTGCTGTTGAGGAGGGTCTCGTAACTGGGGTCAAGAGAGTTGAGGGTCGTGAAAAGAGATTCAAGCTGGACCCTGTGGGTATCTTTGAAGATGTTCCTGAGTAGATCAAGTGATTCCCGGTCCGTATAGGTGATCCTTGTCTCGATGGAATTGTCCTTGAGTATCAGCGACATATGGGGGAGGGCCTTCCTCTGGTTCTTGGACTTGTCCTCTTCGATTGTAGGGGCAATGAATACGTCCTCGGGGGAGACGCTCTCCATTATCTCCTGATCCGTTAACTCTGGCAGGAGCTTCCCAAATTTAGACTCCATGAGTCTATACCACCCAACATACTTACCTCTCCAGGACATGATCTGCACTCAGCCCTGTTTCAGGCTAGGAACATAAAAAGGTTTAAAGTGTCAAGGATAGAGCACTGATTCCCCTCGGTAAACCATTTATTGACCCGAATGGGCTTGATACACGTGAGCAATGAGGAAAACGAGGTGCGGATGGGGCTCCTCCAGGCGTTATACGTTAACAGGGGTCGGGCACCAGGTTATTCATCGGACAGGCTGGCTGACGCCCTTGAGTTCAACAGGGACGAAGTATCACTCAACCTGACGACCCTCGTATTAGACGGGCTTGTTGATGAGGTACCCGAGGGTTTCAGACTCTCTGACAAGGGGAATGACACCCTATACCAGCGCGAGTCCAGCTACTGCCCCCACCTGTAGCTGGTTAAAGTTATTAGCCCCAGCCATCGTTGAATGGCTATGAGTGTAGAGGCAAGAATCATGGAACTTGGTATCGAGTTACCAGACGCCCTCCAGTACTTGGGAAATTATATCGGGGCTAAGTGGGCGAACAATATAGCTTTTAGCTGCGGGCAAGGCCCGTTCAGCACTACCATAAGTGCACCCGTCGGAGAGGGCATCACTGTTGAAGAGGCATACATTGGAGCAAGAGAGGTCGGGCTAAACTGCCTGGCCCAGCTCAAAGCACAGCTCGGCAGCCTCGACAGGATCAAACAGGTGCTGCAGGTGGTTGGGTTCGTCAACGGCAAGCTGGGCTTTCAGGACCAACCGGCGGTTCTCAATGGCATGACCGACCTACTTGTAGAGATATTCGGTGACCCCGAGGGCAAGCCCGCAAGGGCAGCCATCCCGTGCTACAATCCTGGCTGGATATGCGTCGAGGCTTGGATGGTCGTCGAGCTCCATCCTGAGGACTAGATTATTTCAAGTTTCGGTGCGGGTATCCACCCGTAAACCCATTTCGCATTTAAACATTCTACCCAACCGAGGGACTCGCCCAGGTACTGAACAATTTCTCCTGGTTTGGCGCTGTGTTCGACGCTGTTGTATGGTTGATTGAAGACCGCTATCTTGCCGGTGATTTTAAGATGTGTCTTCGGTATCCATGCCTCAAGTCCGGTCGCGTTCTTACACCAGAACCACCCGGGCATCTCGTGGTCCTCCTTGCCTACTGAGACGGCCTGCCTTTTTTCTGCTATGAATGAGTAATCGAACGACGCCTCGTGCTCCTCGATTACTCGATATAAAACACGCATGGGTCTAGGTTCGCCTAACCCGATTTAACACTGAGGGGAGAAATTGGGGATGTATCGAGTGAAACTTGGAGGAAAACTGTTTCAATTCATGTGTGTCATCTTACTCATGAGTAGGCTTGAGGGAAAAGTTGCGCTGATCACGGGCGGCTCGTCTGGGATCGGCGAGGCAACTGTCAGATTGTTTGCGTCTGAGGGATACAGCGTGGTGATCGCTGACATTCAGGACGATCGGGGTCTGGCGCTCGCTGATGAGGTGGGGGCAAACTATGTTCACATGGACGTGAGCAGCGAGGAGGATGTCAAAAAGGGCATCGAGCTCACAACCAAGAAACACGGAAAGCTGGACTGCATGTTCAACAACGCGGGGATAGCCGGTGCGGTGGGTAGCCTGGATGAGGTAACGGTGGAGGCATTTGACTGGACGTTGGCCGTTAACCTGAGGGGAGTTTTCCTGGGCACAAAGTACGCGGCGCGACAGATGAGGGAGCAGGGCAGCGGTAGTATCATCAATACCGCCAGCGTCGCGGCTATCAGGACTGGGTACGGGAACCATATCTATAGCGCATCAAAGGCTGGAGTCATACAATTCACGAAATCCGTGTCAATGGAGCTTGGTGAAGACAACATCAGGGTAAACTGCGTCCTCCCGGGGTTCATACCCACCCCAATGATCGCCATGGCTAGAGGAGTGCCTGTTGACGAGGCGGAGTCCAAACTGGGCGTGATAAAAGATGCGTTCACAGGGGCACAGCCCATCCAGCGACCGGGGGCAGTTGATGACATCGCTAAGGCCGTATTGTGGCTGGCGAGTGAAGACAGCAGCTTCGTGAACGGTCAGACAATTGTAGTTGATGGCGGCGCCACAGGTGGCAGAATGTGGAGCGATTACATGAAGGGCTTGGACGAACTCAGGGAGAAGCTAGGCGGGACCTAAGGCTCGACAACTCCATCTCGGCGTTCTCCATTAGCTCCTTGAGGCGTCGCTTCCTCCACTGGATGCGGGAGTCGATGAAGTTAACCGGGTTCTTGTAGTCGCTTGACTGGGGCACGATGGGATCCTCCACCTCTTTCTGGAACAGGTTACCGTAATCTGCGAGGGGCTTGTCCTTCTCCACTGCTCTCAGAATCTCCTCTTTGCATGTTTCGCACGTCTCAACGTGTTCTAGTAGGTTGAGCTCGGTGTGGTTCTCCACGATGAACTTTAGGTACCGTCCCTCAAGCCTAAGAAGCTCGATGGTATCGCATTTGCCCATAACAGTAAGCGGCTCGGGGGTTTCTTTTAAGGGGTTCCCAGAATAGAGGGGATGGATTAACTAGGTAGGTTCCCGTCTGCCTTGAACGTGTCAAGCATCTTGATTACCGAGTAGCTGGTCCTAGTCAGCCCCATACTTCGCTTGAACGAGTCGCTCCCGACGCAGTACAGATTATCAATGGGCGTTGTGACGTCACCGAACCCAGCGTTCATGTTCCAAGTGGCCTTCTCGGGAACTAATTCCTGGTAGTGGATCATGTCCATGTGCTCCTCAAGCGCAGGGATGTTGCTGAATATGGTGTGAGTGGCCTTCCTCTTCATCTCCTCGGAGCTCGTCATGTCTGGGTTGACGAAAGCAAACCCCACAAGGTGCTTGCCCATTGGTGCCAGGAGCGGGTCATAGTTTGACGTCGGGATCAACCATGTGTGGAACTTGTCCCTGGTTGTTGAGACCCACATCTCGCTCGCATCCTCCTTGAAGACCTGCTCGTCCAGTCCCAGCCACACGCTGAGGCTAGTGACTTTCTCGATCATGCTCAGATTCTCGACGTATCGCTGAGGTAAAGGAGTGCTGACAAGCTTTGGTATATCGGTGGCGAACCCGGAGTAGATTACGGAGTCTGCAAGGGACTCTCCCTTGTTGGTTGTTATTCCCGTTATTTTCTCGGTTTGCCTCCCATTCACCTTCTCCGTGTTCAGTGAGAGGAGTTCCTCATCTAGGTTGACCTTGACATTCGGGGGCATCGAGTACATCAGGGAGTCAACTATCTTCTGGATGCCTCCCTTGGGGTAGTATTGGTCGGTTGGCTTGCCGCCGATGAGCATGTTGTACAGCTTCCCCACGTAGGGAATACTGATTCCGTTTTCGTCCTTCTGCTTCTCGGTCTTGTAGTCCTTCCTGTCGATGAAACGTGAGACAGGTGCGTTCTCAGGGCCGGTACCCAGCATGAAATAGCTGAGGTAGTCGAGGAATGCGACGGAGTTATGTGAGAGGCTCCCAGGCATAATGTCCTTGATGGAAACCCGGGTCATATCCCTCCCTGAGTTCACCATGTACGCGATATCTATGAGGGACTTCATGAGGAGCGACCTGTCCTCCACTGGGAGTAGGTCGAACATCATCCAGTCCTTTAGGCTCCACGGAAAATCCTTGACCTGGCCGTTGATCCTCAGGTAGTACTTGCCGAAGGGTACGAAGTTTGGTATTAGATCGAAGTACCTGTCCATGAGCACCCTGAGGGGCCCAGAGTCAAGCCGTGTGATGATATGCGGCCCCGTGTCCACTGTGTATCCCTGGACCTTATATGACCTACAGACACCGCCGACAAAGTTATCCTTCTCAAGAATGAGGACACTTTTCCCCTCCTTGCTAAGGGCTAGTGCTGATAATAAGCCACTGACGCCAGCGCCAACAACTATGACGTCATACTTTGCACTCAAGGTATATCTCTAGCGTAAAGGGTGTGACTGAGAAATAAAGTGTATGGGTGGTAGACTCCCTGTTTCGGGACAGCAACCGGTGTTTTGACCGTTTGATACTTATAATAAACAAAGGATAGGGTACCCATTATGGTTGTAGATTACTCGTCCATCGGCCTCGTCAAT
This sequence comes from Candidatus Bathyarchaeota archaeon, assembly GCA_018652685.1. Lineage (GTDB taxonomy): Archaea > Thermoproteota > Bathyarchaeia > TCS64 > TCS64 > RBG-16-57-9. Next base: position 25,299 of record JABIBQ010000086.1, read on the forward strand.
ACCGAGGAAATGTTCAGGAAGGCGCTGAAGGGCAGCTACGCGATACCCGGTTACAACTTCAACAACATGGAGCAGCTTCAGGCCATCATCATTGCATGCGTGGAGACGAAGGCTCCCGTGATTCTTCAGGTATCAAGGGGCGCACGGAAGTACGCGAACCAGACCATGCTGACACATATGGCAGAGGGAGCAGTCCAGATGGCCAAGGAGATGGGGTATGAGATACCCATTGCCCTGCACCTTGACCACGGTGACAGCTTCGAGATATGCGAGTCGTGCATTAACACGGGCTTCAGCTCGGTGATGATCGACGGGAGCCACCTGTCGTTCCAGGACAACATCAAGCTCACCAAGAAGGTAGTTGACTGCGCCCACGAGAGGGGCGTATCCGTGGAGGGAGAGCTGGGCGTGCTTGCGGGCATCGAGGATGATGTCATTGCCGAGAAATCCAGTTACACCAAGCCCGAGGAGGTGGAGGAGTTCGTCGCGGCCACCGGGGTCGACAGCCTAGCAATATCAATAGGCACGTCCCACGGCGCGTACAAGTTCCCGCCAGGGGTGGAGCCACTGCTCAGGTTTGATATACTGGACGAGATAGAGAAGCGGTTGCCGACATTCCCCATCGTGCTCCACGGGGCATCATCTGTGATCCCTGAGTACGTGGATATTATCAACAACTACGGCGGTAACCTGTCGGGGGCTAGAGGTGTCCCGGAGGACCAGCTCAGGAGGGCAGCCGAGTCATCTGTGTGCAAGATCAATATCGATAGCGACGGAAGACTGGCGGTGACGGCCATGGTCCGCAAGTTCCTTGCCGAGAACCCGGAGGTTTTCGACCCAAGGGGGTACCTGAGGACGGCAAGGGAGGAGCTTGTCAAGATGACCAAGCACAAGAACAAAAACGTCCTGGGTAACGCGGGGAAGGCATAACCACCCACGCTCTATCAACCGGTGCGCGCGTCAATCACCTCGGAGAACGGCTGCAGTTTCGGGACATGCCCCTTGAAAGACAGATGAATTACACGACGACCTACTTCTGCACTAGGGACATCGAGATGAAGCAGAAAGCCGCCATCGCGGAGACTTAGTGGAGGGGATACAGCTACTGGTTCGTAGTCAACAGGCTCATAAACACTGGGCTAGTTAAGAAACAAGGGGACAATCTAGTTTAGCTGAAAAAGGGACTCAAAGTCCTGAGCTCCAAGGACAAGGATAGGGCAGAGGCCGAGAAAGCAATCCAGGTCGAGGCAAAGTAGTAACATATTGTGACCTCATAAGCTGATTACAGGACTTGAGTCCGCTTTATTAACTTTAATCCAAATGAAACTAGAGATAAGCATGATTAACCCGAACTACACGCTAGATGAGATAGAGTCAAGGCTATTCAGTTATAT
>JABIBQ010000018.1 GCA_018652685.1 Candidatus Bathyarchaeota archaeon
AGCCCGCCATTGACATCTTCTTCAGTATGCCGCTGGCTAACCTTGTGGAGAAATACGGCCGGAAGAGGACAGCGTATGTTGGCCACGTTTTCGGCATTCTGGCCAGGCTGGTCCTCGTGATAACACCCGTAACTCTTCCCCAGATGCTCATCACCGTTAGCATCCTCGGCAGTTTCGAGGGCTGTCTCTACGTGGGCATGGACGCGTATAGCCAGGAGGCCATCCCTCAGAGGGTCAGGGGCAGCTACATGGGTGTCAGGAACCTCATAGTGGGAGTCACAGGAGTCCTCAGCCCAATAGTGGGCGGTTATATCTGGGAGCTGAATCCCGATCTCCTCTTCTGGATGCCTGTTGTACAGTGGAGCCTCATCGCGTTCCCCATACTGGTCATCCTCATGGAGAAATACAGCATGGACGGCAACGTGCTACCCCAGTGATGCTCAATTAATACGCATATTTTAAATCGTAATCAAATACGTCATAGGCGAGAGAAATTGTCCGATACAAACAAGAAAATTAAGGGATGCGGGTTCCACCACCTCTCCATGAGCGTAAGGGACCTGAACAAATCAATAGAGTTCTACGTTGATGGGCTCGGATTCGTTGAAAAGGTCTCATGGGGCAAGGCACCCAAACGAACCGTCCTATTGGACACAGGCGACGGAAACTACTTTGAAATATCCCAGGCTGACAAAGCACAGGATTTCGAGGAAGGGGTCTTCAAGCACATCGCGTTGAGGGTCGATGACTGCAAGTCAGCTATCGAACTAGCGCGGGCAGCGGGGGCCGAAGTTACGATGGAGACGCGTGACATCGACCTTTCCAGCGAGCCATCGATCCCGATTCGGATCGCCTTCTTCAACGGACCCGATGGGGAGATAGTCGAGCTATTCCAGAACGAAGAAACTTAGAAAAGTAGAGGGTCACGCCAAAGGTGTGTTTTTTCATTTCTACACACTCTTCCTTCCATTGGATTGAATTGGTAATATAGCCGTTCTTTCTGGTACTCTATCCGAGGACAGCGTTGGACTTGAGTCCCTTCGGGGTTTTGAACTCGACCCTGCAATCCTCTACCTTGTTCCCAATGACTTCTGGGTTCAAGCTACCTAACCCTATTATCCCTGCTTCAACGATGTGTCTGATCTTCTCTGGGTCAAAGCCCATAACCCTCGCCATGACGGCGTCCACGGAAACAGGATTTCTGCCCAGAATAAGGCATCCCAAGCTCTTGGGATTGCCACTGATAACGCCTTCAAGACCCATTCTTCCATCAATGAGGCATAGGCTGCTCCTGAACATATTGTTGAGGTCTTGGATGACCTCATGGATGTTTGGGTGGTAGAACACCTGGTCTTTTCTGGGGAGGAAACCAAAGAGGTTCTTGAGTGCGCCGGTAATCATTGTTAGGCTATGGGTTTTAGCCAAGGCGACACTTACGATTGATCCAGCATCTGAAAGGATGACTGGTAACTTCGGGTTTTTGAAGTAGGCTCCATCAAATTGATACTCAGTTAACGGTGATTTACTCAGGTTCGTTAGGGATATGTTCACGCCCTGGCTGCTGAGCTCCTCAACGTAATCCCTGAAGCCGTACCGCTCGAAAGCTTTGTCCGCGTACTTGGACATGCTATCCGACTCGACCAATCTGATCTCGATGTCCCCGTTTTCACGAATGATCTCGTCAACCAGTGTCGCAACTACCTCGACCTTGGTATTGGCACATTCGGTATGATCGTTTCCCGTGCAGATGTTTGGCTTCAGGATCAGAGGGGATTCCAGTTCCTTTAGGCCACCGATTAGACTGATGGCTTCTCGTAAAGTCTCGTCGAAACTCCCACGTATCTTGAGTAAAGCAACTGTATCCATATTATCCCAGACAATCCTTGGGCATGAACACGAATCAATGTTTTCATTATTGAAACCTAGTAAGGATTTTATCCGATGAGAGCACCTGAGCGATATCAATGATCTTCGTCATCGCCTCCGCGCTATCAATAACATGCCTAAGCCTCATCATGAGATACTCCACCACAAAGACCGAGACCCTGTGGGGCGTGATACTCGGTAACTACCTCACAGCAGCTGGCATCATGGCGATATTAGTGATCAGCAACGGGAAAGTGGAAGTTTCGGCCTTCACGCTTGGGCTGGGAGCTATAACCGGGCTGACCTACTCAGCCGGCATGTATCTCAACCTCACACTGATGGGGAAGAGGGGAGCCGCAATCACATCCTCGATGATACAGCTCGCCGTACTGATACCCATCGGCGTCAGCGTGTTCCTCTTCGGCGAGACCATCGCCTCTACCCAGCTACTGGGAATCATACTCGCTGTTGCCTCACTGCCATTACTGGCGGCCAAGCCAATGGAAAAACTGGAGTTAGATAGGGAGATAATTCCCATGATCATAGTCACAATAATCGTGGTAGGGTTCAGTCAGCTGTCATCAAAGATACTTGTACAGAGCGGTCTGGAGGCACAGAACAACTACTTCTTCCTCGCCATATTCTCGTCAGCCGCGCTCCTCGTATCCCCCATTGCATGGAAGAATCGGGAGGAAATCAGCAGTCGTGATGGATTGTACGGACTCGGCGTGGGGGTCTTCAACGTCGCGGCTAACAGGTTCCTGTTGATGGCTCTTACAACACTTCCAGGCGCTATAGTGTTCCCCGTGAGCAGTGCAGGATCACTGCTAATGGTCACGATCTCCGCAATCATCCTGTTCAAGGAGAAGGTATCACGGGTTAACCTGGCAGGGATACTGCTTACCCTGGCCGCTGTGGTACTCATAAATCTCTAGCGAGGTCTTAAATTCCGTCGGCTTCGCCATGTACCTATGTCAAAACTCAAGGTAGGTATAACAAAGAACATTCACAACGGACACTTAGGAGCCGAGGAACGGGACCCACGGCCCGCAATGATTGAGAACGGGGGGCTATATCCTCTTCTCGACAAGTATGACTGCGAGTTAGTCGAGGTATACCAGGCAGAGCTAACCGAGGAAGAGGAGAAGGCATACGGCGCAAGGTTCAGAATGGGTCTCGCAAGCAACCACACCGCTGACCACGTGGCGTCACTCATCAGGAGGGACATCTTCCCCATCGGGCTGCTGAGCAACTGCAACCAGCTCATGGGCATGCTGGCGGGTCATCAGCGCGTCAAAGGCAGGTACAACCCGCTAAGGATAGGCCTCGTCTGGATGGACGCCCACGGCGACTTCAACACACCCGAGACCAGTCTGAGCGGTATGACAGGCGGGATGCCCGTGGCCGTATCAACTGGGCTCTGCCTGCACCACATCAGGAGGGCGGCAGGGCTAGAGCCACCGCTGCCAATGAGCTACCTGTCCATGGTGGGACTGAGGGACATCGACCCCGCTGAGCAGTACCTCATCGACAAGCACAGGCTCGGCCAGATATCCGTTGAGGACATGCGGGCCCAGTCACCTGCCATCATGAACGAGATTGACAGGCTAGCCTCGCTTACCGACTTGATCTACGTCCACATCGACCTCGATGTTATCACATCGGAGGAGATGCCAGGTCATGGCACCCCGGCACCTGACGGCCCGACCGCCGATGAGCTGGCCAAGACAGTCGAGGCCATGTTCACCCATCCCAAGGTGACCGGTCTAGGACTCGCATCGTACCCCGGTGAAAAAGACGTTGATGATATCGGGCTGCGCTCGACCCTGAAACAGGTCGAGGGAGCCATCAAGGGCATAAAGAGCAGAAACTAGGGGTCAAGCGACCCTTTTAACAGCCCTATGGGGAGGGGAACCGGTCTCTCGACCGTGCTCAACATTTTCACTGTTCTCTCGCTGTCCGATGCCTCGTGGAAGGCATGCATGGCTTCAAGCACGTGGTAGGTCACGTCGCCGTTCGCTCTGTGCGGTCTGCCTGATCTTAACGCACAGGCCATGTCAGCGACGCCCAGTCCCCTGTTGTTTGATGTATACCCATGTGTCAACGGTACATCCTTCCACTCCTTGTCATCTGGCAGGTACACCTGGACGGGGCCGCCGAACGTGTTTGGGTCGGGGACGCTCAGCGAACCGTGTGTTCCATAAACTTCGATTCGGGGAAGCTGTGCGCCCCAAACATCGAAACTTGTGATGATTACTCCTGTCGCTTGGTTATGGAAATCCATTATTCCGGTTACGTGCGTGGGTACATCTACCCTGATTTTAGTTCCGTTCTTAGGCTCGCTTGTGATGGTCCGCTCGTCGAAGGTAATCTTTGTCGATGCCTTCACCTGTTTGATGGGCCCGACCAGGTTCACGAGGGCGGTCAGGTAGTACGGCCCCATATCAAACATGGGTCCCCCGCCCTTCTTGTAGTAGAACCCGGGGTCAGGGTGCCAGCTCTCGTGGCCCGGGCAGGTCATGAACGCCGATACCGCCACCGGCTTACCGATCAAACCATCATCAATTAGCTTTCTGCATGTCTGTATCCCCCCGCCGAGGAACGTGTCAGGTGCCCCGCCGATGAGTACATTGTTCTCCATTGCTAAATCGACGAGCTCCTTCCCGTTGGATAAGTCGATAGACAACGGCTTTTCGTTGTAAATCGATTTCCCTGCTTCGATTGCCTGTTTTGCGACGCTGTAATGTGCATCAGGGGTGGTCAGGTTAAGAACTATCTCAACATCAGGGTCGTTCATGATCTCCTCGGTGGACATAACTTTGGGGATGCCATACTCCTTTGCCCTCCCCTCTGATCTTTCCTTTATCAGGTCCGAACAGGATACTATCTCAAAGCTATTGAACACCTTGCTGTTCTGCATATAGATCTCGCTGATGAACCCGCTACCAACTAGCCCTACTTTAACCGGTTTCATCCTGTTCTCCTCACTTTGAGGCCCAGAGCATTCCGCGCTGGACTATCTTCTTGACTTCAGCAACATCGAACTCCTTGGCGATGTGCCCCAGTGACGAGTAGAAGACCCTTCCTTTGCCATACCTGGTCTTCCAGACGACGGGCATCACTGTCCCGTCTATCCACGGGGTGTGCTCACCGCCAAAGGTAGTGGTTGCAAGTACCTCGACGTTTGGGTCAACGTGCATGTAGTACTGCTCACTGTGGACCTTGAACGTGCCAATCCCCTCCATCACGGGATCGTTGGGCTTTACAACGTCAACCTCGTAATCGTAGATGTTACCGGGATGAGCTACCCATTGGCCGCCGACCATGAACTGGTAATCAACGCTATCCCTGAAGCTATCACCCATGCCACCGTGCCAGCCGGCGATACCTACGCCATCCTTGACCGCCTCAAGCAGCCCAGTCTGCTGCTCCCTGGTTATCTTTGCCTGGGTATAGACAGGGATAATGAGATCCATACTCTTCATGAGCTCCGCGTTTGCGAACGTTTCCAGGTCACCCGTGACCAGTACATCATATCCCTGAGATTTCAACCAGGGCTCGAATATGTCCACGCACTGTTTCGGCTCGTGACCGTCCCAGCCACCCCAGACCATTACTGCTTTCTTCATACAATCAAAGTATTCGTTGGATTATTGGCGTATAAAACCATGCGACCGCTGGATAATCATATATCCTTCATCGGCGTGCTCAAGGTGAGAACTATCATGGTCTGGAAAGAGGTAATCGAGGCACTTGACTCAATCATAGACGACTATGAGCGGGTCAACCACCTCATCAGTTTCTTCCAGGACGACAAGGCACGGCTAAAAGGACTGGAGAAAGCCTCACCGATCCACGGTGTATCTCTTGAGTTGGGGTCCGGGCCAGGGAACTACTCGGCAATGATCCAGGAGCACATCGAAAGTGAGCTGGTATGCCTGGATTTCTCGGGCAAGATGCACGCAGCGGCCAAAGAGAGGAACGCTGAACTCAACCACCACTATATCAGGGGAGTATTCGAGGTACTCCCCTTCAGGACCGAGGCAATGGGGTTCGTCGCTGCGGCTTACGCGCTACGCGATTCCCTTGACAAGGAAGCATCATTCAAAGAAGCTCACAGGGTTCTGGGGGAGGGCGGAAAGTTCTTACTAGTTGACATCGGGAAGCCAGATAATTTCATCCTGAGGTCTGGGATGAGCACGTACATGCACTTGATGGTCCCATTTATAGGTGCGATTGCCAGTAGAGGGCGCCCCAATAACCCGTGGAGAATCCTATTTGATACCTTCAAACTGCTACCATTAAATGGTAGTTTACAGCGGATGATCACAAGCGTTTTTGGTTATGCCGAGATGACTGAACTTTCGCTTGGTGGCTTAGTGATACTAACCTCGGAGAAGAACTAATATGCTTGATGACAAGACATTGCTGGTCGCCGTTAAGGCGTTGACTGAATCCGACCCACATCTCAGGATGGTTGTAGATCGCTACGGGCCACCCCCGCTCTGGGGCAGAGAACCCGGTTTCCCATCACTTCTCAAGATAATACTAGAGCAACAGGTCTCCCTCGCCTCGGCCCAGGCCACCTATGACAAGCTACTAGCAAAGGTTAACCCGTTGACACCGGAAGGGCTCCTCCGCCTCAGCGATGAGGAACTGAAAGCCACCGGGTTCAGCCGACAGAAGACGAGATACGTCAGGATAATGGCAGAGGCGATAATTGACGGGTCCATTGATCTAGATGGATTGAGTCGTCTAGATGACGAGGGAGTCATGAAAACACTCACCGCGCTCACGGGGATAGGGCCGTGGACCGCCGGGATTTACCTGTTGATGATTATGGGGCGACCTGATGTTTGGCCAAAGGGGGATCTAGCCCTCCTGTCAGCCATGCGCGATGTAAAAGAACTAGAAACAATTCCAAGCAACGAAGAGGCAGCGGTAATCGCTGAAAACTGGAGACCATGGCGGGCAGTGGGGGCGAGGATACTATGGCACCACTACCTCTGTGAACGCGGCAGGAGCTAGATTTCCTCGCCTTCCCGTAGGCTGTACAACTCGTGGATGTTTCCGTCGGGGTCAGCGAAGAACGCCGTCATTCTCCCCCAAGGCATCATCTTTGGTGCTTTGATCGGGGTAGCCCCTTTCCCCGTGATCTTATCGTACGCCTTACCGACTGCTTCAGGGGATGGAAGCGGAAAAGCCAGCTCAAATGTCTGCCCCTTCCTTTCCTCCCTGTACGTTGGGTGCTCTGTGCCTTCGTACATGACCTCGGGATTTGTCAACGCGAACCTGACACCATGGTTACTGAACTCTATGTAGTTTCCCAGGTCCTCTATGCACTCAAAGTCCAGAACCACGGAATAGAAACGCTTCATCTCAGGGAGTTTGTTCGTTATGATGGTGATCAGGCCAATCCTGTTTAGCATACTTTGATGAGTTGAGCGAGAATTAATACAGGTATCTCTTCTAAGGCAACAAATTGCCAGGAAAATCGCTGAAAAAGGCGGATTTTTTTGGTTTTTAGCTAAAACTATTTCAAGACCCATGATGAGTTCTTTCTATGCCTCCTGAGATCTGGATCGTTCTTGGTTACCCCGGTGCAGGGAAGTCGACCGCCATCAGAGCTCTGACGGGAGCGTTCTCGAAGACTCACCAGTCAGTTGACACGGTTGGTGGAATACTTGAGGACATGTTTATCCACATCAGGTCAATCCAGGAGGTCAGCATGATGCCCGAGGATTTCATCGAGACATACAAGGATGAAAGGTACATTCTCACCAGCCTACGGGTTGAGGGCCACAGCAGGTACCCAAACGGCTCGGAGTACATCCATGCCTTCATCGAAGCGGGCTGGAAGATAAACCACCTCGCCATACTGAACAAGGCCGACGAGAACATGGATTTCCCCAGTGGGAGCCACATCTCTATAAGCGTGTCCGACTCTGACACCATACCCCCGAATCGGCTGGCAAACCACCTCAGGGTACTCTGGAGATGGATCTAAGACCAGCTTTTATCCCTTTAACTTGAGGTCGTACCTTTGCTCATTGACTTCGACGCCCCACATGACGTGCTTCTTCTCCTCGGTCACCTTGAACCTGTGTTTCAGATACAGCCCCCTCGCTGCGTGGAGCGCGTCAATGGTCCAGAGAAAGACGTTGTTGTAGCCCTTTTCGCGGCAGAAATCCACCGCCTCACTCATCAACCTCTCTCCCAATCCCTTTCCCCTCGTCTCTTTCGTGAGAAGCAGCCACCTTAGCTGGGCCTCGTTGCCACCCGCATCAACTATTGCGATACAACCCACAATCTTGCCGTCCATCTCTACAACCCAAATCTGTTGCCTTGACTGGTCACCTGCCAGGCTGAACTCGCTCATGGGGCGAGCCACGTAGGGTTCAAAAGTTGAATCAAAACCGTACTCGTCGTGGTATATCCTGCCGTGCATGTACGTGATGTAGCCCAAGTCCCCCGGCTCTAGCCCCGTCCTAATAGTGATGGACATACCGAGATAGTTTATTGGAAGCCCATTAAAATCCTATGATATAGCTGGGTCAAGCGTCTATGTAATAATCAGAATTCAGGAACGGTGTCAATGCACAGACCACAGGGTCGGCTAGGAGCGCCTTCCTGTCGATCTCTCCCCTCAAAGAGCACAACCCCTCCCTCAATGCCAACACTGTAATCGAAGCCTTCCCTGTGGGCCGCTTTAGCCCTGTTAACTGCTCCCTAATAGATGAGCTCCTCTGAGTCAGGGAATGCCTTGACCTCGGAGCCAACGTCGACGTTGAATACCTCTAACCGAAATACTTCGAGAAGGCATCAACAACTGCCCCGACTTTGACGGGGTTCGGTGAGCCGACAACGATCTTCATTAATCCTTCGACCATTTCCCCAGGGCTTTCCGGGTCGTGACAAGCTGCCCGAGGTGGTAACTGGTGTGCTGGGAGATCCCCAACAGAGCTGGCCCTACACGAGTGGACACGGTCTCCGTTATCTTGATCTCCTTGTCCATATCCCAGTTCGTGGCGATGGATAGGAGTCCCTCCAAACCAATATTGAATCTCTCGACGAGGCCGTCCCATGTCTCTGAGCCTACATCCCAGTCGGAGCCTTTCTTTACCTCGTGAACAGTGCCTCTCAGCATGTCGTACTCAAAGTCCTGCCAAAAAACGATGTGGTAGAGGAACTCCTTTGGGGACCTTCCCCCCTCATATGGATCCATCTTCGCCTCTTCATCCGATAAACCCTCTATTGCAACCTTGGCGTCAACGTGCATATGAACCGCGTTGAGCCGATCAATGACTGCCTTTCTAACCCATTCACTCATGAGGTATCTTATGCCTCGAAATCTTAATAATTGCTCGGAAAGGTGGTGTCTGTAGGAGTGATTGTATGAGCGAGAACGCAGAAGCAGTACTACAGGCCATGATCGAAGCAGGGAAGCCTGTCCGTCCAGGCGAGGTAGCCAAGGCAATGGGCATCGAGTCCAAGGAAGTATCCAAGGCAATAAAGGTGCTCAAGAAGGAAGGAAAGATTCACTCACCGAAGCGCTGTTACTACGCGCCCACGGAGTAGACGCCTTCACGTACGAGGAGATCATACGCCAGACCAACGGCGTCTCTGATGTATTCCTTACATTTTTTAGCCCACATATTCTCAGCCTCAAACGTAGCCATGCCCTCTGGGTTATCCAGGTCAACCTCCAGCAGTAACGTGCAGGTCGTCTCAGGGTACAGATCAAGCCAGCTGCAGATGAACCGACGGCTGTACCAGTAGGGCTTCCTGTCGCCCTCTACTGGCTCATTCCTGCCGAACCACAGCCCAAGACCAAGAATGGCGCCAGATACCGCCCCGCAGATGTGGCTAGTCCTAGCTATCCCCGCTGCTAAACCCGACGCTACTTTTGGTATCAGGTCCGAGTCAGTGTCATGCATGTCCGCTAACGTCCTGAACACAGCCTCGACGCACAGGAACCCCTGATCCATGTATCCGACTGCCCTTTCAACCGCCTCTTTTCTGTCCATGTTTAGCTCTCCGTCGTGAATCTGTATACGGTTTTCTCGATGTACTTCTCGCACGGGCGGAGGATCGTGGACGGGAAGTCTGGTTGATTGGGTGAGTCGGGGAAGAACTGGGTCTCAAGACACAGGCCGCTCCGCCGGTTGATGGGTCCGTTTCTTCCCTTGTCGCTTCCATCTAGGAAGTTTCCCGTGTAAAACTGGACACCTGGCATGGTCGTGGAGACCTCAAGAGTCCTCCCTGATTCTGGCTCGGTTACCCTGATCTGCGGGTTGCTGATCTGGTTGAGGACATAGTTGTGGTCATATCCCCCTCCCCGTTCTAGCTGGACGTGGCCGTCGTTGATCCTACCCCCTACTTCAGTAGCCTCCCTGAAATCGAACGGCGTGCCTTCCACCACATCATGTTTTCCGAGGGGGATCATATTCTCACCCACCGGCGAATAGCGATCCGAGTCAATCCACAGCCTGTGCCTCAGGACACTCCCCCCTCCAGCGAGGTTGAAATATGCGTGGTTTGTGAGGTTGACCACAGTGGGATTATCAGTTACAGCCAAGTAATCTAACTCTAATCTATCCTCCCTTAACGTGAACGTGATGGACGCCTCAAGGGTGCCGGGGTACCCCTCCTCCATGTCGGTGCTCCTGTAGCTCAACCGCAGTCCTGACTCCAGCAACTCGGCGTCCCACACAACTTTATCGTAGCCCTTTATCCCCCCATGGAGGTGGTTAGGACCATTATTCTGGGCAAGCTTGTAAGCTTCTCCATCTATGTAGAACTCCCCGTTGGCTATCCTGTTGGCATACCTGCCGATGGTGGCCCCGAGATAGAAGTCGCTATTTATGTAACCATCAACGGTGTTAAAACCCAGTGTCACTTCCCCCATCCTCCCTGATCTGTCAGGTGCCTGAATCGACACGATTGTCCCACCGTAATTACTGATCTTGACGGTAATCTCGTCACTCAGAGTGAACAGCTTTACTCTCTCCCCGCTGGGCGTAATCCCCCATGGCTCGGATGTGGTTTCCATGAGCACATAACCGCCTCCCTACAGAAAGCATTTTTCAGGCGACGGGGCATGATGCATCTATGAAGGTCATTCTACTCACAGGCTTCGAGCCATTCGGTGGCAGCCATATCAATCCCAGCATCGAGGCGTGCAAGCCCCTTGACGGGAAAGAATACAACGGGTACAAGGTCAAGGTGGTAGAGATCCCTTTGAGGTTCGACGAGGTGAGGTCAAGGCTCATTAAGGCCATTGAGGTGACCAAGCCGTCCGCGGTTCTTAGCACTGGCCAGGCTGGCTCGTCTATGATACGGCTTGAGCGGGTAGCCATCAACGTTGCCGACGCAAGGATAGCGTATAACTGCGGCAAACATCCGGTGGACGAGCCAATCGTGGAGGGCGGGCCTGTCGCGTACTTCTCAAATCTTCCATTGAGGAATATGCTTGCGGCAATCGAGGAGGAAAAGATTCCCGTGGCGATATCCAACAGCGCGGGCACGTTCGGGTGCAATCACATCTTCTACGACCTGATGCACTACCTCAAGGAGAGTGACCTGAGGGTACCGGGAGGGTTCATTCATGTACCTAGCCTGCCTGAGCAGGTCATGAAGAAGAAGGGGCCGTCCATGAGCCTGGGGCAAATTGTCAAGGCACTGGATACGGCGGTAAAGATAATCGCCGAGAGCCTGTAATTTTAGAGCCTTTCCGCTATACCTATACTCGCCCGGATCATTTCCCCAATCTCGTCGCCTTTGAGGATGTTCTTTCCCGCAGGCTTGAAAGGGTGGGACATTATCATTATGTCAACGTCCAGTTCAAGCAGCCTCCTGAGGGATTCGATGTAGATGTTTTTGTCCATCCTGATTAGGTCCTCCTTCTCCCCGCAGACAGAATCTCCAGTGATTATCACCTTGTGCTCCTCGTCCAACATGCAAACCGCTCCAGGTCTGTGTCCCGGCGTATGAATCACCTTGAAGAGACGATCCCCCAGCTTCATGACATCTCCTTCCTCCATAGTCTTGTCTAGTGATGGGATCGCCTCGGCCGCTAGGCTATGGGCCACGATGGATGCGCCTGTTTTCTCCTTGAAAACATCGTTCCCCTTGATGTGGTCCCCGTCCCTGTGGGTATTGACAATCAGGTCCACATCACAGAGGTTCCTACCCTTTCCCTGTAACAGCGGCAACACATAGTCCACGAGTGTATTCTCGAACCCCGTATCAATGATTCCGATATTGTTCTCCCCGAAGACTACAAATACGCTGTAATACCAGCCTGGCCTCATATCCTGCTTAACCAAGAAAAGATCATCGAAGATCTCAACAACATTCTTCATAGTATTACCCATTCATGCCTTCATTCTTCAACATAAAAAGATGACAGTGTTATGAGGGCATGGGAGAAGGCAACCAATATCTTGACCAAACATAAGCCAGTCCCATTATCCGTAGGATTAGATTGCAGTCTAGCATCTGAGATGAAAAAATATTGATGATATTCGAACAGGAACCCTCTCTCCTGCCCAAACGGTAGGGATAGTGGTTACTTCCGACCTCCTATTGTGACCTAATCATTTGACCCTGATAATTGGGCTCGGGGGCAGGATCGTCTCATCCGTGATTATCGCTGATTTCGTCTCCTCGATTCCTTCGATCCCCCTGAGGGTCTCGATAAAACTGGATAAAAGCTTCAGTGTCCTGAACCTTGCCTTGATTACCAGGTCAAACTCCGCTGCCTGCACGTCAATTATCTCCTCGACCTCCCTGAAATTGCTCAGTGTGCTGATGATGTCCTTCTTCGGGATATGACCCTTGCCTGGAATGACCTCCATCAGGTCGACGAGGAGCAGCGCCCCGATGGGCCAAGATGTCTTCTGGTAATCAATGAGTGCCTTGTATCCCATAATCACTTCTTCGTCCTCGAACTTCTTGATCCTCCTATGCACAGTTGAAATGGGTATGTTGAGCATTCCCGACAGCTTCCTGCTTGACATTCCAGATCTGCGCCCTACAATCTTCAAAATAGACTCATCTTTGACATCCATGACGATTCATCACTTATTGAGAAATTATCCTAAAATATATCCTTTTCTAATGCCTTTTTCCCATTATTTTGGGATAAAGTATATGTCAACAGGCGTGAAGGTTTCTTCCAGATGGAATCTCAAAAAGATAGTGAATTCAAGGTAGTGACAATCCCTGATGTACCGGGTTTTAAGATAACCAAAGTAATCGGGCTAGTGAATGGGTTATCCCCCAGAACACGTGGAATCGGAGGAGTGATCAGAGGGGCGCTCCAATCCATTGGGGGCGGTGAGATCACAGCCTTCACATCGGAGATAGAAAAGGCAAGGGTCGATGCAGTATCCCGAGCCATCAGACAGGCAAGGAAAAGGGGAGCCAACGCCATAGTAGGTCTCGACATGGAGACATCTGATATGGGCGGGGAAGCTTCCTATATCACATTGGTCTCGGCCACGGGGACTGCCGTGGTAATTGAGGCTGTATAGGTGTGCTCTTGTATCGTCATGAGATTTTGAAGTAACTATAAATAAGATCCATACACAACAAGCATCAAAGGAGAAATGAAAAAAAATGAGCGATTTCGGAGGAAGAAGATACGATATCCCAGAAGTACCCGCCAACGTTAGAAGAATGACGGGGACGGTAATCATCCTACTCATACTGGCCATATCAGGCGTAGTTATCCTGAGCACCGCCACGGTAAGGATTCCATCAGGAAACCGGGGTGTCCTGCTAACGTGGGGCAAGGTGGAAGATCGGATACTGCAGGAGGGTCTCAGTTTCAAGATTCCATTCACCCAGACCGTAGTGCTGATGAACACCCAGATCCAGAAGGCCGAGTCAACGGAGGCAACCGCCACAGCTGATCTACAGGAAGTTTCTACCACAGTAGCCGTAAACTATAGGCTGGACACGGAGAGAGTAAACCAGATTTACGTTGATCTACGGCAGGATTATGTTAACAGAGTCATCAAGCCAAACATAGAGGAGAGCATCAAGGCTACTACAGCGGAGTACCGTGCAGAGGAGCTAGTTACAAACAGAGCCGACGTTAAGGCAACACTTGACGAGATACTGACCGAAAGGCTGGCTCTCTTCAATATTGACGTGGTCTCCGTTAGCCTCACCGATTTCCAGTTCAGCTCAAGCTTCAGCGCGGCCATCGATGCCAAGGTAACGGCGGAACAGCAGGCCCTAGTATCCAAGAACGAGCTTGAGAAGATCAGGTACGAGGCACAGCAGCAGATCATCCAGGCTGAGGCCGCCAAGAACGCGACTATCGCGAGGGCACAGGGAGACGCATTTGCAGTGATAATCGAGGCCAACGCAACGGCACAGGCGATCGAGATCATCACACAACAGATGACCACCGAGTACGCCAACTACCTGTGGCTACAGCAGTGGGACGGAAGGCTACCAGCGGTGATGACGAAGGACGAGCAGGGATTGATAATCGATGCCTCGGACTTTATCACCCCCTAAACTAATGGATCACTAACCACTATTTTCATTCTATATCCCAAGTCCTGAATTCCTTTATTATAATTCGAGTATACATCGCTTGAAATACTGTGTTCCCCAAGGTCATCAGTCGTAGCATCGAAGAGATTAGCGTTCTTCATGTAGACGATGACCCGAACCAGTTCGAGTTCATAAAGTTCTTCCTAAATCAGGTTGACAAAGTGTTGGACGTTACCTGTGTCGGTACACCTGATGAGGTTTTCAGAGAGCTTGACACCGGTAATTACGATTGTCTTGTTACCGACTTCAAGATGCCCCTCATGAACGGTATCGACCTGTCAAAGAAGGTTAGGGAAAATCATACCCTCCCGATCATCCTCTACACGGGCCAGGGCAGCGAGGAGGTAGCAGAGGCCGCGTTCACCATCGGCGTCGATGACTACATCAGGAAAGAGATGGACCCCAGCCACTATCAGGTTCTAGCGAAGAGGATCAGGCACGTCGTAGAAAAGAAACGCGCAGAGACCCTATACCAAAGGGTCGTCGAGGGAATCATGGACGGCCTGAGCATTGTCGTTGACAACAGGATCGTCTACGCCAACCAGGTCCAGGCAGAGATATTCGGTGCAACGAACGTCGATGAAATTATTGGCTTAGAAGCGTCAAGCTTCGTCCATGCTAATCAACGTAATACGGCAGAGAAGCGCATGTTCGAAAAGTCCATGAACAATGAGATACCCCCCTTCTTCAAATATACAATAACTCGATTAGATATGACTCTCATTGAAGTTGAGGGCCTCACCAGCGTAATCAACTATAACGGCAAGAAGGCGTTCATGGTTCTAACCCGTGACATAACCGAGAAGAACCGACTGGAAAGCGAGCGGAAGAGGGTCGAGGATAGGGTAAAAACAATAGTAGATCTTGCCCCAGACGGTATCGTTACGGTTTCACTCAGAGGAGTTGTCACGTCCGTCAACCCTGCTTTCCTCAAGATTACGGGTTATGCCTTGGACGAGGTGCTGGGAAAGCGGTTCTACCAGTTGGGGTCACTGAGAAACATCGACATCAGGAACAACCTCAAGGTATTCGCGTCCATCGCCAGAGGAAAACTTCCCCCACCTGTTGAGTTCGTGTTCCAATACAAGGACGGGACCCAGGGATGGGGAGAGGCGCACCTCGCCTTCATTAATAACAAGGACTCCAGGGAGCTCATGGCCATCGTCAGGGATATTACTGAACGAAAATGGGTCGAGAAGGAGATCAACCAGTACAGCGACGATTTCAGGCAGATAGTCCACGAGAGAATACGACGCGAGGACGACCAGGACAGCATAACATGGAGCAACCATATGGCCAACTCAATGGGCGTGGAGCTCCAGGACTCATTATTCACCCTCAAAAACAGCATCCTCCACCTGAGAGAGGATCCGTCACAACTCGAAAATTTGCTAGACAAAATGGAGTTAAGCGTTGATTCCGCCAACATCCAGTTAAAGGAGTTATTTGATGAAGATGGAAGGGCAAACACCGATAGCGTAGACATCTTCAACCTCATAGACGATTCAATTAGCGAGATCCAAATACCTCCCGAGGTTTCAATGGCAACAAAGTTCACGGGACCTCAGGATTTCAGGGTAGATTCAGAAAAAATGAAGATCGCGATCCAAAATCTTGTGAACAACGCTCTGGACGGGGTGCTCGCAGGAGGAGTCTTGCACATTTCGTGTGATACCTCTGTTGAGTCTCTTATCTTGGAGGTCAAGAATACGGGAAATAGACTGTCAGAGGATCAAATCCAGCAACTACTCAACGAGGGATCAATTGAGACAGACTTCGGTAATCACTCAATTGCTATAAGTCAGAAGATAGTCGAGGAACATGGAGGCTCAATACTGGTGAACTCCGAGTCAGGTCATGGTACTAGCTACACTATGATACTTCCTAGGGATTACAGGAACGAAATACAGTCGAATAACCTCGAATATATCCATCAAAAAACAATTTAGAATTAATAACTCTTCTTTACATTATATTTTGGGTATATTTTCATCATAGATTCAAATAGGATTGATATTTGACTATCAAAAACGCGTATATATTTAATAACGTATTGATGCCTATCGATATTATCGATTGGTGAGTGTTGGTGTCAGCGGTAAAGAATACTTTGACTTTAATAAAATCAAGACCAGAAGCTATCTTCATTTGGACCTGGTGTACCTTGATAGCCTGTCTAGTAGTGGGAAGAGGATATCCTCCTTTGACGCCAACATTGATGGCAATGGGGTCCATTTTCTTCCTTACCGCCTCAACATACATCTACAATGACCTCTGCGACGCCGAGATGGACCGTCACAGCGACGTACACTCCGATAGACCTATATCAACGGGTGAGGTGAGCGAGGGATTCGCGAAAGGTTTTGTCGTCGTTGCTGCCGTGCTCGGTCTGACGATAAGCTCGATGATAAACAGTGCCACGTTGATCCTGAGTGCCTCCTACTGGGTGATGTTCACTCTTTACTCCTACCCAGGCGTCCGTTTCAAAAAGATGTTCATGGTCAAAGAACTGGTTATTGCCCTAGCGTGGCCCATGCTGGCCCTTGTTGGAGTTTATGCCGTTAACAACACGTTCAGCATGCCGGGCGTCTTCGCGGGCATGATGATGGGGATGTTCAGCTTCCTGGGAATGCCCGCACTGAGCGACAGCTTCGACGAAAAGGAGGACGCCATGTACGGGATAAAGACCATGGCGATGGCCCTAACGTGGAAGAGACGGGTGGAGTTGCTGGGGGCGGCCCTGGTGCTAATGATAGTGGTTACGACAATGACCTACACTCAGCTCGGGTTCAACATATTGCTACCCATAACAATCGTCGGGTCGAGCCTGCTGATCCTCCGGTCGGTGGTCCCCATCTACCAAGAATACAACATGGAGAAAGCCCTCAAGGTGAGAAAATTAACATACATATACGTGATCGTTTCACAGGTCTTAATCGTGATAGGGTCAATGAACCTGGCGCTGCCCTTCTAAGGCCGCAGGTTCTTGCCTATTTTCTTGAAAAAGTAGCCGAGCCCGAAAGCAGCGTACCCATATAGAGCAGAATACAAAACTGAGTCAATCCATGTCATGGATAGCTGGTCGGCAATTGTATAGGTATGATTTGTGGAGCTATAATCTATATCTTCGGTCCACTTTCTTTGTTATTAATGAAAAAATAATAGGGATTTACCCTAAACTGGCTGTACAGAAGGTGGGATAGGCTTTGTGGCAAAGTACATGAACACCATTGCCAGTACCTGGATGCCAGTTATCACAGTAAACGCAAACGTGTAGCTCTTGTAAACGTCATAGCACCATCCTGCGAATATCGGGTATGCCACGTTGCTTATGGCGCCGAAGAAGGTTGTGTACCCCGTGATGGTAGCGTACGCTTTCCTACCAAAGTAGCTGGCCCTCAAGCTCGTAGACACCGGAATTGACCCGCCGTACCCCGCGCCGTAAATGGCGACGAATATCAGTATATGTGTCAGGTTCCTTGCGAGTACGAATACGACGAGTCCAACGGCCTTCATGCCATAACTGATGATGAGTGTCTTCCTCTCGCCTATCCTGTCGCTCAGCCAAGCGAATAGCACTCTGCCTGGGAGGCTCATGGTTGCCATTAAGCCGAGAACCCCGGCGGCTGCTATTTGATCGATTCCTAGATCGATAAGATACGGGATCTGGTGCATCGTGACCATCGCCGTTATCCCTCCGCTGAGCATGAAGGCTATTAACATCATCCAGAAGCTCCTCGTTTTAAGGGCCTCTTTGGGAGTGAAATTGTATTCCTCTACAAAGTTTATTTCATCAGGATTGTCTGATTCGATAACTGTATCCCCATCTGGGAGCATATCATATTTCTCTGGGGGACCGTCTTTCATGAAAAACCAAGCAAGGGGCAAACAGATCACTAATGTCGAACCTGCCACGAACATCAATGAGGACCTCCATCCGTAGTTGAAAATGAGCCAGGCCATTATTGGAACAATGATTGGTCCACCGAGACCTCCTCCAAGAGTGACGAAACTTAGGGCCCTGCCCCTTTTCCGAATGAACCACTTGGAGACAGCGCTGTTTACCGTGTCATAAAGGCCAAGGTTGAAACCGAGGCTTACGACGAAGCCCCAGACGAAGATGAACTGCCACAGTTCAGTCACGTACAGAAGGGCGATTAGCCCCGAGCACGCGATGATTGTGCTGATTATGGTTATCTTACGTTCCCCATACTTGTCGATTAGCATCCCACCGAAGGGGCCCTCCAAACCTCCCTCGATGCTCCTCATGCTGAAGGCAAGACTAAGCTGGGCCCTGGTCCATCCGAATTCCGCGATAAGTGGTGTGAATAGTGCGCTCATGCCGTAGTACCAGCTACCGTACCCCCAGCAGGCGATGACGGCTCCGGCGAACACTGTCTTCCAGCCAAAGTACATGTTCTTGTACCGTTCCATGAGCGATTGGTCTGTAGACATAGATTATCATGGCGATGTATGTTTGATTTAAAATTACGCGTATTTACCATCAATATAATATATAATACGATAAATTCGGTTTTCAGAATGGTGCCGCCGGAGTGATTTGAACACTCGGCACCCCGGTCTTCAGCCGGGCGCTCTCCCAGGCTGAGCTACGGCGGCACGTAAACAACTAACCATGCCAATCAAATAAAAGCGTTACGCGGAGGAAAAAACCGGGGATTGAGTCCCTTATTGTCCATTCATAATAAAAAGGGATAAAGATATTGTAAACGCCCGTTAATTCTAATTACTCGATGCACCGTAGGTTAACCATGTTCAAACCCGCATTGAAGGCCCTTGAGAAAGAGATCTCAGGGGAGATAGCCCTTTCACACGTGGCCGAGGTGGCCAAGCACCACAGGATACAGGCGAGCCCGGGTATCCGGGCTGCCTGCGAGTACGCCGTATCCGAGTTCCACAAGATGGGCGTCGATGCAAGGCTACACAGTTACCCTGCAAACGGCAAAGATTATGACTGGACTAGCCTGCGCTTCAAGGAATGGAGCTGCGAAGATGCCTGGCTCAAGCTCGTTGAACCGGAAAAGTACCTTGCAAGATTCGCTGAGAAGAAGATACACGTTATCCAGAGGAGTATATCGACACCAGAGGGCGGGCTCACGGCCGAGCTAATAGTCCCTAAGAACAAGGGCGAGGAGCCCGAGGACTATGAGGGGATCGATGTCAAAGGTAAAGTTGTCATCAGCAACGGCGATGTCCACAGGGTAAACGAGTTGGCACTTGTAGAGAGGGGAGCATCTGGACTCATCTACGACGGCATGTTCGTCAGAACTGACCTCCCTGAGGGCACACTGGATGATACCCTCAAGTACACCAGCTTCTGGTGGACTCCGCAGGACACACCTGGCCTCGGTTGGGTTGTAACCCCGAGGACCGGTAGGGAGTTGAGAAGGATGGTCACCAAGAATGATCCCGTCAAGGTCCACGGATACATCAAGGCGAAGCTGTACAACGGCTACCTTGACAACGCGGTGGCCACCATCCCTGGCAAGACTGACGAGGAGGTAATTCTGATAGCCCATATCTGCCACCCGGAGCCCAGCGCAAACGACAACGCCAGTGGCTGCGGGGCAGCAATGGAGGCAGCGAGGGCGATAAAGAAGCTCATCGACGAGGGCGTGCTGGCTAAGCCCAAGAGGACAATCAGGTTCACCCTTGTCCCAGAGATGGCCGGGTCATACAGCTATCTGGCCGAGAGGGAGGAAGACATTCCCAATATGGTTGCCAGTATCAACCTTGACATGGTTGGTGAGGACCAGGACCAGACGGGCAGTGTACTGGTCCTACACAAGACTCCTGACAGCTTCCCCAGCTACATCAACGCTGTCTCCGAGGCCATTTTTGAGGAGACACAGAAGGAGTTCAAGAGCATTGGTGGCAACCCGTGGATGGCCACGTTCAGGCACGCCGTGGGCGAGTTCAGTGGCGGGAGCGACCATTACATCTACACAGATCCGACAGTAGGCATCCCCAGTATCATGATGATCCAGTGGCCTGACAAGTTCTACCATACAAGCGACGACACTGTGGACAAGGTGAGTCCTAAGAGCCTGGGCAAGGTGGCTACAATCGCCGCCACGTTCGCCTATTTCATGGCTAACGCCGGAGAGAAGGAGGCGCCATGGATAGCAAGCCAGGTGGCCAGCAGGGAGAAGCGGGCGCTCTCCATGATGGTCCAGGAGGCACTTGACAAGGCGGCCGTATACGACGTTGACGCTTACAAGGTTGACGAGGTGAGAGACTACCTTAAGGAAAAGATCGAGTTCGACGTGGAGGTAGGGATAGAGGCACTAAGGAGCATCAAAAGGATCGCCCCAGGATGTGAATCAACCATTAACCCGCTCATAAGTAACCTCATGGCCGAGGCCGAGGAGGAGTACGACCATGCCATGAAGATACTGGAGGACTTGGCAGGGGCGCAAGGGATTACCGAGCTTCCTGACTACGAGCCAGAGGCAAAAGAGGAGCCAGAAAGTGCCAATCAGATTCCCGTCAAGCTCTACAGGGGGCCTCTATCTACAAGACCATGGATGAGGAGCCTAACGACGGAGGATCAGGAGGCTTTAAGGCAACTGAACAAGAAGCATGGGGTAACATACGGAGGCCCTAGCACCCAAGCGCTGTACTGGACAGACGGGTCAAGGAGCATCAGCGAGATCAGCAGGCTCTTGAAACTGGAGACGGGGGAAACCAACCTCCCGTACCTTGTGGACTATTACGGTTTCCTCGCCCGGAGTGGTTTAATCAAGTATCAAACCGATAAACTTTAAACTCTCCTTCGCTTCCCTTATCAAACGGTTGGGCGGGTGGTCTAGTGGTATGACATCGCCTTGACGTGGCGAGGGTCGCAGGTTCGATCCCTGCTCCGCCCACCATTTATCTTATATCCGCCGCTTCACCAAGGAACACCATGACATCGATTCCCGACAAGGAGATAGATTGCCTCGGACTTTACTGCCCAGAGCCAATATTCAGGGTCAGAACCGCCATGGACGAGCTTGAAAAGGGACAGATACTTAAGGTCACAGCAGACGACCCGGCAGCCGAGGAGGACCTGAAGCGCCTATCAAAGAGACTTGGACACGAGGTGCTTGAGATCACCCACGACGGCGACGATGTTACCCTTGTCATAAGGAAATAGTTTACGAGTTCCATTATATTGACTATAATCTTTGAATTGTTTGGATGATATTATTTCGACCAAAGGTATGATCGTTATAAATTCCAAGGAAACCCTTGCACAGTTTCCAAATTGGATTGATTGCATCTTTGAGAGACTAATTATAAGTCAAGTTGTTCATTCCCTGCCTCATATGACGAGCATCGTAATTGTGCTAAGGACGTCTTTCTGCCTTCGTATATTCAATTCTGTTATTCTTTAAATAATCCGCTTCTTCCTAGGATACAATCATGTCCGATAATCTCAAGGCGTACATGGACAACGGGGCGGGTAAACCTGTTGACCCAAGGGTTCTGGACGAGATGAACCTGTACCATACTGAATTTTACGGAAACCCTGCTTCGTTCCACTCCAAGGGCTTTGAGGCGTTGACGGCCCTCAAAACCGCAAGGGAGCGGGTGTCTTCCCTCATCAACGCTGACCCCAAGGAAATAATATTCACATCCGGGTCCACGGAGGCCAACAATCTTGCATTGATCGGTGGCGTTCGCAGGTACAAGAAGCGAGGGACTAAAGTGGTCATCTCGGCGGTTGAGCATATTAGCGTCATCAACATAACAAAGAAGCTCACGAGGGAAGGGTTCACGGTCCAACTTTGCCCCGTTGATGAGCACGGCGTCATCAAGCTGAGTGAGCTTGAGAAACTGGTTGATGACGACACAGTCATGGTCTCCATCATGACGGCAAACGGTGAGATAGGAACCATCCAGCCAATAAAAGAGGCGGCAGAGATCGCCCACAGCCACGAGGCATTATTCCACACCGACGCTACAGCTGCCATGGGTCAAATCGACCTGGATGTCAGACACTCTGACGTGGACTATATGACGCTGTCAAGCAACGACATGTACGGTCCGAGGGGAGTAGGCGCGCTATATATCAAGATAGGTATCCGAATCACGCCATTGATGATAGGCGGGGGCCAGGAGCAGGGGGTTCGTTCGGGCACAGAGAACGTCGCTGGGATAATGGCCATGAGTAAGGCAGCAGAGATAGCCCAAGAGGAGATGGCTGAGGAATCCGGCAGGCTTAGCGAGCTCAGAGACGCACTCATCAAGGGGTTGTTGGAAGTGATACCAGAGAGCTACCTGAATGGACACCCTATGAACCGGCTGCCAAACAACGCCAACATCCGTTACAGTTTCATCGAGGGAGAAGCGCTGATCATGAGTCTAGACGACGTGGGTGTCCAGCTATCAAGCGGGAGCGCATGCGCAGCCAAAACCCTTGAGCCCAGCCACACACTGCTTGCGTGTGGCCTGAAACACGAGGAGGCACACGGCAGCCTAGTCTTTACGTTGGGAAAGAATAATAATCGCCGACAAGTGGATTACGTTATACAGGAGATGCCAGGGATAGTACATAGGCTAAGAGCTATGTCACCCCTGACACCAGAGGAGCTGAGATAATGTATAGCGAAAAAGTACTGAAACACTTCAAGGAACCCAAGAATGTAGGCGAGATGAAGGACGCCGACGGAATGGGGACTGTGGGTAACCCTGTCTGTGGCGATATGATGTCAATGTACATCAAGGTCAAGGACGACACCATTGAGAACATCTCATTCAAGACATTCGGCTGTGGTGCAGCAATCGCCACCAGCAGTATGACCACTGAACTCGCCAAGGGAAAGACCCTGGACGAGGCAATGGATATCACCAGACAGGATGTAGCGAACGCTTTGGACGGCTTACCACCGGTAAAGATGCACTGCAGCAACCTGGCTGCTGATGCCCTCCACGAGGCAATCAAGAACTATAAGGAGAATAAAGAAAAATGAGTCAAAAAGTAAAATGCGGTATCTGTGAAACCGTCGTCGAGGGCGAGGACTGCCAGCTAATGGCCACAATCGTTGACGAGGAAGGGAAGGAGACCAAGGTCTGCTGCCACCACATCACAGATGGCAATAAGTAATTCCCCCTGTTTTTTCAAAAAACCCTGTCAAGTGTTGTTTACATTTGACCTCTAGATCATAGCATCGATTTTAACTTAAATAGAGTGGTTTTAGTTCGTAGACACACATTAAACACTCATCCTATATATAGAAAAGAGTAAAGATAATAAAGCAGCGGAGCCAAGAGTTGCTTCAAGGAGTACTTAATTTGGACAAGGAAAGGCTAGCGGCCCGAATAAGTCTGATATTCAATGCTCCATTAATAATGTTAGTCACTTTCATACCACTGATAATGATCTACGGTCAGGGAAACAATTGGAACCTGTTCTTCATCACGAGTGCATTCGGGTGCTTTTTGCCCATGGTCAGTGTCTTCGCGTTCCTAAAGTTCGGCGTCATCAGCGATTTCTATGCCTCCAACAAGGACGAACGTTTCTTCCCCTTCATGACCACCATCGGCAGCTACCTTATCGGCCTAGTGTTGCTGATATACAATGGCTCACCAGCACCCGTGACGGCTCTTATGGCGTCGTACATAGTCAACGGCCTAGTCATGGTGTTCATCACGTTGAAATGGAAGATAAGCATCCACGCCTCGGGCATCGCGAGCCCCATCATGGCGCTGATATTCTTCCTTGGGTCAAGCCTAATCCCATTGGTTGTCTTGGTTTTACCCGTTGCTTGGGCGCGACTTGAGCTGAAGGCACACAGCAAGTGGCAGCTCACCATGGGGGCCCTTGTAAGCGGCATACTGACATGGATTCAGATGGCGTTATACACTAACTATATCTTCCTGATGTAGAAAAAAGGAAAAAAATTATTCCTTGATTTTCTTGGCGACCTTTACACCGAAATCATAGGCTGCTTGCCATTCGTCATCGGTTGGCTTGAACGCGGTGTCTATGTCGCATTCCATGATTTCGATGCCAGCGAGATGCATCTGCTCCTCCACCAGTTTCTTGGCGCCGCCAGCCCAGCCATAACTACCGAAGCCAGCTCCGAACTTGTTCATTGGCTTGAGTCCTCTCATGTAGGCTAGGAAGCTAGCCACAGGAGGGAATATATTATTGTTCAGCGTGGGACTTCCGACTAGGACCGCATTTGCCTCCTGAATGGCTGCCATCACGTCGCTTCTGTGACGGGCTGTCAGGTTGAAGACCTTGCAATCGACGCCTTCTGAACCTATCCCCTCGGCGATGGCGTAGGCCATGTTCTGAGTGCTCTGCCACATTGAGTCATACGCGATGACTACCTTTTCCTTTGTCTCGCCTGCAACCCAGCTGACGTACTTCGCCATGATATCTCCGATATCCTTTCTCCAAATGACTCCGTGGCTTGGCGCGATCATATCAATGTCCACGCCCTCCAGTGCCTTCAACGCCCTCCCGACGCTCCTGCCGAGTGGCATCAATATGTTTGCGTAATAGGTCAACGCCTCCTGCCCTAACTCGTCCTGGTCAACCTGGTCGTTGAAGCGCCCCGCTGACGCTATGTGCTGGCCGAAGGCGTCGTTGCTCAGAAGGAGCTTGTCCTCGGGGATGTAACTCACCATGCTGTCAGGCCAGTGAGCCATGGGTACAGGCACAAACTTAAGGGTCTTGCCGCCCAGTTTGACATCGGACATCTCCCTGGTCGTTGTGATGGGGATTTCTCCATAGTACTTTTTGATGATCTTTTCCCCATGAGCGGTTGCGATGATCTCGGCCTGGGGCGCCTCTTCCTTATGGAACCTTGCCAGACTCCCCGAGTGGTCAGGCTCAGCATGGTTGCTTATGATGTAATCGATCTTCGCTGGGTCCACTATCTCCTTGATGTGCCTGAGCATGGTGTCGTAGAACGGTGCCTTCACGGTATCGACAAGGGCTATCTTGTCAGATACAAGCAGGTACGAGTTGTACGTCGTGCCCCTGTGGGTAATATAACCGTGGAAGTTCCTGATGTCCCAGTCTACCGCTCCCACCCAGTAGACGCCCTCTTTTAGTTGGATCATAATATGTTCGATCCAACGGTCCACACGATAAAAGGGTAACTCTCTATTGTCAAGGTTCATAATCCACGGATTATTATCAATGGTTATGATGGTTTCAAAAAAGACGAGCGTTATAGTCCTCGTCATAGTCGCGTTTTTAGCCGTAGCTGCAGCGATTTACACACCTGCTCTATTCCAGACTGGCACATATGGCGATGTCTCAGTCAGTGAGGCTTATGACCTGATCCAGAACGAGCCCGGATTAGTGGTGCTGGACGTCAGGACTCAGACCGAGTACGATGAGGGACACATCGAGGGTGCGATTCTCATCCCGGTAGCCGAGCTTCCAGACAGGCTCAACGAGCTGAGCGAAGACGATGTGTTGCTGGTTTACTGCCGAACGGGTAACCGGAGCGGTACTGCCATGGCGATCCTAGGGGAGAACGGCTTCTCAAAGGTATACCACATGCATGAGGGCATCAGCACGTGGATAGCCGAGGGTTTGCCTGTAGTTTGAGTTAGTTTATTAAAAGCCGCAACATCTTTTGCGGCATGGATCTACCCCAGCTTGACCTGGTCTATATCAGCTTCGCCATTTTCATTGTGGCAACTGTTTACCAGTACATGCGGCCCAAGGAGAAGCGCAATTATACGAGCGTCAAGGTGGCCGAGGCGTACGATTTGATCAAAGAGGATAAGGAAATCTATATCCTGGATGTCAGGAAACGGGACGAGTACAGGAACGGGCACTTGAGAACCGCCAAGAACATCCCGCTGGATGACATTGACAAGCGCATCAGCAAGGTACCAATGAACAGGAAGGTGTTGGTCTACTGCAGGACAGGGGCAAGGAGCGTCAGAGCCATCAGGCGGCTTGAGGTGGCGGGGCACCCAAGGCTATTTCACATGCACGAGGGCTACAGAGGCTGGAAAAAAGCGGGCCACCCGACGACTGAACGGTAGTCAAACCCTTATTCTACGAGCCATTTGTATACGGGAGCCCAAGCATGGAACTGGCAGCATCGACTCTACACCTCCTGGACAGGCCTCTAGAGGCTATACTGGACCAGTTGGTCACGCTTGATGTCAACAGGATTGAGCTTGCCGACAGCGGGAACCATGCGTTGAACCCGAAGCGGGTTGAAAGGCTTCTTGAGTTCAAGTCAAGCTACGATATCGAGTTCAGTATACACGCGCCCTACGCGGACACAAACCTCTCTGCCGATGACGACCTCATCAGGGAATGGATACTGAAACGCGTCAGAGCGTCCATCCGGTTCGCCTCCGAGCTTGACTCAAAGTGCCTGGTCCTTCACCCCGGCTGGACCACGGCCACGGAGCCATTCATGCGGGGTAGGTCATGGGGACTCAACATCAGGAGCCTCAGGTGGCTCCAGCGGTATGCCGGTGACTACGGCGTCGAGGTACTTCTGGAAAACGTGCCTACCCCGACTCCATATCTTCTTGTGAGTCTTGACGATTTCAGGCTTTTCGACGAGGAGATGACGCCGAGTTTGGGATATGTCCTGGACATCGGCCACTCGAACCTGCTTGGCGAGACCCAGGGCTTCATCGACGAATTCGGGCCAAAGATCAAACACGTTCATGTTAGTGATAACGAGGGAGAGGCTGACAGCCACCTCCCCATAAGCGAAGGGACAATCGACTGGGAGAAATCAATTGACTCACTAAAAAACATAGGCTTCAACGGCTGGGTCGTGATTGAGTCCTACAGCAAGGTCACAGAAAGCATAGAGTACCTAAAACGCCTTCTTTAACGGCACATCGAGCTCCATGAAATCGTAAGCCACTATCACGTTTTCAAATATCTTCTTCGCCTCAGCTAGCACAGCATTGGGCTCCGGGTACCTTGAGCTGATATGCGTCAGCACCAAACGCCCTACCCTCGCCTTCTTGCCTACCTCTGCTGCCTGGGCCGCGGTGGTGTGTCCGTCCTCCTCCGCCCTATCAGATAACTCGTCCAGGAACGTAGACTCGTGGATCAGGACATCCGCGCCCCTGGCCAGTTCGATGAGGGCATCATTCGGGCTGGTGTCCCCGCTGTACACGATCTTTCTACCGTCCCTCGGGGGACCACAGACCATATCAGGCTTGAATAATACTCCATCGATCTCCACTTCCTCGCCTAACTGGAGCCTGTTCCAAGCCGGCCCTTCGGGTAGCCCCAGCTCCTTTGCCTTCTCCGGGTTGAACTTGCCCGGCCTCGGAGACTCTAACAGCCCGTAGCTCCAGGAGTGGGTCCTGTGGACTGCCTTCACGGCCTCGACCCTGTAGCCCTCCTCCTCGTGGATGACCCCTGGTTCAGTTATCTCGTACATGATGACAGGAAAAACAGGCCCTCCGAGTGACTCCGAGAATGCCTTGACGAACCTGACCAGCCCCTCGGGGCCATATACATGTAGCGTCTCTTCCCGTCTCAGGAGGCTCATTGATTGGAGCAACGCGGGGAGCCCCAGAACGTGGTCGCCGTGGAGGTGGGTTATGAACAACCTCATAGGACGCTGGAACCCGATCCCTGCCTTCACCATCTGTCGCTGGGTGCCCTCGCCACAGTCGAACATCAGCAGCTCCCTGCCACGCCTGATTACAACGCCTGATGCCCCGCGATCCTTTGATGGCATGCTTCCACCTGTTCCCAGAAAAGTGATCCTCATGCACTTGTTCCTCGCATTAGAAGAGATAAACGCGTAGGATATTAAAAAATGAAATCAAGCAAACGATACGCAAATGTTCCATAAAATGTGGGAGGGTGGAGGATCACCAGATATTGGTACCGTCCTTGCGCAAGAGCCTCTCCCAGTCATCCTTATGCAATTGCTGTATCTCCTGGATGCTGTCTTCGTCTAGGTGCCTGAACCTGCGTTGAGGTTTCAGGTACTCCGCGACCGGTTTGAACTCCCTGGGCTTGTAGCTGATCTTAAAGTCCCCATTCTCGATCTCGTAGAGTGGCCAGATACCTGTCTGGACCGCCAGCCTCGATAGCTCAATGGATTTCGATGGGTCGCTTCTCCAGCCCGTCGGGCAAGGCTCCAGCACGTGGATGTACTTGAATCCCTTGATCTCCTTGGCTTTCCTGATCTTTCTCACCATGTCCATATGGAACGCCGGTGTGACCGTTGCCACGTACGGGACATAATGGTAGTTCATGATCATTGGCAGGTCCATTTTCTTGGTGGATTTACCCATTGGGGTGGTCCTCGTCCAGGCGTTATATGGAGTGAGATCGCTCTTCTGGACGCCCGTGTTCATGTAAGCCTCGTTGTCCAGGGTGAAGAAGATCATGTTATCGTTCCTCAATGCCGCTGCGGAGAGCTTCCCGAAACTTGTGTTCGATGCTCCCCCATCACCCGCCATAGCGATCACCGTGATGTTCGTCCGTCCCTGCGCCTCAAGAGCTTTGACGATACCTGTTGCACCTGAAGCAACTCCCGAGTGGTGGAGGCTGTAGAGTGGCACCGTTCTGGGCGATCCGCCTCCACATCCTCCTCCGCCGAACTGGATAACGTTCTGGCCTAGGACGTTGTATATGATCCTGTGGATAGTAGGTCCCGAGCAGCCCGGGCACGTAGTTCCTCCGGGGAGGATTATGTTATTTTCTTTCAATGCCATCAAATCACCTCATCAATTGTATCCATTCTACTTCCTTCTCGACCTTTTTGGTCTCAGCGGTTTTCAGGACCTTGTTGGCCATGTACCTGAAGTCGTCGTATGTTACGTCCCTCCCACCTATTCCAGCGACGAACCCAATCAAGGGCGGTCGTTCATCTAGATGATAGAGAGCACGAGACGTCTCGATGGCTCCTATGGCACCTCCTGAGGCTCCTCCGTGAGAAAAGTTCCTATCCACGAATCCTATTGCCTCAACCCTCTTGCCAATCTCCTTCAGGTCCTCAGTTGGGAATGGCCTGAATGATCGGAGCTTCACGAGCCCGATGGGTTTTCCTTCCTCCCTCATCTGGTCCACCACCACCCTCGCGGTGCCCGTCATGGAGCCCATAGTAATGAGGACTCCCTTAGCGTCCTCTGTCCTGTACTCCTCGACAAGACCGTTGCCATAGCTTCTACCAAACTTCTTTGCGAAATCGGCGTTCACCTCGGTGATGACCGTTTTTGCCCTCTCCTGAGCCTCCTCGATCTGGTATCTGAGCTCAGTCTCTAATCCTCTGTAAGAGGGGCTCCCGGGGGCCATATCTGGCTTCATCGTGGGATCCAGATAGAAGTGATCGGGCTTGTATTTTGGTAGGAATTCATCTACCTCCTCTTGTTCAGGCATGTCCACTGGGCTTGCGTTAGCCGAGAGGACGTATCCGTCGAGGCAGACGTGGATCGGAAGTAGGACCCTCTTATCTTCGGCGATCTTGTATGACTGGATCGTCGTGTCTAGGACCTCTTGGGATGTCTCGCAGTATAGCTGAAGCCACCCGTTGTCCCTCTGAAGGAGGGAGTCACTGTGGCTGCACTGGAGGCTCCCGGGGTTCGATATTGACCTGTTGCAGATCACCATAACAAGAGGAAGCCTGCTCCCAGGTATCATCCAGAGGACCTCCTCCATATGTACGACTCCCTGAGAAGCAGAGGCAGTGAACGTTCTCGCCCCCGCTGCGGCGGCGCC
>JABIBQ010000093.1 GCA_018652685.1 Candidatus Bathyarchaeota archaeon
CACAACCCGACACCGTTCCTCCCGCCGTTGGTGGCTATCTCCTTGATGACATTTAGTAACTTTCCCCGGTTATCCTTGTCACCGATCTCGAATACGCCGCGCTGGGGAGCGTAGTACATGGCCTCCTCTAGCACAATTATGCACCCGAACTTTCTGTTCTCAAGTGCCTCGTTGAATATCTTTCTGAGCACTTGGCTCACAACTAGCTGCTTCTGGGTCCACGTATCCTTACCCTCGGACAAGTCCATAATCACAACATGCGTGTCCTTCAGCAGCTCAACGGGGTCAATGGGCTCAGAGGTACCGTCCGGGATTAGCTTGCTGTTCCCGACGCTGTTGATGACCTGTTGCCTGTAGCTCTCAAACTCCTCCTCTTTCTTGTTGAAACCCAGCTTCTCCGGTTTGACCCATGTGACTGCGGTCTGGAGCTTGTGTTTTGTAACCGGAACTGCCTGTGCGTAGAGTATTTTCAACGCATGTATCATGATCTTGGCGTTCCACCAAGTCTTCTGCCATCCAAACTCCCCCAGGTAATCCTCCCACGGGATTGAGCCAGGCTGGAAGAAACGGCTCCACGGCACCTTCAACGTCTTCTCAGGGCCAAGGTGCTCCCTGAGACTGTTGTACTCCCCGTCCTTGTCAACGATGAGGAAGCGCACAGGGGGACTGGCGTTGACGGCCCTGCTGATCATGCTTATCGCGGTGGTGGTTTTGCCTGTTCCCACGGCCCCACAGATGAGGCAGCTCTGTCGGATCAGGCTGTACAGTCCCAGTTCCACGTCCAGGTCAGTGCTGGGGTCGTTACCCAGCAGGATCTTCCAATCCCCGTTGGGCTTTGTGAACTGTTTGATCACGTCCCTCTCGGCGAGAAAGACTGGCGTGTTAGGGACCAGCGGGTATCTCAGGGGCCTCAGGCTGCCGCCGTTATCGAGCCAGCCCCACTGGTACGCCAGGGCGTGGAGCGTGCTGTCCTCAACGTCCGTGATGACCCTGCCCTCCCTGAGCATTGCCTCCTCGTACTCCCTGACCCTTTTGTGCGGGAACACCTTGGTTACCTGGTAGACCACAGGACGCCCGTTCTTGGGGTGGTCGATATAGACAAGATTTCCCTTGGCAAGCTCAAGCCCTCGTAGCATCAGGATCGTGACCTCTTTGATACCGTACTCGCCAGTGCTGCTGTAAGTGTGCCCTACTCTTAGACTCCCATCCATCCGCTCTCCCCCCAAAACGGCGCCACCTGCGTGATCTCCCCGTTGACCCTGCTCACTCTACCAAGGACCTCGCTGTAAACGTCGCTGATGAATCTCTTGGTCACCTTGACCGCCTCGTCCGCCTTGACGATAGGGTACGGTATCCCGTTCCAGTAGCTTGTCGAGTAGCAGTAGTTGGCTATGCCATCAAGTTGGTCAAGGCAGAAATCAGGCACATCTATTCGAACCGGTGGAATCTGCCACTCCTTGGTTAGCCTGACATAGCTGCTGTAGATGGGTGTGTCAACCGCGTCCATTATGGGGCTGGTCTTTGTCGCCATCTGGAGGCCCATACGAGGACTGAAGATCTCGGTCATCTCCCCGGGTTTCAACGCGTGGAGCATCAGGAAGCTGTCAGTGAAATCGGTCTCCTTGTTCAGTCCAAGGACATGTATGAGGTACCTGGCGCTGGGCCTCTTCACGATACCAGCGATGGCGATCCCGCTCTCCTTGCATATCCTGAGCAGCCTGTTTATCGCGTTGATGAACCGCTGCCTGTCCGCCTCCTTGCCCGCGGTTTGCCACCAGTTGCTGTACGCGAGTGGGCCGTCAATGAAAATAAGCTCTGTCTCGGAACCTCTCTCAAGATACCTGTATGCGGTCTCGTAGAGGCGAGCCTCCCTCCTTACGTCCACCTGACTTCTGAAGTTGTACTGTGCACTGTACGATTCCGACAACGACTCAGGGTTCAGGAAGAACCGCTTACCATCAGGTAGCGAGTAGGCCAGCGCCCCAATCACCGCGTACTGTTTCGATGCGAGGGGTATGATCTGACTCCCAGCGTCAACCCCAATTACATGAACATAATCCTCTTTTTTTGTGAGAGGAGTTATGATAATCTCGTTCCTGATTCTAGTCGCGAGCTGGTTCACTATTGGTGTTTGCTCAAAAACGTTCTCGGTTATCTCATCCAGAATTAGGTTCCTCAGAGACAAACTCAGGTTCTCAGGTGATGCTGGGATCGTTTTATCCTGCGCTATTAATTTCTCCTTGACCGCCAGCATCTGTTACACGTTTCCTGTAATACCGTTCTACGCAACACTTTTTTTCCAGGATATTTAAATCATACGTATGTTTTGAGCATAATTTGGGATATTTGTTGTTTTATATATATAGTAAGAAATTATTTCGCTCGTTCAATATGATTAAAAACGGGTTTTCCGACTTCACCCCAAAAATAAAGTTCAAATATCTAAAGACATACACTTGTCATTAATCGAAATGTCATCAAAAAAGAGCCTAAAAGAAGTAGTTTTTCGGGAATTCCTCCAGGATCCGAGCCTCGGACCCAGTGAAATGACAAAGAAGCTGGATGCAAAATATAACTCAGTAAAAGCTGCTTTCGCCAAGCTCACGGAGGAAGGATTCCTAGAGCGCCCTAGCAGAGGAAGCTACAAACCCAATATGGCAGCCATTGTTCTGAACCTCATTGACCGCATTGAGAAACTGGAGTCACAGGCGAAGTAAAATGGTTAAATGGGAAAACGTCCTGGAGAATGTGTCACCGAAGACCAGCCAGTTCAAGGTGCTCACGTATCTTGCTTTCAAGGGGTCAAGCCAACCAGCGCAAATCTCAGCAGATACAGGAATCCCAGCAGGGACCGTCAGACCTGCACTTAGGACATTACTTGACAAGGGATACGCTGTTCAGTCTGAAAATGGCAGCTACACGAGCCTCGTACCGTTCACAGACATAGTCTCACATTTATACTCGGTGAACAAAAAGTAGGCGGGGAAGTCATGTGGGTTCAGATGAGCTAGAGGGACTGAGGCGGGCGCAGAGCCAAAAGCAAGTCCTAATGTGCCTTATAGAGACTGGGGAACCCATGTCGTCCCAGAACATATCCGAGATGCTGGGCATCACTGTGAACGCTGTCAATATCGCCCTGTTCCAGCTAAACAAGAAAGAACTGGTCGAGAGAGTATCGAGGGGAGTGTACCGATACCAGATGGGACCGATTCTCTTAACTCTTCTAAAGGAGTATTTTAGTCGACAGACATGAGCCTGGCACAGCTGGACCCAAAAACATCAGCTTTCAAGGTTCTCGTATACCTTACATTCAAAGATAGGCCAATGAAACCCCTTGAGATAACAAAAGGACTGGATGTGAACGGTTCGACCGTCAGGGCCCGGTTGGCCGAGTTAAAAAAGAACGGGCTCGTGGAAAGCCTGGCTGAGGGATATGTCTCACGGGTCACCAGCTACGATATTCTGATGAAGTTAACCCAGCCCTAGCTGAGCTTAATGAGCTTACCCACTTTTCCGATGTTGAGCTGCCTCATGCCTCTGTAGATCTTCATGTAACCGTTCTCGACCCTGACCCTGTCGCCAACGCTTCCCTGCCTTATCTGCTCGTTCCACATCATGAGGACGATATCACCGGAGTCATCCTCAAAAGTACACTCGGTCACAGTGAGTGTTCGCCAGCTCCCCCTGCTCTTGACCTCCCTAGCAAACGCTTTCTCGATGATCTTACCATGGACGACAATCTTCTTCATGTCAGTGGAAAGCTCTGCGATAGTGGGCAACTCAACAGGCTCAATAACCTTCCTATACCAGTCAGTCTTGTGAGGCACCGTATTGATGAAGCCCATCTTTTCGAATCCGTTGGACTCTAGGAACTTTTTGTTCTTCTCGTTCCACTCCACGTTACCAACAGTCCAGATCTTGGCAGGACTCAACTCCATGACAGCCTTGAACGCATACGAAGCCATTCCCTTCCCCTGGAAATCCGGGTCAACGAAAATACGAACTAGTTCCTTATGGTCGAACCCATTCTCGCTGATGATAATTCCCCCAATAATGACCTCCTCGTGAAGTACACAGTAAGTCTCAAGCTTTTCAATGTAGTAGAGGTGGTCCTTGGCTACCTTGTAGCCCCTCGGGCCCCACGCCTCCTTCCCATGCTGCTCCGATGCCTGCTCGTATGCCCTCTGGGAGACAATGGCTAGGACACCCGCATCGTCCTCCGTTGCCCTCACTAGTTGAATATCATTAAATGCCATATCTGTCCCTACGATTAACGAAGCTTCCATTATTATACCTATCACGGGCTCAGGCGGCTAAGACTTATAGGACATAATCAAGAAATGTAAGTTTGATATAGATTGTCAATTAAAACGCCGGGGCGGATAAGGGAAAGGACAGACGCCTTGCTGAGGCTAAAGAGAGCTCCCAGTCAGGAGACAATATTCTACTACATGCTTGAAACCGGCAAGACCATGACGGTAAAGGAAATAGCCTCAGAGCTAGACCTCACCGCAAAATCCGGGGAGAGAGCCGTCGCAAAGCTTCTTGAAAAGGGACTGTTGCAGCGCTCTACGTTCAGAGAAGGTACATATACGTGCGACTCAAAAATGATTGTTGTATCCCTGCTGAGGACAGTTATCGAGCTATACGAGGACATGGAGAACCGGCGTTAACCGTTTTTCCTAATCTTTTCCACTACTTCATCGTCAACCCAGGCCATCCCCTTTGATGTGAGCCTGTACTCACTACCTTTGCCGCTTGGTTTGAAAATATGCCCCCGTTTCCGCATCTCGTTTAATCGTGCCGCAACGATGACTTCCTTTCCACTTGCCTCAAGTCGTTCCCTGATCTTCTTGCTTGTTGCCTCCTGGTTTTTCATGGAGTACAGAACGAGCCCGATGGCCTCGTAGTGACTGATCTCTGCCCGCGTCACTATGACTGGTCCGGTTTGCCCGATCCTCACGATGTTGCGGAGCCGGTCCTCAGTCTGTTTGAGATCGAGGAGACTAATTTTTTCGCTGATCTTGTCAAGAAAATCATCGGTGAGGAGATCTAATGCTTCCAGAATCTCGCTCTGTGTGTCACCCGAGATAGTGACGGCACCGTAATCGGTCTCAATGTTGAGCTGTAATTTTGTCATTCTTAATCACTCTTCTCGTTGAGAACGTAGAGGTATCCCCTCTTCTTGTCCTTCCATCGCCGGAGAACCCCCTTCTTAATCTGCCAGCTCAGAACGCCACTGATTGTACTCTTAGGGAAGAATATTGCATTGGCTTCCATGCCTTCTCTGAGCTCCCCGATAGCACGCGGGGTCTTCCCCCAGTCAGTCCCAAGCAGGGATACAATGGCCTCGCTGCACTGGGTGGTGTGCTGAATATTAGGGTACTCGACATCGCCGTTCTTCTTCCGCTTGGTCTGTACCTCAACCCCCTTCTGGTTGAACGCCTGCGTTACTTTCTCGACGATTGAGCCTAAATCGTCCAGAGTGGATAGAACTTCCTCTTTGCTCCCCCCTATCTCCAGCTCTCTGTCTCCAATCCTGATCTTTACGTGGAAGGGGGTTTCAGACATTCAATCACTCGAATAATTTCTAATATGGTGTAAGACTGGATATAATACTTATGAAAGGGGTGAAGGTCATTCAATGATGGCCCTGATTGTCGTGTTAAGGAGCTTGTTCACCTGCTGTGGTGACGCCTTGCCCCTTGCCTTCCCCATGATGACCCCCATGAGCGGCCCCATGGCCTTCAATCCCTTCTCTTTGACAAGCCCCTCTCTCTCCTTGACGGTGGACTCGACGAGGTGCTTTACCTCCTCGTCACTCATCATCTCCAAGCCCAGCTCCTTGATCGTCTTCTCGGCGTCGTGAGTTGGATTCTTCGCAAGATACGTGAGCATATCAGGTATAGATTCCTTCACCGTCGTCCCGTCCTTAACAAGCATGAACGTCTCCCGAATGGCGTTCTGGGATAGGTCCTCGGTTGGTACGCCGTCCCTCCTAAGCTTGGTCAAGTCCTCGGTCAATGTGACCGCTAGAAGAGTCGTTGAGAGCCCTAACTCGGCTAGCTCCTCGAAGAGATCGAGGTGCTCTGAGTCCAGGATCTGGATAGCCAGCTTGTCGTTCAACTCGTACCTTTTTTTATACTTGGTCAGCTTCACCTCAGGCATATCGGGCAGATTTTTCAGGGCTGTTATAATTACATCAGTTGTAATTTGAGTCGGCCTGACATCGGTCTCAGGATACATTCTTGCTGCTCCAGGTCGTGGGCGCGTGAATCTTGTCGTTCCATCCTGGTTGGCTGAACGCGTCTCCGCAGGTACTCCACTCAGGGCTTGAACTGCCCTATCAACGACGGCGATTAGCGCCGCCTTGCAACTAGACTCGTCATCGGCCACAATGACCACTGCGTCACTGGGCTCGGCACCCATTTCCTCCCTTAGCTTTTTGACCTCTTCCTGAGTAATTTTGTAGCCTGGAAGCTCATCTGTGTGGAAAATCCCCCTGACGCCTCCCATGAACTTGGCGTGGTCGCTCATCTCGGTACCCAACCTTCTATTTGGGCAGAGTTCTTTTCCCGTGAGCCCGTTGAACCCCTTGAGCCTGACTGCATAGACCTTGCCGCCCCTCTTGAGGGCGTTGAGAAGAATCTTAGACTCGGTTTTAACGAACATCTCCGATACATCAACAAGTTTCTTTTCCAAGTCATCTGCCATAACGCCCCTGGTAATGAGCTCCCCCTGGATCTCGATCAGGGTTGCCTGTCTCTGGGCTTCAAACTCTACTAGGGTCTTGATCATCCCTAGGTCCTGGGCACCCTTGATCTCGATGATGCCGCCGTTCATGATGCTGACGTTTACGTCTTGCCTGATTGTTCCTATGCCCCTGCGGACCTTGCCTGTGGCCCTGAGGATGCTTCCGATCCTCCGGGCTACGTCATATGCCTCCTGAGGAGTATGCATCTCGGGGGCCGTTGTGATCTCTATCAGTGGGATTCCCAGCCGGTCCAGCCTGTACGTGATGGTTTCTCCGTCCTCGGACATCTTTCGCGCGGCGTCCTCCTCAACTGCAACCTGTTCAAGGCGGTATGTCTTTCCTCCCACCTCTACCTCGCCACCTAGACTCACGACGCTGGTCCTCTGGAACCCACCGGTGTTGCTGCCGTCTACTACGGTCTTGCGCATGATTTGCACCTCGTCCACTGGGGTTCCATTCGTCATCAAGCTAAACGTGAGCGCGATACCCACAGCCTCTTCGTCCATGGGGCTCGGTGGTTCCTCGTCCATCTCGACGAGGCAGCTTGTTCTATGGTCGGCCTCGTATATGATGGTCTTTCCCTTGAGGAACTCGAACAGAGCGGCTGGGTCTATCTCGCCCAGCTCGCTCTGTGCTGGCCTGAGTTTTCGGGTGAAGGTGAAATCGTAGCCATCCTTGTTGAGTTCGGGGGGGCAGTTACAGAACAGCTTGGTCTCCGTGGCTAGCTCCTGGTGGATCTCGATGCCTATAGTCAACCCAATTTTCTTGTAATCCATCAACCCATCCTCCTTAGGTATGGAGTCCTCGGATTAAACTCGTTAACGATGTTGGTGAGCATGAGCTTCCTTACCTTATCAATTTCCTCGGTCTGACCGAGGCACCACTTGAGCTTGACATACGCGGTCTCACCGTGCATGTCCTTAAGTGGAATGGCTCCTCGGTCGATGAGTTCTCTGCCGTGGCTGTACACGTTGAGATTCACTCTTCCCCATGTACACTGGCTGACAACGCCCACGAAGACACCGTCCTTTTTTGCCCTTTCCACGGCGGGCCATAGGGTCTGGTTAACCTGGCCGAGGCCAGTGGCTTCGATTATAAGTCCCTTGTAGTCCTCATCTAGGAAGTAATCCAGCACCGCCGGGTTGTAATCTGGGGCGAACTTGACGAGGGCACACTTGTCGCTGAATTTGTTGAGGAGCCTTGGCTCGGAGTTCTGCCTTGGTCTTACTCTCTCGTTGAGCATCTCCACCTTGCCGTCCTTGTACTTTGCTAACGGAAAATCGTTGATTGGCTGGAACGCGTATCTTGTGCTAGTGTGGCACTTCCGAACTTTTGTGCCCCTGAGATAGCTGATGCTCAGGTCGCTGGTGTTCTCGTGGAGACCTATACACACCTCAGCGAATGGAGCGTGGGCTGCCGTATACACACCACCCATGAGGTTTGTGGCATTGTCACTGCTTGGCCTGTCACTGCTCCTCTGGCTGCCCACAAATATGACGGGGCACGGAAGGTTCTGAAGCGCAAAGCTCATGGCCGCGCTGCTGTAACCCATGGTGTCCGTGCCATGCGTGAAAATGATACCGTCTGCACCCGCCTTTATCTTGTCGTATGCCCGTTTCGCCATCCCGGCCCAGTGCTCCATCCCAATGTCCTCGCTGAACACGCTGTACAGGATGTCGGCGTCAACGTCTGCTACCTCGACTAGCTCTGGTACAACAGCCAGCAGATCCCTGCTGGACATAGCGGAGATTACCCCACCAGTAACGTAGTCAACCCTTGAAGCTATAGTGCCGCCAGTGCTGATGATGCTGATCTTTGGCAGTCCCTTCTCGGCCTCTGGCAGCGGGGGCTGCTTGAAATCTGGCTTTGGCGCAGTACCGGTCTTCTTGATATTCATGGCCCCATCGAATGCCAGCCCGATGTTATAACCCGAGACCATTTTGACTATGAGATGATGCTCATCGTACGTCTCGACCCTAGGCATCAGGCTCCCTTTGTACTGCTGGTTCTTGACAGATACTTCCAGCTTGTCGCCTATCTCGACCCCAGCGGCTTCGAGTGCGGTCCTGAGCTTTCCCCTATATCCGGTAAGCCTGTCATCTGTCAATGTGAATCAGAGAAGAAAGACCGCTTTTCAGCTATTAAAATATGGTTTATGACAGTAAAGAGAGACTCGACCAAGATAATCAAAGTTCACCTGCTGACTGGATTAACCTAGACACCGTCAGGCTTGTGAGAAAATAAGTCTGCTCCGCGTCAAGGTAATTTTCCACCGTTTCATCGTAGAAGAGACGGGCATCTCCGGGGAACTCGCCGTCATCGACGGCCAGCACGATTGTCAACGGGATGAATGGGAGGAGGTTGAGATTGACGGCAATGTCCCCGTACGGGAACTCAACTTTTGACCCCCTTAGGGCTGTGGCCGCCGTTTCGAGCTTCGCAGGGTCTTCAAAGCTCTGGGTAATTCTATCTCGTTCTCCTAAGGTATCTCGCTTGGTAAACTGGGTTCCCCTGAACTGCTTGCTTGATATGAGTTTACCCGTCGGTATTTTCTCAGGGGACTCAGAGTATGCCGAAAGCGCATAGAAAATGGTGTTGACTGTTCTTCTCCCTTCTCGCTGATTTACATTAACGGTTCCACCTGTAAGAGAATCCTTGATCGAGCCGTTTTTGAGGTCCAACTCAAGCCCAAGGAACTCGAGTTTGTCTCCTGCGGGGAATCCGAGGCGACCGGGCAATGATTTGACGACTTCCTTACAGTTTCGCCATGTCCATAACTCAAGCGGGTTGGTGGACATCAACAATAGATTGGGATTATACCTTTTAGAATAATCGGGCTAAACAAGCTTCTTTGAGACGTAAACGCTGTCCTTCTCGTACCCGAATCTTGCGTAGTATTGCTTTGTTCCCAGCGCGCTCATGACCACCATCCGGTCCATGTCGTATCGCTCGCGGGCTGTTTTCTCTGCTTCCTCCATGAGGCGTTCACCCCAGCCCTTATGCTGCCAGTCGCTGCCATCCTGACCTACCGGGGTCATCCTGCCGTAGACGTGCAGCTCCCTGATGATGCCCGTATTAGAGGTGATCTCGGGCCTATGGGGATTCTCTCCTGGCATCCTGAGCCTAATAAACCCGACCAGAGTCTCGTTCCTGTCCTCGGCGCTGATGAAATCCTCGGTTCCACCGGAAGCATCATAGGTCCTATGCACCAGGCTTAGGCTGTCGGGGTCGATCTCGATGCCATCCCTTGCCTTGTGGCCCACCTCCCTGCACCTGATGCAGTTGCAGCGTTTGCCGTGTTCTTTGAGCCTCAACTTGACCAACTCCCTGATGTGACTCTTCGTGATCCCCGCGCTTATCTGGTGGATGGGTATGTCCCTCTGGATGCGCATTACCCTTATCCAGGGTGGTATCATCTCCTTGACTTTGCTAATGAGATCGATGCCGTCCTCGTTTGTGAACGGCGTGTAGTCCCCTGATTTCCACCAATCATAAAGACGAGTCCCCTCGCAGACAAGGGTCGGGTATATCTTGAGCATATCTGGCTTGAATAGTGGGTCCTCGAATATTCTCTTGTATCCCTCAAGATCACGGTCCATGTTGCTCCCAGGAAGGCCCGGCATCATATGGTAGCAAATCTTGAGTCCTGAATCCTTCATCACTCGGGTCCCATCGATGACGTGCTGCACTGTATGTCCCCTGTCCACCAGCTCGTAGATGTCATCGTACACATTCTGGACGCCGATCTCTACCCTCGTGCACCCTAGGTCAAGCATACTGTCAACGTTCTCTGGTTCAAGCTGGTCTGGACGTGTCTCAAAAGTGATCCCTACGTTCTTGGTCACGCTTTTCTCAGAGTTTAGCTTCGCCTCCTCCAGTGTGGCGGAGGGCTGAAGGGTGATGGCATCGAGGCACCCCTTGATGAACCCACGCTGGTAATCGATGGGGGACGCGGGGAAAGTGCCGCCCATCACTATGAGATCGATTTTGTCCACCGTGTGGCCTATGGCCTCTAGTTGCTTGACCCTGCTCCGCACCTGGTCATAAGGGTTGAACGCGTTCTGCGCGCCCCTCATGGCGGCTGGCTCGTGACCGGTGTAGCTCTGGGGAGAATCGTTGTCAGGTCCACCCGGGCAAAACGCGCATCGACCATGGGGACATTCAAGGGGCTCGGTCATAACGGCGACAACGTTCACGCCGCTGAGAGCCCTCGTTGCCTTCCTTCTCAGAATTGGGACTAATTTTATCCTTTCTTCAGGAGTTAGAAGCGCTAATAGCTCCGAGTTTGATGGGACGTAGCCAAGGCGGTATTTTTTGGTAACTTTGAACTTTGCCTGCTCGACGTTCCGACGGGTAGGACTGTCAGTTGATAGCAATATCTCTATAATTTCTCGGAGATGGTTCTGCAAAGCAGTTCAATGAAGAATTGGTTGATTAAAAAAGGTTAGCGTCTTCTTTTACGCGGACGATTACCCCACCTGTCCAAAGGGACGTTAGCAATCCTCTTGGAGTAGTTGGACCGCATCCTCTTCCTTGGGGAAAGACCTGTCCTCTCCATGGCATCGACCTTTGGTGTCTGCGCCCTAACTTTTCCAGCCTTCGTTAATGAGCCGTGTGTAGGCATATTATATCACTCCGTGTTTACTTGATGGGTTGCTTTAAGTCTTGTGGAGTGAAAAAGGGTAGCGTACGCAACCCCCGTGGTGGAACAGGAGATCTACGCGTGATCTTTACTCACTTTCAATAACCCATACACCTGGCAGAATGTACGATTTTTTTAGTTTCTCACGGTTAACCGACACAATACTCATTGGATTCGTGGAAATCATGTCCATAGCGGGCTCATAGTCAACTCCCAGGAGGTTCAGGAGGGATGCAAGCCCGTGCGGGTCGCGCAGGCCGTACTTGTCCTCGGCACCGCTGGAGGCTACGACGGGCAGGCCGTGCTTGATGGCTATGTCCAAGCTCTTCTTGATGGCGACGATTCGCTCGGCCAGCAGGTGCCTGTCGTCCACCAGTAGGTCTCTGATGCTGACCTCGAATCCCACCCCTGTGTCACGCATCATCCTCGCCTGTCTCCTGTCCAGATAGAGGCGTTTCTTTGTTTCACGGTCCACCGGGAACCTAATCATGTCCACCCTGTGGTCGCGGGCCGCTTGTCGGGCAACTGATTTGCTGTCGCAGTGGACCACTATAACCTCTGTTCGTTTCCTGAGCTTTTTGAGCTGCTTGCCCAGCTCGTTCTGGTTTCTGGGGTAGAGGTCAGTCCGGCTTATCACGTTGATGAGATTGGAGTCAGTCTTTTCGGTGCCGACCGCGGAGTATCCCAGCGCCTTTACTTCCCGGAGCATTGAATCTAAAGTAGTCTTATCTTTGGGCTTGAGGCCAATGTCTACGAACTCATGCATCCTGTGTCAGCTCTTGGATGTAGTCTTGCATTCGCTTGACGGGGTCGGCCTTGTGGAGCACCAGCAATCGGGCCTTGATCCGGATGGAGTCACGGTTACCCAGCCTTGTAACACCGAGGGCGGCCTTCTGCTTGTCCAGCCTCAAATACATGTTCTTGTTCTCGTCGATCCTGGCGCTAAGAGTCTCCAGTACCTGTTGGAGGTCGAGGCTGTTGAGACCGCGGAGCATGTTGTTGAATGTCTCGGTGGCGGGTCGTCTGTTCTTCAGGGTCCATTTTAGCATGGAGAGGGAGTCGCCGAAGACGCCCTCTAGCTTGACCGCCTCATACGGTGGCACCTCAATGCCCTCTGGGAACAGATTGGATACCGCTTTCTCTACCCTCTCGGTGTCCTCTGTTGCGTGGACCAAGGCGTTGATCTCCAGGTGCTGGACAGGTCTCTGTTTTGCCATCTTATTTTCTCCCATGTAACTTGGGCTCTGTTGCGGTCACAACCAATGATTTTGTTCTCTCTTATTTAGGGGGCGCGGTTTTTGAGTAACGTTTTTGTATCCAGCGCTTCCCCATTCCTGTGGTTGCGGTCGTAGCTCAGTGGATAGAGCACGGGTCTTCGGAACCTGTGGTCGGGGGTTCGAATCCTCCCGACCGCGCCATTTCTCGGGTATCAGTGGGCCGTAAATTCTGAAAGATTTTTTTCATGGGACCTGATATGTGACCGTGGTACCTACATGTTGATATTCTGGGAATTTGTTTCATACGGGTGGGATAGAGTGACATTTTTTTCCCAGTTGTAATGGA
The DNA here is from genome assembly GCA_018652685.1 of Candidatus Bathyarchaeota archaeon. Classification (GTDB taxonomy): domain Archaea; phylum Thermoproteota; class Bathyarchaeia; order TCS64; family TCS64; genus RBG-16-57-9. The sequence goes on from JABIBQ010000093.1 coordinate 12,960, forward strand.
ATATGTCTCTGCCCTATTCGACCGCGTCCAGGTCGTGGGATGTGTAACTCTTGTAATCAAACTCGGAATCAGTCTTGAAGGCAACGGCACACCCGGCATCAAAGACACAGAGGTATACTCCATCGATCACACCTTTCCTCACCTCCACGAGCGAGGTTTCTATGTCATGAACCCTCAGACTAAGAGATTGAAGGCCAAACAATCTGAAACTCCCTTGGAGTTCAACACTCTAATCTTGATTCCCTTTTCCCACAAATCTTCTTGTCTTTTTTGTCAATTGGGAGTTTTTGGCAGTACATGGTTTTTTACAGGGTTGGACCGAATATCTTTCATGATTCCCGAGTCCATTGGCACCCGACCCGTCTGGGCGGAGGTTAACCTCGACAGTCTGGCCTACAATATGGAGGAGACCAGGAAAATAATCCCGTCGTCAACCATGCTCATGGCCGCGGTGAAGGCTAACGGGTACGGACACGGCGCTGAGATGTGCGCCAAGACGTTCCTTGAGAGTGGGGCGGACAGGCTGGCGGTTGCTATGCCGGACGAGGGTTTCCAGCTCAGGGCAATGGGCATCGAGGCGCCCATCCTCTGCCTTGGTTACACGCCCGATTATCTCTACGAGCGGGCAATCAACGAGGACATCTCAGTGACAATCTACCACGAGTCACAGGTTCAGGGGCTGGCGGAGGCCGCTAGGGCAACAGGCAATGAGGCCATCTTCCACGCCAAGATTGACACAGGTATGGGTCGACTTGGCTTCCAGTCATCAAAGGAATCGGTTGAAGTCATCGTCAGAGCAGCCCAGACTGAGGGGCTGTTCCTTGAGGGGGTCTTTACCCACTTCGCGGTCTCAGACGAGGCCGACAAGGGGTACTCACACGACCAGTTCAAAAAGTACATGGAGGTTGTGGAGGCAGTGGAGGAGCACGTTGAAATCCCCATCAAGCATGTCAACAACAGCGCGGGCATCATCGACCTCCCCGAGTACAGCCTGGACATGGCTAGGCCGGGTATCATCCTCTATGGGTACTATCCCTCGCCCCATGTTGACACGAGCAGGGTAGAGCTTAGACAGGCCATGACCCTGAACGCAAGGATAAGCCACTTGAAACATGTCCCAGCGGGGACGGGGCTGAGCTACGGGCTCACCTACAAGACGGAGAGGGATAGCATCATCGCCACCATCCCGGCGGGTTACGCCGATGGATACAAGCGTTCGTTGACTAACAAGGGGTACGTTGGTATAGGAAATTCAAGAGCGTCCATCGTGGGGAGGGTTTGTATGGACCAGTTCATGGTCGATGTCACCGAAATTCCTGAAGCTGGGATAGGCGACGAGGTCTCGTTAATGGGATTACCGGGAGGTGTCGCGCCTGACGGCGAGGAGATGGCCAGGTTGATGGATACAATCACCCACGAGGTGACATGTCAGATAACACGTAGGGTCCCAAGGGTCTACACTAGAAAGGGTGAGATTGTGGCGGTCAAGAACTATCTTGAATGACGCGATCGCCTCTTGCGGTCCCGCCTGTTACGCCTCTTGTCGTACTGCCTCTTTGGCCTCTCGCCCTTGAAGACTGGTTTACCCTCAGGGTTCCCAACCGGGTAGCCCTCGATGAGCCTGATTGACGCGTAGGGGGCCCCCACTGGCCCAAATACGTCGAATATCTTTCCCACGGGCCTTCCTTCCTTGTCCGCGATGTCCATCCCTATCCGGGTCTCTATTTCCAGTTTGATGATTAGGTTTCCGTTACCCTTAGAGACATGCATACCCCTACCGATGACTGTTTTTTCCATATTATCCCCTCAATGCCTTCGCTATCTTGCTGATGACCTCTGATTTCGAGCCTTTTTTATCGACGAGGACAACGCCGCTACGCTTCCAAGGATGCCTACTGTACCGTTTATCGGGCTGTATGATTGGGTTCAAACCCATTTTCTGTGATACCTTCTCAAGATCCTCAAGCTTTGGATCACGGATAGCAATGTCACGGGGGACACGCCTTCCCTCGCCCCTGCTGAACCGGATATCAAAGTAAGCCGGCCAGATCCTGATTTTTCCTTTTCCCCTCATTGGTATCACAACTAGAAATGTGTGCCGTTGATACGGCTAAAAATCTTTACTCCTCTACGACTATTGCGCTGAGGGAGCCTTCCTGACCAGGGCGGGAAACGATTTTAGCGAGGCCGTTCTCGGTCCTAACAACAGTCCCCTTGGTGATAACGCCACGCCTGTTATAGTCAGCCTTGGCTGGATTGCTCACAACGTCGAGGATCTCAAGACGTTCAGTCCTACCAGTCTCGGGGTTCGAGACGTTAACATGGTCTGCCTTGACTAGCTTGACTTTGATTGTGCTGGAGATTCCGGCAACTATTTTCCGCTGAACCTCACCCTGCAGTGTCTCCACTGGCTGGGAGCCGTGCTCGTAGATGCGCTTTGATCTGTACGCTCTCTTCTTGCCGCCTGTTTTTTTCTTCTTCGTAAGCCTATCATGCCATGCCAAAGTGTTATTCCTCGTTCCTGCCTTTAGACCAAGAGGGCATATAAAAACTATTTCCCAATGAGATAAAATGGAGCAAAATACCTTAACCTCCACTCCTTAACCCATTTACCGATTTTTGACGCAAAATGTAATGGGTTTGTAGTTCTATGTTGTTCACTGTATAGAAAGTCAAAACCCTATACGTCGTGACCATCGACCAGAATCAGAATATCGAGCTAGCGGCGCGCATAATGATCAGATACAACATCAGCAGCGTTATCGTGATCGAGGTCAACGATATTGTGGACATAATCATCGAGCGCTCGCTACGTGATGACTGAATTAACTCTAGGCCATTCAAGATAAGCTAGGCCGCGGAGTACATCGACTCAAGATGTGGATAAAAACCAGTTTCTTCAACAACATATATCATCCATGACAATAGGCTGTACAATAGAAACGCCATGACCGATGAATTCGTCAAGCTCAGCCATGGGGCAGGTGGCTCCACAGAGGACACGCTGATACATGAGTTATTCCTTAAACTTTTTGAAAAGAGGCAGACAAGGGACGGTATCGCGCTTGACGCCCTTGATGATGGTGCGTCCATTAGGATAGGCGAGTACGAGGTCATCCTGTCCATGGACGGCCACACCGTTGACCCCATATTTTTCCCCGGCGGTGACCTGGGCAAACTTGCGGTATGCGGTGCGGTGAACGATACAGCGGTTATGGGAGCAGAACCAGTGGCCATACTCGACAGCATCATAGTAGAGGAGGGCTTCCTGATGGACGACTTGAGGAGGATAGTATCATCAATGAACGAGGCCGCCATGGAGGCGGGTGTCGCCATCATAGGGGGAGACTTTAAGGTGATGCCCAAGGGCAGCTTGGACGGGATGGTCATCAGTACCACCGGCGTGGGGGTGCTCAGGGGAAAGAGAGTTCTTGACAGCCAGGCGAGGCCGGGTGACACGGTAATAGTCACGGGGACGGTGGGGGACCACGGCATCTCATTGATGTCAAAGAGGGAGGGACTCAGCTTCGAGACCCAGCTACTCTCAGATTGCGCGCCTATCCACGAGACAGTCAAGGCGGCGATGGACGCCGGCGATGTAAGAGCTATGAAAGACTGCACTAGGGGTGGGCTGGCGATGGCGCTGAACGAGGTCGCAGAGAAATCAGGCGTGAGCATCTGGCTTGAATCTGGTACGGTCCCCATAAAGGCCAGCGTCAGGGCAGCATCAGACATGTTGGGGCTTGACCCCCTGGAAGTCACATGTGAAGGTGTCGCCATCATGGTTGTTGAACCCGGTAAGGCATTGGAGATACTTGCCGCCGTTAGAGCTACACGGTACGGAAAAGCAGCTGAGATAATAGGGGAGGTCAGGGAGGACCGGAAAGGTATGGTGCTACTTCGAACTGTTGTCGGAGGGACCAGGATACTGAGAAAGCCCATGGGTGAGCCGATCCCCAGAGTCTGCTAGGTCTCCCTCGTCTATGCTGTCAAGGTCATCAAGACCCTCGATACTTCCGCCGAACAGGTTCCCGATGTCCCCGTTCTCCAGTTTGGTAATCTTAAGTTCTCTGAATATCTGCTTTAGCTGTATCTTGCTCCTCTCCGGATGATGGCTGAAACCGAAATAGTCCCCGTAGAACGAGGTTGTCGTGATCATATAGCTCCGGTCCTCGGTTCGCTCCCGGTTGATCAATCCCATTGCCTCCATCTGCCTCAGGTGGCCATAGATGTGGTTGCCGCGTGCCTCTACTACTAGTTTCTGAAGCACTGGCTGATGGAAGGCTATGTAACTCAAGGTCTTCAACGGCCCCAGTTTCAGTAGGGGCTTCTTGTTAAACTGCTGCACCATCGCCTCGTATGTCGGTTTGAGTCTCATCTCGACCCTACCGTCTTCGAGTATGGCCACTTCTAGGGCACAGTCCCTTAGTCTGTATTTGTGATGCAGAAGGTGGACGACCTTTGCGGCTACCCTGTCCGATTTTGTGCCCAGGACTGGGCATATCTCGCCCAGTTCAAGGGGCCGTCCAGCCGAGTACAGCGCGGCCTCAAGACCCCTGACGCGTCTAGACATGAGGGGGGAAAGCTCAGTCAAGGTGTTCGCTTTCCTCCTTCAAAGTGATAAATATCTCGAATGATTCCTCGTCCTGATCCAGCGCTATTTTCATCCTCTGCGCCAGGAAAAGGAGCATCATAAAAATTCTGACCATCTCAAGCCAGTCCTGGCCGTAGATCAGCTCATTGAGCCTGACCTCGCCCTTGCTCTCGAACCTCCACTGGATCTCCTCGAAGAGGTTGTCGGCCCTGCTCTCAATCTCCAGGAGGTATTGCTCTGCGTCTAGGAAATCAGGGATAGGCATGGGTAGTATGGGCAGGTTTGGCCTCCTCGTAACGGATCGCTCCATGAGTGCCCTCTCAAGGGCCTCGATGAGGTCGTTGACCGTGGTGGTCGTGTGCTCGAACCGGAAAGGAAGGGGAAGGGCGGGAGGGAGGTACACATCGGTCCTTTCCTCTTGCGGCTGAGGCAGTTCCTCCATCTTGAGGAGGAGCTCGGCTTTTTTCATGTAGATATGGACGCTGGATTGTATAGCTGTTCCCGCGAGTCTGAAATCTATTCCTGCCTTGTCCATCTCCTCAAGGAGCGTGGTGAGTAGCAGGACCAGGTCAACATTCCAGGGCGATACCTTCTCAAGCTTGCTCTCTCTGAACAGGACATCCCATGGCTGCCTTAGATAGTAGGGCTTCTGCTTCGTCCGACTCAAGCCGCTATCTTCTCCTTCATCGGTAGTACCAGAACCTTGCTCTTGCCGTGCTGCGCGAACACACCGTAGATGCGGTCGGCGTTGTGGACCATGACATCCTTGAGGCTAATCATGAGGAACTGGCTGTCTGCTGCGTTCTCCTTGAGCACTTCGGCCAGCCTGCTAGTGTTCAGGTCGTCAAGGTGGGCATCTATCTCGTCGAAGAGGTAGAATGGTGCCTTGAGGAACCTCTGGATCGCCAGTAGGTACGCTATCGCCGCGACGCTGCGCTCCCCTCCTGATGCCCCTGTGGCAAGCCTCATGGGCTTGCCGGCGAACTGGACGTAGAGGTCAACGCCTCCCGAGAATGGATCCTCGGGTATCTGGAGCTCAAGTCGGCCGTCTCCACCTCCTGTGAGTTTGCTAAATATTGCACTAAAGTTCTCGCATATGATGTTGTACGAAGACATAAAGTGCTCAAGCTTCTCCTTCTCGATCTCAGTTATGAAGGACAGGATGCTCTGCTTCTCCTCCTCCATGCCATTGATGCGGGTGCTCCTCTGTTTGTACTCCCTCATGGTTATGGGGTAGTGATTGATGGCCAGCTGGTTGATGGCTCCTAGGCCCCGCTTTTCCCGTTTGATGCTCCCGAGCCTACGCTCAACCTGATCCAGCACCACGTTGTCAACCGAGACCTTGTCGCTGAAACCAAGTCTGCCCAGCTCACCTAGCCTCTGCTCAACCTGGAGTCTAATTCGCTCCTTGTCAAGGGAGAGTGAGCTGGTTCTCCTGTCCAGATCGCTGCTGCGTCTGGATAACTGGTCTAGCCTCGTGTCGTACTGTCTCACTGACCTCTGGTGCTGCTCGAATACCTTGCTGGTGGCCTCGACCTTTGATGTGACATCACCTAGGAGCTTGTCAAGCTCGGCGACATCGTTCCCGATCTCATCAATCTGCAGTATGAGTGCCGCGTTCTCCTCGTCCAGCTCAACGTGCTCCTGCCTCGCGGATACTACGGCCTCTTCAGCCTCTGATATCTGGAGGCTCAGTATCCTGTCCACGAAGCTGGTCTGGATAGTCCTGTCGTTGGATAGCTCGCTGATATGTTTCTCAAGGAGATTGATCTCATGGTTCAGACGATCCCTCTCGATCTCCAGCCCCGCGACATCGCTGAGCCTGACCTCTTTCATTGAGGCGATCTCTGATTTCGTTTCCTCGATCTGCTCAAGTGTCTTTGCCTTGCGCTCCCCAAGGATGATCCTGATGCGTTCCTCGTTATCCTTGTCGTTTTTTGTCTTCTCGACACTCTCAAGGAGGGTCTGGAGACTCCGGTCCAGCCTGATTATACTCTCGTTAGTGGACTCCACGTCCGCTTCGATTCGGCGGACACGCTCCTGACTGTCCTCCATGTAATCCGTGAACTTGCGGAGGTCAAAGCCACTAGTTCTCAGCTCCTTCATCCTGTCTTTGAGCTTCCCCCGGAGGTCCTTGATGGTGCCCGCTAGGTTTGTGATTGATTCTGCGCTCGGTATGAGTTTAGCAAGGTCCGGTGGACGGCGGTAGTAGCCGCCCAATATTGCACCCGTAGCCTCAAAGACGTCCCCTGACTTAGTAACCGCCCTGTACCCCTGGGCGATAACCAGCTCGGCCGCCGCTGGATCCTCCACCAAGTAGGTATCACCCCATAGCAGGTGTACTGCTCCGGCGTACATTTCGTCGTACCTGATGATATCGGGAATGGCTCCTACCACGCCCTTAATCTTTAGCTCAGGCATCTTCCCAGGAGTCTTGAGCTGGTCTAGCGGGATGAAACGCGTCATGCCCACCTTGGTCTTCTTGAGCCTCTCGACGTGCTCTTTGGCCGTGGCATAGTCGTCAACGACTATGGCGTTAATCCATCCGTTGCTACTGCTGTCGACACCACGCTGGTTTTGGAGATCGATCCTGATGAATGATCTGAGAGGGCCGTGGTAGCCCTCCATTGCGCCGGCATCGCCAATCTCCCTGATCCTCTCAAGTGCTTTCTCCTCGGTAACCATGTTTTTCCAGAGGTCACGTTTGGCCGTCAGCTCTGTGATTGTGGTTTCGGCGTCCTTGGCCAGCAGGTTCGCGCCCTCGATGGTGTTCCTGATGTCCTTCTGCCTTGAAACCTGGCCCTCCACCGTCTGGATCATGTCCTCCAGCTTGGTGGCCTCGTCCTCCTTCAGGGTCTCGTACGCGCTTATCGAGTCCTTAAGTCCACCCCTCCGCTCATGGAACGCCTTCTCCCTTTCCTTGTACCCTGTGATTCTCTCGTTGGCCGCCTCGACGCCATAGTTACGCTTGTTGATATCAGTCTCTATACCTGTTAGCATCTCCTGAAGTGGAACAAGTGACTCGGTGAGGTCTTCCATGTGTAACTGGTTCAACTCCACCGCCTCCCTGGCCACTTTGATGTTCTGGTTAATGGTGGACAGTTCCAGTTGTTTACCGTCCAGATCCATCACGAGTCCTGATTCCTCGCCTGTGATGGCGTTCAGCCTCTCGTTCCTGGAACTGATCTCGTTCGTTGATTTCTTTACCTCGGCTTCCTTGTCCAAAACCAGCTTGTCAAGACTGAATTTCCTCTGCTGGATCTCCCTCATGCGCGCCTGGAGTGAGGTCTTTAACGTGTTCTTCCCTACAAGCTCAGATTTCAGTAGAGGAAGCCTGGTGTTTCCCCTCTCGGTGGCTTCCCTGTTGAACTCGTCCATTCTCTGCTGGGCCTCGCGTCTCTCATCAACGAACTTTGTGCGCTCCTCCTCCAAGCCCTTTCCCTCGGCCTGCCTCTCAAGGATCTGGACATCAAGTCCACTGACCCTTTCCTCAAGACCATTGATCTGTACGCTTAGCCTCTGGGCGGCCAGCCTGCCCTCCTCCCCATCCAGAAGGTTGAATAGTAAGGCCATGTTCCTCTGCTTTTCCAGCTCGTTGACCTGCTTCTTGATCTCCTCGATCCTAGCCGAGGCCACCTCAATCTTCCGCTCTGCCTCGTTGAGCTGGTTCCTTGCCTCGTTCTTCTTTACGTCGTACTCCCTGATGCCCACCAGGTCCTCAAGAGCGTCCATTCTCTCGCGTGGGGTGAGGTCGCTGAGCCTCGTGGCCGTTCCCTGTAATACAATGTTATAGCCGCCAGCGGAGATTCCTGCCATTTCAAGGAGTACCACAAGCTGACGCCTGCTTGTACGCTTCCCGTTGAGCAGATAGGTGCTTTTTCCATCCCTGTCCATCTTCCTGCCAACGATGACGGTCTTTCTGTCAACAGCAAGGCCCCTGTCAGAGTTGTCGAAGTAAAGGCTCACTTGAGTAAACTGTGCCCTGCCTGCGTGCTCCTCGCCCGCTCCGTCGTAGATCAAGCCGCTGAGGTCGGGGGCCCTCATGCGCTTGCTTCCGAGCTCGCCCAGCACGAACTGGACAGCGTCAAGGATGTTGCTTTTTCCGCTGCCGTTGGGACCTGTAATGATATTAAAACCTGGCTGGAAGTTGAGCTTTATCGGCTCACCGCCGAACGATTTGAAATTTCGAATCTGCATTCTACTGATGTGTACCATTCAGCATCTCCCCCAAGTGCATCTTTCCTTTACCCTTTATGGTTAACTCTAACCGGGTCCGCGGCCCATGTTAACATGTTTAGTGTAATGTTTAGAGGCCATTGTTCGATAATCCTCGTTCACCGTACGTATTACTAGGTATTACTGTGGGATTATGGTCTTTCATGGCTACCGGCCCCAGTTACTCTCAACCAGTGAGTTTAATACAACCCGGAAAACTCATAAAAGTCTTCCCTATTACTTCCCGAACCGCCTCTGGCGCATCTGGTAGCCCCTGATGGCCCTCATGAGGTCAATTTTTCTGAAGCTGGGCCAGTAAACGTCAATCAGGAACAGCTCGCTATAAGCTGATTGCCACACCATGAAGTTGCTGAGGCGCGCCTCGCCCGACGTACGGATTATTACGTCAGGATCTGGGTTCGGTAGATGCGAAGTGTATAGATGCGCCTCGATAACATCCTCATTGATAGAACTGGGGTCTATCAGTCCCTCTTTTACCTTGTTTGCGATGAGCCTTGTCGCATCGATGATCTCAGCCCTTCCGCCATACGCGATGGCTATGTTCAAGTAAAATGAGGAATAATCCGCAGTGGCTTCCTCGACCTTACTGATGAGCTCCTGGATATGTTCAGGTAGCGTCTCAACCCTGCCAATCGCCTTCACTCTTACGGCTTTTTCGTGGATTCTGGGTGCAGTGAGCAGCTTCTCCAGGTTATCACTGAACACCTTGAACAGCTCCTCCAGTTCTTTCTCGTCCCTGTTAAAGTTCTCAGTGCTAAAGCTATAGATGGTAACCGCACTGACGCCCAGCTCGATACACCAGTCAAGAAAGTTCTCAAGGGTCCTCGCCCCAGCCCAATGACCCTCCCAGCCCTCCTTGTCACGGGCCTTGGCCCACCGACGGTTCCCGTCAGTGATCACTCCGATGTGTTTCGGGAGTTCACCATGTTTGATAGTTTCCTTGAGCCATCTGTGGTAAACTGAGTAAACACCCAATGCCTCAAGCATTTCACGTATCAAAATCGCTCTCTTCCCCTAAAGCCGCTCAGGGTACTAAAAGGTAATGCAGGCTAGTTGCTCCGCTTGAACCACTCACGGCCGTGCCGCCTGTATACCCACGTAACGAAAAGCGTGAGGGTCACAACCCCCATCACAGTGTAGATGATTAGCGGCGAGAATATCGTGATAGGCACGTTGGGGTTCCTGATAATATACGATGCCTCTAGCGAGATCGGGCGCATCCACAGCAGCAAAAGGATACCAATCACGTTGCTCCATACCTTTGAGTCGTCCCTGTTCTGGACATAAGACGAGATGCCGTCTCCTGCTATTGCGATCCCAAGGCCAAGAGATACCATGTCTGTACCCTTCGAGATAAATGCACCAATCAGGTCTGCCGAGTTAGTCGCCCAGTAGGTCAGATCCCAGAACGGTGCGATGGGCAATGGTATGATGTTCCACGCGTAATCGATGCCCCTGATGATGCCAATAATGAACACGATGCCTCCAAGGCCCGTGGTAATGAGGTTGATCCAGCGGTCGGGTGGCGGCAGGCG
>JABIBQ010000094.1 GCA_018652685.1 Candidatus Bathyarchaeota archaeon
ACAAGGAATATCCGCAGCTGAAGGAGCAGGCTGAAAACGACGAGTTCAAGGTTGAGGCTATGAAGAGGGCCATCGTGTTACTTGACACCACTAGGGACGGGATAATGGGTGGCGTTAAGCAGAACGTGGAGAAGAACATGATGCAGTTCCTCCCCACACTGACAGACAACAGGTATAACAGGGCGCAGATAGTCGAGACAGACTACAGGATTAATGTCTACGACCGCGAGGCAAAAAAGTGGAGGGGAAAGGGAGTCTTCAGTGGGGCGACCCAGGACCAGTTCAGCCTCGCATTGAGGCTTGCGTTCGCGATAAGCACGATACCACAAAGCAGAGGGGCTAGGCCGGGTTTCATATTCCTTGACGAGCCGCTCAGTGGCTTTGATGCCCAACGAAGGGACGGCTTTATGAGACTTATCAGAGAGGAACTGAGCCAGCACTTCGATCAAATTATCGTTGTGAGCCACATTGAAGAACTCAAAGAAGAGTTCCCCTATCATGTGAACCTTGATGAGGGTAGGATAGTAAAGGTGCAGCGATAGCTCCCGCTCGGTTCACGGATTAACACGGCGTAGGGTCACATTACCCTTCTCCGTCCCGAGATCCGTCGAGCGTCCAACGTTAGGACTTAGGTTGCTCCCTCCCGGGCCTGGCCATGTTCGCCCCTTTAATTCCTAGTTGCGGTCCTACGACCGTACACAGGTGAACCGCCGACCCCGCCGGGCAGGACATCGACGAAGAGCGGTATGTCTTTCGCCGAGCGCTTCCGATTCCTTTGCAGGTTACTGATCCCTCCATATATCCCGTTTGAGGTGTGGGGTAGGGCTAGCCCCCCGATCCTACCTACCGCTGCAACTATAGCTCAGAGGTGTTCGGTTTAAACATTATGCGTAATAATTAGATCTGAACGAAACCGAACTTGAGGAAGCTCAGGAAGAGATTCATCAGAATCAGGCAGATATAGCCATAGGTCCCGATTAACTGTAGTGTTTTGCCGTTCTCCATGCCCTCGGTGTACGTCCTCCACATCTGACCTCCATCAAGGGGGCCGATGGGAAGCATATTCATCATGGCCAAGTTGATAGCTACGAAGTAAAGCCAGTTAAAGAAGACCTGCAGCTGGATGGGCAGATAGGCAAATGCGAAAATGAAAATTGGTATCGTCAGGATGCCGGTTACAAGGTTGATGATGCTGCCTATTGCAAATATCCTCATCTTTGACATCACCGAGGCGTTATTAATATCCTCCTCGTCAGGCTCGACAGCCCCGCCGAATGTGATTACTGCGAACATTACAGCCGATGATTTAACTTTCACGTTCTCCACGACGCACATGATACCATGGCCCAACTCATGAGACAGGATAATGATTCCCGCGGCTAACAGGAACCAGGGCATACTGTTCACACTGATTGTTACACCTGGGATTAATGGTTGTACAGGACTTGCCTGCTCGGGCACGAATATGAAGCTCCAGATGTTTTTTCCTAGGATGTACGTGATGAAAAAGGCCTGTCCAACACTTGATGCTACACCAATATTGCCTAACACCTTCCAAAAACCAGGTCTCCAGTTGCCAAGCCTCTTGATGATCTCATTGAGACGCGTGGATTTGTACAGCGCATAATAAGGCGCAATCTCCCAACCCTTCTCATCTAGCTTCATCTGCTTGGCTATGAAATAGAAGATTGTCCAGGCTACGAGGATGAAAGCCAGCGTGTATGTTTGATCTGACATCGGCTCAGTCTAGTTGGGAACCTCAAAATATAAGGAGACCGCAGCAGATGATGAGAATCGTGGCATCTGAGGTAGTTTATTCGGAGAGGCAATGGGAAATACTCGGTGAGCAAAGAGCCAGGGCAGCCTCCATTATGCGCCCACTCCACGACTCCCATATCCATTGCACCGTTTATGGTAGCATGGCACGTGGAGACACCTCGGAGAGCAGCGATATCGATGTATTCATTCCCACCCCACCATCCCCAACGATGATTGAAGCAATCCTTGAATCCTCTGGAATCAGGTATCAGGAACGCCAGATCATTCAGGCAACGCCCAGCTACGCCGCCAAGGGCTATATCATAATCGATGACATGCACGGCTACAGTTTCCCCCTTGTTGATATGCGACCCAACGAAGCAGAGTTCACCAGATTTGCGGGGCAAGTAAGTTTAACTGACCTAGAAAATAAGTTGAGAGTACCTGGCATCAACAAGGAACTGCGCCTCATCGAGCCCACGAATGTGGGCCACAACGAGACTGCTGTCCAAGGGATTGAGGGAATCGTTGCAAGGAAACTTGGTGTGGATATCAGGATCGTGAACGAGAGGGTACGGGCACTCAAGCGAAGAGAAAAAGTTGGGCGCACGGGTGTCTTCATCAAACGTGACCTTAGTCCAGACGAGACGTTCAGTTCTGTGTTCCAGGAACTGGTCAGAAGTAAACCTGCGTTACGCCGTAGAATAAGAAATAGATAAAAAAAAGGGTCATTTAAGATCGCGGAAGCTACGTACCTTGATCCCCCGTGGAACCCTAACACCTTCTGCGACTCTTTCACCGACGATTGTATCAACGTTCTTCTCGCGAGCCGCGTCGATAAGCCTGCCTGTCACGATGCCGTCGAAGACAACTGTTTGGATTCCCTCGGAATCCTTCAGTTTCTCAACTAGTTCATGTACCGGCATCCTTCCAGTCTGCTCACCTTCTCCGTTCAGCAGAACGGCTTCAAGGGTTCCCTTGAGGTCCTCAACAACGGGTAGAAGTGGGCTTGGCTCCTTAGGTGGCGAGGGCTCTCTAGGTTTTCGTGGTGCCCTAGGCTCTCTACGAGTCCTTGCCCTTGGCTCCCTAGCGGGCTTTGGTGCATCTTCTGATGGCTTTTCGCCTGGTGGGTGCCTGCTGTTTAAGGCGGTCTTGATCTCTTCAGGGGTTAGCTCCTCGACTTCCTTACCCCGTGGGGCTCGTGCGACGTAAGCTGGAGGTGCTACTTGCATTAGCTCCTTTAGGATAAGGTCCCCGCCCCTGTCGCCGTCAAGGAAGGCAGTCATAGTCTTCCTCTTGGCCAGGTTCTTTATTGTATTGGGTACCTTGACACCCTCCATGGCGATAACACCCTCGATACCGCTCCGTATGAGGTTGTTTACGTCAGCCCTGCCCTCGACAACAATTATCTCTTTGGACTTGCTGATGTCAGCTGATGCTGTTAGCCGTTCCCTGCCGTACTTTACCGCCTTGATCTTCTTGTCAACTCGCTGGACCTCGCCCAATAGTTGTTCGATCTCGTGGCCATCCTTTACAACCCAGTTTCTCATGAGTTCCTTGGCTCTGGCTACAATGGCTGCCCGCTTCTCGCTACGTACGTCTGTGATGCTCTCTATCTTGATATCTGCATCACATGGACCAACTCTGTCAACGGTCTCAATCGCTGCGGCAATGAGTGCTGTCTCAGCTCGGTCAAGGCTACTTGGAGCTTCGATAACTCCCGAGGTCTTGTCTTTCGCTGATTTTAGCTTGATATCGATGCGCCCAATCTTTCCAGATTTTTGTAGCTCACGGAGTTCAAACTCCTTAGGGAAAAGCCCCTCTGTTTGGCCGAAAATAGCCCCGATCACGTCGTGTTTTTCGACTACGCCGTCAACGGTGAAGTTTGCTTTTATTACGTACTTCTCGCCTGCGAATTTTTCTGTATCTTTCACCTGTGATCATCTCTTTATGCTATGTCACCTTTACCGCAGGGGCCCCTAGAACAATTGGGCCTGCCTGGATGTGATTTCTCATACCCGTGGTGTTTCCGTTTCGTGAAAGCGCAGGAGAACCGCATGCAACGGGGTTTCCCCTACTGGTGAAGGTGATCATGTGATCTGCGTCTGATGACGCAGGTGGCATACAGTGATTCCCTCATAAAAAGGTTACCGAACAGGGATTCCTTTAAGTGGCTGATACCAAGCAAATAGGAGAGGCTATTCAGTTGGGTATACGCGTAGCGATAAATGGATTCGGTCGAATGGGTCGTTTGGCACTTAGGTCAGCCGTCGAAAACGGCTCAGACCTTGAGATTGTGGCAATAAACAGGGGAAAACCCGATGCACTGGCTCACTTGCTGAAATACGATAGTGTTCACGGCAAGACCCCATTCACCGTCGAAGCTGGAAAGGATTGCATCATTGTTGATGGTAGGGAGATCAAGGTTCTATACGAGTCTGACCCCGAAAAGCTCCCGTGGAAGGATCTTGAGGTAGACATCGCCATCGAGTGCAGCGGGTTTTTCAAGGACAGGGAAGGCGCGAAAAAACACCTCAAAGCAGGCGCGATCAAGGTCTTGATCAGTGCACCCGCCAAAGATCCTGATGTCACAGTTGTGCGTGGAGTTAACGAGGAGGAGTATGACAAGGAGAAGCACAATATTGTCTCGAACGCGAGCTGCACTACTAACTGCGTCGCGCCGGTGGCCAAGGTGCTGAACGACGAGTATGGCATCGTGAACGGGTTCATGAGCACGATCCACGCCTATACAACCACTCAGAACATCCTCGATAAGAGTCACAAGGACATGAGAAGGGCTAGGGCGGCCGCGATGAGCATTATACCCACTACAACGGGTGCCACCATGGCGTTAGGTGACGTAATCCCATCCCTGAAAGGAAAGCTGGACGGGATGGCGTTCAGGGTACCCACGCCGGATGTTAGTCTCATCGACCTAGTGGTAAATCTTGGAAAGAAGGCGTCAGTTGACGATTTGAACAATTCACTAAGAGTCGCATCGGAAGGTGCCATGAAAGGGATCCTTGGGTATAGCGATGAGCCCCTGGTGTCCGCAGATTATGTGCACTGCCCCTACAGCTCGGTCGTGGACAGCATCGAAACACGGGTCATGGGTAATATGATAAAAGTTGTCTCATGGTACGACAACGAGTGGGGTTACGTTTGCAGGTTGATAGAGGTAGCCGAGAGGCTCCTCTAGTTTACCTGGTGACCCTTAGCTCCCGCATCCTTGCCAGGTTCTCAGGATTCTTCTCAAAGTACTCCGCCACGGGCGCGAGCAGCTCGACCATTCCAGCAGATATGCCGTTCTTTAGGTCAAGAGGGTGAAGTTCACCCTTGCGATATACCTGAGCCAGCTCCTCAAAGCTCTGGAAGCTCAGATCCCCGCCGTACTTTTCGGGTCTCTCGATGTTCAACTCTCCCAGGTTTGGGAAAATGACAAGCCTGGCATGGTCTATGACGGGGTTTCCCTCGACAAGTTTCTCTGGACAAAAGGCCGCTCGGTACTTTGCCTTGATCTCCTTGGGAGTGTCGTTCACCCAGATGGCTCCCTTGCCTGCGCTCTTACTCATCTTGCCTCGGATCGTCTTGTTTATTGTCTCGTCCTCATCGAAGACTCCTTCTATGGTGGCGTCCTGTAGTCCTGGAAGGAGCGAGTTGTGGAGGCATACCGGTGGCTTGTACCCTAGTTTTGGTGCTACCTCGCGAGCAAGCATGTGTACCTTCCTCTGGTCCATTCCGGCCGCTGCTACGTCCAGTTCCATATGGAATATATCGCTGGTCTGGAGTGCCGGGTATAACGCCCAGGCAGACTCTACATCAACACTGTCGGCACTCCTGCCCATGATGGGCATGGCCCTGAGGGTGCGCTTTAGGCTGGTGGCCTTCATGACTCTGACTACTTTTTCCCAGTAGTCCTTGTCATCCACAAAGTCGCTGGTCCAGATGTACTCGACGGTGCCCTCTGGCAGACCCAGGGCTGTGAAGCAGTCCTTGAAGTACTCACCTGCGGCCTGGATGTTATCCATGTTGCCGCCCATCTTGTTGTTTATCCAGCCGTGCCAGTCTGCCAGGAAGATTACGAAGTGGAATCCCGCGTCAGCAAAGTCCCGCATCTTCTTTCCCACGATGAGACCGGTACCGGCGTGCATCATACCGCTGGGCTCGAAGCCGACGTATCCACGTGGCTTGTCCTTTGTTTCCAGCAGGTTTCTGAGCTCGTCCTTTGTAATGATCTCCTGTAGGTTCCGGGAGACGAGATTGAAACGGGTGTCGGTATCCATTTTTTGTCAAATGCCATAATTGGATGAAGATTATTAAGGCTTGAGGGCAGGTACGGCTGACTTAAAGTTAGTTCCTGCCACTGGTATTATCGCGAAAAAATTATTTTGAGAGTCAAAACCAACCGGTTTCTTGTGAGTGGTTACCGCATATACCGCACAAAAATTCTGAGGAGTTTATTGTATCAAATAACCTGATCTAAGGGGAAAAAAGTGGGCAATCTTGGTACCCGGTCGCGATTAATGGGACAAACTAGTACCGTTATTAGAAAAGGGAGTTAGGGGACGGTTGGAGGTGCCTGAGGTGGAAGGTTCTTGACGAACCTCTCCAGCCTGTCGCAGACCTCTGACAAGTCCTTGATGGGCCTGACAAGGGCAAACCTGACGTGCCCCTCGCCCATCTCTCCGTAGCCGGAGCCCGGTGCGCACCGTACCTTCTCCTGCATGAAGAAATCCATTGCGAACTTCATTGACGGGACGCCTAGGTCGCTGATATCAGGGAACAGGTAGAATGCACCCTGTGGCTTTGCACATTTGATTCCGTCGATGGCGTTAAGCCTCTCAACCATATAGTCGAGCCTCTTCTCGTATTCGACTCTCATCTCCTCGACAAAGTCCCAGCCCTCTTCAAGGGCCACGATGCCTGCTTTCTGGAATGGGACCGGCATGCTGCAGATGCCCACCGGCACCGCCGAGACCGCCTTGGTCATCTCGGGGCCCGCGATGATGTAGCCCGCGCGACATCCGGTCCAGGCGAATGTCTTGCTGAAGCTCATGAGGACGATGGTTCTCTCCCACATGCCTGGGATGTCGATAATTGTCTCGTGCTTCTTGTCGCCCCAGATCAGCTCTGTGTAGATCTCGTCGCTGATGATCACGATGTCGTGCTTGACGGCGATCTCGGCCAGCTTCCTCAGCTCGTCCTTTGTCCAGACGGTGCCCGTGGGGTTGTCTGGTGTGCAGAACAGGATTGCCTTGGTCTTGTCTGTGATGACAGCCTCAAGGTTGGCCCAGTCGGGCCTGAAGTGGCCCTCCTTGTCCTTGACCTGTTTTGCCCTCACCATCTTGGCCCCGAAGTAGGCGATAGGAGAGTTGTACCCGGTGTACGCCGGGTCAAAGACTATGAGCTCGTCGCCGGGGTCAAGGATAGCCGCGAATGCCTGGAAGATGGCCTGGCTCCCACCGCTTGTTATCAGCACCTGTGTCTTCCCGTCGATCTTGACGCCGTACTTTTCATAGTACTTGGCTATCGCCTCCTTGAAATCGGGCTCGCCCGTGAAGCTATAGTGAGTGTGTCCTGCCGCCATAGCGTCGTAGACCGCCTTGTTTATGAACTCGGGTTGATCGAAGTCAGGGTCGCCTGCGCCCAGGTTGATCATTCCCTCGGTGGGTCCCATCGATGAGCGTGTGCCGCCCCTGGATGTCTTCATAAGTGCCGCGACTTCTTTCTTTACGTATTTTTCTACTCCCATATTGATCACGAATCGCTGAAAGGTCAATGCTTGAGCTTAAAACTTCTTTGATTAATCAATAATTATCGGTAAATAGATTGAGGTGCCCTTGAGGGGCTAGCCCAGGAGGGCGTTGAAGAACAGCTTGAACGTGGCGTCAGGCTGCGCCCTCATCTGGGGCTGGAATCCATAGAGAACTACCTTTCCCTTCCCCATCTTCGACTCCACGAGAGCGGCCTTGCGACTCAGGTACTTTTCGCCCGTGAGCCACCCGCTCTCCATGATATGCCTCTCGGGGTAGCTGAGGACAACCTTGTAGTCCTCGTTGTTGACCCTGGGCTTGACCTCGAAGGCGGGGTGGTGCCTGAAGATAATCAGCAGATCCTCCTGGATGCCCCATGCAAGCGGGTGGTCACTGTTGACGTCCACGTGTAGGGTGCTCCCTGGGCACACGAAATCGGTGTTCTTGACGTCCTTGAGAACGTTCTTCACGGGAAGCTTGAACTCCTCGATGGCAAAGTTGCTGGAATCACCGAGGCACAGGAGTGTCCCCCCGTCCTCGACGAACTCCTTGAGCTTCGCCACGCCCTCCTTCCCGAATCCGCTGCGGTACTCCTCGGGGTAGTTTGGCATGGTGAACCCTCCGCCCCACCTCTTCTCGTAGTACCCCTCGATGTCCTCTCCCATCAATAGCTCCTTGGCGTCGCTTGGCAGAATGATTACATCATACTTGCCCCTGAGCTTGCCCCTCTGGACGTCCTTGTCCATGATGGTCTTGTACCTGAATCGGTACTGCTCCAGCAGCCACCTCGTCCAGCCCTCATCAGCGTTGCCTCCGTAGTAACGCTGGTACATGCCGATCCTCAGCATCTTTATTGCCTTGGACTTCAACGCAGCGGGCGCGGTCATGAACTGGACGTGGCACCGCTTGCTAAGCTTGCCAAGCTCGACCTCAACTCCCTCCGCCTTGGGGATGTAGAAGCTACCCGCCCCCAGAGTTTTTCCATCGACCTCTACGGCCTCGGATATCCTCTGGACTGCATAACCCCTCCTCAGGAGTCTGTTCACAGCGAGGAAGCCATCGTTTACTTTTCCGTCCAGCAGCCAGCCGTTTGCGGCATCGTCAGCAACGTCCCCCCTAGGGTATCTTATGCTGCTCAATACCTCGAAGCTTCCCTCAAATGGCTTCTCCACCTCGTGCGTCCTGATGCCCATGAACTCGGCGATGGTGTATGTGGACAGGTCGTAGGGTACAACGGGCGTACCGTCATCATACCTGCTGAATGGCCCTAGGTGGTAGTACGTCCTCTTCAGGAGGCTCACCACGTACGGCCTGCAGTGCTGGCCCGCGAAAACGACGTACGTCCCCCTCGGGTACACCACGCCATCGGCTACGAACTCGCGCTGGCTCCTGCTCACCTCGACGCCCATGTCCATGAGTGTCTTCATGAGCTTGTACTGGACCAGATCGTCGTGCTGGTCCGGCTTGATGATGAACGCGTAGGGCGCCTCCTCCAGCCCCTTGCTGATGGCGTTGCTTGCCTTCATGTGCATGTTTCTCATGATCATGGGCTTGAACTTGGATGCTGCCTCAAGTGTGCCGTAGGCACTGATCTTCTGCTGCTCCACGATGTCCCTGAGCTTCCACCAGCCGCCCTCCCAGGGGTGCGGGAAGCCCATCTGGGTCCTGTACTCCGGCCTACCGCGCCTGCTGCCCCGCAGCTGGTGGTAGTGGATATACAGGGGTGTGGCTAACTTGGCTGACGCCGACTCCGTCAGCATACCGCATATGTTGTGCCAGCAAGGGACGTAATTGAACGTGGGCATGAACTCGCCGGGGTATGTGGCTGTTGACTCAATCCCATACTTTCCCTCTTGCTCAAGCATGACATGTGTGAGGCCGCCGTAGAGCTCCTGCTCCGTCCATATCAGCGGATCCACCTTGTCGTCAATGGGGTTCGCGAAAGGCGCGATGTAGAACCTGGCGCCATAGCTTCCCATATGGTGGAAGTCAATGTAGGCCTGAGGACTCCATTCAAGGTACAGAGCTTTGCTCACCATTTTGCTTTCCACCATGTTGTTGTGGATAGCATCACGGTTGTTGTCGTGACCCGTGTACTTGTGGTACAGCATGGGTGGGCTGGTGCCCTCGTACTCCGTGCCTAGGTATTTCTCGTAGAACTCGGTGACCATGATCTGGCCGTCGGGGTTGAAGCAGGGGAACATCAGGAGAACCGTGTTGTCCAGGGTCTCCTTGTTCATTGGTAAAGTGATTAACTCATACGCGAGCTCGGGGGCCATCTGAGTCCCGCCAACTTCCGTGGCGTGGATGCTCATGCTCATTGAAACTACGGCTACTCCGTTCTCCAATATCTGATCGATCTCTTCCTGAGGAACATTTTTTGGGTGAGCCAGCTTCCAGCTCATCTCACGGATCTCTTCAAGGCGCACCATATTCTCCTCTGACGATATGATCGCCAGAAGGAAGGGGTTGCCCTCCGTGCTCTTGCCCAGATCCTCTACCTTGACCATCGGGGACTTGTCAAGTTCCCAGAAATAATCAACAATCTTGTTCCAGTGCGCCAGTTTTCTATCGGCACCAAGCTGGTGACCGAAGAACTCCTCCGGCGCGGGTATATTAATGGACATTACAGGAAAAACGCTGAATACGTATAAAAAATCATGGATCAAAGCGGGGAATGGTGGTTATTATATATGGATTTCGTAGAAAAACTACGATATCGACATTTCATTTATTTAGGTGGTGTTATATCGTAAAATATCCAATTTAATTTGATAGTTATGGCTCCCAGGAACATTGAGATCAAGGACCTTAGAAAGTTCGTGTTCATATCTGACCCCCAGACGAGCCCAGATGGCTCAAGGGTCGCCTATGTCCAGACATCTGTTGACTACGAGGACGACGGGTACATCAAACACATCTGGGTTCACGATGTGGCGTCGGGAAAAAATATACAGTTCACACACGGGAAAGGGAAGCACAGCTTCCCCAGGTGGAGCCCTGATGGTGACAGGCTTCTTTTCCTCGCAAGCGGGCGTAAACCAGAGAGCAAGACCCAACTCTACGTGATTGATATCAATGGAGGGGAGGCTGGTCTCGTCGCTGACCTCGAAACGGGGGTTTCAAACCCAAAGTGGAGCCCAGATGGTAAGGCAATCCTGTTCAGCAGTAGGACTTGGGAGCCTGAGAAACCGGGGTCCGATGTCGTCGTGGTGAAGCGTATCAGGTTCAAGCTCAACGGCGTGGGCATGTTCGCTGGTAAACGATTGCACCTTTTCACAGTGAAGACAAGGGGCGGGAAGCCAAAGCAGGTAACAAAGGGAGAGTACGATGTCGCGGCTTATTCCTGGAGCCCCGATGGCAAGGAGATCTCCTACGCGACAAATCTGGGGGACGACCAGGACACCAGCTACATCAGGGACATCTACGTGGTACCCGCAAAGGGGGGCGAGGCATGCGTAGTCACCAATAGTGTCCACACCATCTATGATATCTCTTGGAGCGAGCATGGCCTCGCTTACCTGGGTCACGACTTCCACGCCCAGGGGGCGACCAACACAGACATCTGGGTTAAGGAGTCCCTCGACTCAGAGCCAGTGAACATCACTAAGGACTTTAATCGCAGGGTGGGCGGGGGAATTGGGAGTGACCTGCGCTTCTCGACACCTGGTCCCGGAGCGGTCTGGGGGCCAAAAGGCGAGCACATCTACTTCATGGCAGGCGACA
>JABIBQ010000064.1 GCA_018652685.1 Candidatus Bathyarchaeota archaeon
AGATGGTCCGCCGCCCATAGCCGGTATGAAGCTTGTGGTAGCCTTTCAGTTCTTCGTCCAGTGTGTGGTCGCCGGTATCTACTCTCAACGGCTTACCCCTCAGGGTCGCCAGCTTGTTGGGAGTAGCCACAATCATTACGTTCTCCCTACCTATCGCCCTGATGACATCGGGGCTCAACTGCTGATTGCCCCTGCCGAAGACGAAGCCTTGCCCACCGATGACGGAAACGTACAGCCTGGCTTTCCTCCCTTTGATGGCATCAATGAGCTGTTGCTCATTAGCGTCCTTGATTAACAGCTTCCCATCATCAACTACATCAACCCCGAGGAGGGTTTTCTCAACGCCCATCCTGTCAGCGATGGGCTTGATAGTGGTACCTGGCCCCAGGATGTAGAGGACATCGGGCTCCAATTCGTCGTAGACCTCGTTGGCGACCCCTAGGGTTGATGTCTCGTCAGTTGACCCACTGCCCTCCTTACTTCCCTGGATCAGCTCATCATGGAAGAGAGTGTTCATATAGCCGTAGAGCCGCGCCTGAACTACATCAGCCCTGAACGCATCCTCGTCAATGTCCATGACCTCTGCCATCCTCGTCTCACTGGAACCCTCGATGAAATGCCTCAGTAACAAACCAGCTGACCTCGGGTTGATGGCGTAAACCCCTGAGTGTATCTTGACCCCGGTGGGTATTCCTAGAACGGGAGTCCTGTCCCCGATTACCGAGTAGACGTCCCTCGCGGTGCCGTCACCGCCACTGAAAACTATCAGATCAACACCCATCAACAGCATCTCGGACGCGGCCCGCTTCGTGTCCTCCGCACTGGTCTCACCTGATGTAGTCTCTATGACCTCAGGCTCAAATCCAGCCTCTCTAGCCTCATCCTCACCCATTGCCGCCGAGTAAGTGACAATAATAAACCCGTCCAGACCCTCTAGCTCTCGGAGGGCTTCAACGGTTCGAGCGGGTGACCGCGGGATAGCGCCCATATCAAGAGCCCTCTGACGGGTCTCTACACCATCGCTCCCCTTAAGACCAACCCTGCCACCCAGACCCGCGTACGGGTTGACTATGAGTCCGATGCGCTTCAATCTCAATAACAGCTACCGGGTCCCAAGAAAAGGGTTTTCAAATAATTTATTCGCGTTATACCCAGTGGCTGGAGCACAATTCCCATTATATCAGGTTACTTGATGCAAGAGAGGGACTACTCGTAGCCCAGATAACGCATTATGGCTAGAGCCAGCGTCCTCACCGTGATCTCCATGTCCTCCACGGGGACGTACTCGTTGGGCCCGTGTGCCACCCTGATATCCCCAGGCCCGAAGACCGTGGTTGGCGTGTTCCCCACGTTGATGAGGTGCCTGGCATCGCTGGCGTAAGTCATGCCCTCGTACACCGGCTCCTCGCCAGTCACGTCCCGGAGGGCACCGGCAAGTGATTCCACGATAGGGTGATCTTTTGGTACCATGGATGACGCGAAATTGTACCCGTCCCACGCAACTGTCGGCCTGTTGTCCCTGAGCCAAGGGTCGTTATCGGCGATCTCGTTGATCTTGTCCTCAAGATCCTTCATGGCAACCCTCTCGTCCTCCCCTACCGCGACACCTATCCTGCCCTCGAATACCACCTTCTCTGGTACCGTGCCGGCCCACTGGCCGCCATTGATGACGCCGATGCTGATGGCGTACGGGGAGGCGTATCTGCTGTAATCGGGGTCCGTGAGCCTTTTGTTCCGCTCATTCTCCAGCTCCTTCAAGCCTTGGTGGATGACGATGAACTTGTCGATGGCGCTGATGCCCTCGTCCTTGACGCAGGCGTGGACGCTCTTCCCTGGAACCGTGATTTTGAAGCTTATCGCGCCAGCCACCTTTGGGGCCAGCTTTGTCTCGCTTGGCTCCATGACTATACCGGCGTCAGCCGTGTAACGCAGGGCCGTCGCCAGCGCACCCGGGCTGCCATCCTCCTCGCCGATGCAGGATGCGAACAGCAGTTTGCCCTTGAGCTTGACGTTGTCAGTCACCGCCTTGGCCGCGAACAAAGCAGCGGCTATCCCGCCCTTCATGTCGTTTGTGCCCCTGCCGTATATCCGCCCGTCCTTCCGGGTGGCAACCAGAGGGATCGTGTCCCAGTTGCTGATGTCTCCTGGCACAACGGTGTCGATGTGGCCGCAGAGCATGAGGGCCCTGTCGCCCTCGCCCTTGACACCGACGACGCCTACTCCCTCTTCCCTCTCGTATGACATGCTGAAATTGGGGTGCTTTGAGAGCTCTTGGAAATCTATCTTCCATTTATCAACAGCGTACCCGTGCTCCTCAAGGGTCTTAGCCATATACCACTGGGCCTTGGACTCGTCCCCCCCATAGCTGGGGATGTACACCAATTCCTCAAGGAATATATACATTCCATCGTAATCTATGGCGTCAAGCACCCGCTTTTCGTCAGCGTTCATGATTTAGAGAGGCGTTACATCCGCTATATCATCTTCGGAGACCGGAAAAGAACATGGGCACTCGCTTCTGATACCTCTTGTACTCGTCACCAAACTCCCTGACAAGCTCAACCTCCTCTTTCCTACAGATGATGTATATGATAGTCACGACCAACGGAGTCAAGAGGAGGGAATCCAAAGCGACCCTCTCAAAGGAGAACCCGATGTGAGCAATAATAGCCGCGAGGTACTGGGGGTGCCTGACAAAAGAATATACCCCGCTCGTCACAACCATTTCCGGCCGATGCGTCTCGGAGACTGCCAAGCCGAGCTCCTTCAAACCGAGCAGCCCTATCAATGCCGAAACTAGCTGGATTCCAAGAGCTACGAAATAGAACCCCTGGAAAGGATACCTGAACACTCGCTGGGGTGATACCCACATCCCTATCATGAACAGGAACATGCCCCAACCCGAGATGTACCCGAGAAAGCCCCCGACTCTCTCCCCTCTCGTATCGCCGAATCTTTCCATAAGCATAACGTGCTCCACCGAGACGAAGTAGACGGGGAGGACTAGGAGGAACCCGGTCAGGTTGAAC
>JABIBQ010000014.1 GCA_018652685.1 Candidatus Bathyarchaeota archaeon
CGTCGATTTAAGCTCTTCCCAGATGCAAGGCTTATACATACTATGCCCAGCGATCAACCATGAGCATCGAGTTACCCGAGGCGCGTATTTTCGCCGAGCAGATGCAGGAGGCTTTACCTGGGAAGAGGATCGAGTCCATTGATTCCCATGATATGAAGAGGATGCTTGGGTTAGGTGTGTGTAAGGAACACCTCTTCGATTTCGGTAGCATTGTCGGTAGAACTGTTAAGGCAATAACAGCCAGGGGAAACACGATCAGGATCAAGATGAGGGGGGGCTTCAACATCGTGCATGGCCCGGAGTATGGTGGTAGGATCAGGCTTGTCCAACCCGGTGAAAAGGGGCCCAAGTACCATCTGAAGCTGGAGTTCTCCGATAGCTCCGTGTTGTCCATGAGGAACACGGGAATGGGCGTGATCTATGCCCTGAAGGACGAGCATTTGCACGAGTCGTACCTCTACAAACGCGACTTCCAGGGAGGCTTGTCCCCCACCGACCCGGAGTTCACATGGGACAAATTCAAAATTCTCGTAGGCGAGGAGAACCGGCAACTCAAGCCGCTTCTGGTCGGTATGGATGCTTTCGTCACGGGGATCAGTAACGCCACCTTTCAGGACGTTCTGTTCCGGGCTAAAGTACATCCGAAAACCAAGGCAAGAGCTCTCTCCGAGGAACAGTTGAAAGGACTTTATGACGGCATCCAGCACGTAATCGGAGAGCGGTTGAAGCTGGGAGGCAAGGAAAGGTTCACTGACCTCTACGGGAAACCCGGAGAATACGTCGCGGCAATGGGCCCAAACTACAAGAACCGCGAATGCCCCAACTGCGGGACGACAATAAAGAAACTTGCCCATGGCGGTGGGCACGTCTATTTGTGCCCTTCCTGTCAGACTGAGTAAACCGATAGGTATTCTTTTCAAGATATTTTCCTTCAGTATATCAATGTCAGAGTCTTACCTGAGATTAGTAGCTACAATAACGTACTGGCTCAACATAGCCATGGTATCCTTAGCCCTTTCCTCTTTCGTAATAGGGTGGTTATCAAATAGCTATGTCTACTTCCCCCATATATTCAACACTGTGGCGTACGCTGGGCTCGTTCTCTACTGGCGGTTCTGGTACTTTTTCGCATTACCCGCCTTTTACCTCGGTCAAGACACAAATGCACCCAGACGGCACATGCTTCTCACAGCCTTGTCTGTTGTTGTGATTCTCCTGATAAAGTTCTTCTACGGCTACCAGTTACCCGATTAGGACACCGAAATCCATCCCCTACTCGAATGAGCAGGAATTCCCTAAATCCTTCTTCCAATTTTATTCCAGTATTATACCTAGTAACCAGATGTTCAGAATAATACTCTTAATATATAGAACTGACTCAAAAGAAGCCTTTTTAGGGCATATTTTATGAGAATGGTGCGGAGGGTGGGATTTGAACCCACGAACTCCTAAGAGATAGGAACCTCAATCCTACGCCTTTGACCATGCTGGGCGACCTCCGCACGTGTTGTGGAATGGGGCTGCAGCGGGGAGTTGAACCCCGTCTCAAGGCTCCACAGGCCTTAGTGCTAGCCGTTACACCACAGCAGCCACGCAAAGACAATCAATTCGGGTATCAATTAAAAGGGTTTCGCGGAGCAGAGTCGGAGGCTCTATTGGAAGCATTGACTAGCAACATATCCCCAGTCAACCATCAGATGTCAAGGGTGCAATAATACTTTGCGACATGAGTAATGGTCACGTAATGTAAGTACCGTTTATGCGTCGAGGTTAAAAGCAAAATGACGATTAGGATTTGAGGACAGTTGACAGAACAGACCGATATACCGTTCCTATCAGGAATGAAGGGGTTCACCGTAATATGGGGAGGGCAGTTTGTCAGCCTCCTTGGCACATTTATGACAAGGTTTGCCCTGACGATATGGGCTTGGCAGGTTACTGGAGAGGCCACGGCACTGGCGCTGACTGGGCTTGCCTTTGCGTTACCGAACATCCTCCTCTACCCCGTCGCGGGGGCACTAGTAGACAGATGGAACCGAAAACTCGTGATGATGCTCAGCGACATTGCTTCCGGGATAGCTACACTCGTAATCTTCTTGTTATTTACATCAGGGAACCTCCAGATCTGGCATCTCTACGTGACCGGGGCTTTCTCCGGCCTGTTCCAGTCCTTCCAGTTTCCCGCATACAGCGCGGCCGTCAGCACCATGGTTGACAAGAAGGATTACACACGCACCAGCGCGATGCTGAGCCTCGCCCAGAACACCTCAGGGATTCTATCACCTGTAGCGGCCGGAGTTTTACTTCCCGCTATCGGGATGAACGGAATACTTGTGTTCGACCTGTTCAGCGTTGCCGTGGCGGTTGCGGCACTATTGGCTGTCAACATCCCCCAGCCCGAGCCGAAACAGGTGGAAGAGAGGAACAGCCTCCTAGAGGACAGTCTCTTCGGATTCAAGTACATCATGGCAAGACCTGGTCTTCTCGGCCTGCAACTCGTGTTCTTCACGATAAATTTCATTGGGAGCCTTGGATTTCCCCTGCTTGCCCCAATGATCCTCTCTAGGACAGGAGACAACTCCATTATCCTGGGAACTGTTCAGTCCGCCTTCGGTGCTGGCGGTATTGTTGGTGGCCTAGTTCTGAGTGCTTGGGGAGGCCCCAAGAAAAGAGTCCACGGCGTATTGTCCGGGATGGCCCTGTCGTGCCTATTCGGGTACGTGGCAATCGGGCTAGGAAAGGATATGTACACTTGGGCCATCGGCGCGTTTCTGATGATGCTGTTCAACCCCCTCATCAATGGCAGTAACCAGGCCATCTGGCAGAGCAAGGTACCCCCTGAGATGCAGGGGAGGGTATTCGGTACCCGTGCAATGATTGCACTCATCAGTCAACCGGTGGCCATGGCGATTACAGGCCCCCTTGCGGATAAGTTCCTCATTCCTGGGATGATGGAAGGAGGAGTATTGGTGCCCTATTTCAGCTGGCTTGTAGGTGTCGGTCTCGGTACTGGTATTAGCCTGCTTTGGCTCTTTTTAGGTGTAATAGGGTTCGCCGCAGGATTGGGTGGGTATTTATTCAAACAGGTCAGGGATGTTGAATCGATTCTCCCGGATCACGATGAGGTTCAGGTTCCAACACATTGAGCAGCCACCTTGACTTGTTCGATCAGGTCTGTTTAATCATCCAGGAGAAGCGTCGGGGCAGACACCTATTCACCATGGCGGGTAAAATCGCGCTCCAGATGGCGGTGCAGATATAAAAAGGGCTGAAGTTAAACTGGATCTTGACTAGAGGATACAAAACAAACAGGTTACTGGTTTTTTCTCCTGATCTTTCTGATAGGGATCAGGACTTTTCCGATCTTTACCTCATCATTTCGTACGCCGAGGTCGTTCTTCCTGTTCTTTCTAACCCAGGCGTAGAGACTTTCTTCTCTCATCAACACTGGCTTTGAATCACCTGATTTAAGGCGAACCCATCAATCCGTGCTAAAGGGACCCCACTGAATATGGAAAAGTCCTTCAATATGAGTGAAAGTAGGTGCAGTATGCCAGCTATCAACTCAAACGGGATCGATATCTACTACGAGATGAGGGGAGAGGGCTCTCCCCTAATACTAATCAACGGCTGGGGAGGGAACCTTGACAGCTGGAGAGGTAAAATGATTGATCTCCTCTCTGGGAAACACAGGGTGATCATGATGGATAACCGGGGGACCGGGAGATCTGACAAACCTGATGTCCCCTATACCATGGACATGATGGCGGCGGATGTCAAGGGTGTACTGGATGCTCTTGGGATAAAGAAGACCCATGTCATGGGGTTCAGCATGGGTGGAGCCATCACTCAGACTTTCGGTGTTAACTATCCTGAGACGACGCTGAGCCTGGTCGTATGCGGGGCATCAGCCGGAAGGGAAAACTCAGTCTCGTCCGATCCCAAGGTTCAGATGGATCTCGCGTTGATTGCAAACCCGTCGCCCGAGATGACCGAGCGGGACGTCACCGTCAAGCTCCTCTACCTGCTGTACTCCAAGGAGTACGTCGAGGTGCACCTTGAGGAGCTGGTTAAGGAGGAGACTTACTCGGACCACCCAACCCCTAGTCACGCCTTGATGAACCAAAGCCACGCCATCTCCACCATGGACACGTATCATCACCTGCCGGACCTGAAGGTTCCTGTACTGGTCATGACAGGTGACGAGGACGTTCTTGTCCCCCCTGAGAACAGCGAAAAGATTGCGTCTCAGATACCAAAATCAGAACTGGTGATGATTCCGGGATGCGGCCACGGGTTCCTGAAACAGAACACGGAGGAAGCCACAGAGCATGTCCTGCGGTTCCTTGAAAAGGTGGATGGCTAGCTCTCGGCCAGCTTCTTGAACGCATCAGGCATCATCCTGAAAGTGGTCCACTCTTCCATTGCTTTGGCCCCCAGACTGAAGTAGAACTGCCTGCTGGGCTCGTTCCAGTCGATGACTGTCCACTCGACCCTTCCACAGTCCTTCTCCACGGCTGTCTGGCATAGCTTCTTCAGCAGTGCCGTCCCTATACCGTTCCCACGGTACTCCTCTGGCACGAATATATCCTCAAGCCATAGGGTGGGTTTTGCCTCGAACGTGCTGAACGTGTAGTAGAATAGAGCGACGGCGAGGTACTCTGGTCCGATGTCTCCCTTGTTCTCGACCAGGAGACAGTCGTATATCTTGTCCTCACTGAAACCATATTTCTTGTACAGCTCCTCGGTTCCCTTGAATTCAAGTTTCTCGTAGACACTGAGCTGGTAGCACAGGTCCATGATGACGGGTATGTCCTCCTCGGTGGTGTCTCTTATCTCCCATTTCAAGCCTTCAATCTTGGGCAATTTAATCAGAAATAGATGGGTCGCTGGGATATTATGTTTAACTACTTGCCGCTCAGATACTTTACCAGCTCGTAGAAGTTCATGTGCTTGGCGTTTCTGTCGTACTTTCCCAGTTTGAAAGCCAGCTGTACAAAGTACCCGGTGCTCAACGCCGTGATCACCGTTCCTATCCCCACTGGTCCCCCCAACGCTATACCAACTACCAGTACCGACACCTCAATACCAGCCCTGACGACGGAGACCTCCCTATCAAGCTTCTGGACGAGCCCAATCATCAACCCGTCTCTTGGCCCTGCGCCTAGTTTTGGTCTCAGGTAGAAGTACGAGGCAACGCCTATCATTGCCATACCTACTACAAGTTGGATGAGTTGTAGGACGAGATTGTCGTACGCGGGCACAATTCCCCACCCAATGATGATGTCGATGAAGTATCCAATGAACAACATGTTGCTCACCGTGCCGAATCCTGGTGGGAAACCCAGCGCCCACCCGAAGATGAGAACAACCAATCCTATCACCTGTGTTGTCTGGCCAAAGCTAATATCAATAATATTCATCATCCCAATCTGGAGAACGCCCCACGCGCTCAAGCCTAAGTCTGCGTTGAGCAATATGACCGCGCCCAGCGCGAAAAGGAATAACCCAAAGTAGAGGCTAGGCAATTTCTTGACAAAGCTTACCCAGTTCTCGGCTATCTTGGATGGAATTGTATTTTGCCTCCTGTCATGTTCAACGCTACCTTGAACGCCTCTTTCGCCTCATCGAGCTTAAACCTGTGGGTCA
>JABIBQ010000071.1 GCA_018652685.1 Candidatus Bathyarchaeota archaeon
CACCCGCCCAGTTCAAGCCAGTCTACGACAGGGCCAGGGAAATGGGTTTAAGGCTAGCAGCACACGCCGGCGAGGCACTCGGATGGGAGAGCGTCGTAGACGCCGTCGAGTATCTCGGGGTCGAGCGTATTGGCCACGGCTTTACGGCCCACCAGAACCCGGATGCGGTGGCCATGCTCAAGGAAAAAGGTGTGACGGTTGAGACCTGCCCGGTTAGCAACGTCAGGACCGGGGTCTGCAAGGACATCAAGAATCACCCCGTCAGGAAATACTACGACCAGGGGGTCAGCATCAGCGTCAACAGCGACGATCCCACCATGTTCGGCACCGACATGAACAATGAGTACATGACCCTCCACGAGGTTCACGGATTCACCGTCCCCGAGCTTTTCGATATCAGCCTCAACAGCGTCAGGACATCGTTCCTGCCCGAGGAGAAAAAGAGGGAGCAACTGACCGAGTTCCAGGACAGGTACGAAAAGATCAGCGGGTTACTTGAGTAGCCTCAGATCAATCGTGTTGCCGGACCCAAGCTCCTTGTTCCTATACCTAGGGTCATAGGTCACATCAACCGCGGGTCCGATCCATTCAGGTAGCTCGAACCGCTCCGCCTCTTCAACGGTCTGAAACTCGCACTCAAGCGTAATCAAGCCCTCGTGTTTCTCTGAGTAAACATCGATTTCCAGAACCAGGTCATTGTAATCAAGCAGGTACCGGGTCTTTCTAACAACCTTTGACCCCACAAGGGGCCACAGCAAATTGAAAAGCTCCTCAGGGATGGCGTGCTCTGATTCCTCCCTTGTCAGTGTCCCCTCGGATTTGATAGTGAGTTTGTGCTCTCCTCCTATTTTCCTCAGACGGACCTCCGGATCATACCAGAGGTAGCCCTGGGTTATCTCCCGGCCCGGGGATACGCCCTCGGGAACACTCTGGATTACAAACTTTCTCTCGATTTCCATCAATATTTAACTTCCATAGATGTCTAGCTGAACCGCTTCTCCTTCAAGCCACCCTCAGGGGTCTGGTACATGAGTGTCTCGGGCCAGTCAATGGGTGTGTAAACTGACAGAATGCGCTTTCCCCTGTACAGGTTCATCGCGGCATCCTCCCCCTCGTCCCTGAGAACCTCGGCGAGGTCCTTGGTGAGCAGCCTCTGGCCCGTTATTCCGCCCCCATCCTGCAACGCGAGGAAGACCCATGCGTCCCTGAAGTGGTGGACCATGGAGTCGTCGTCGGCGTACTGGTCCCTCACCGAGCCGGGCACCTTCTCGGCCTCCTTGAGGGTAAGCGCGGTTGGCTTCAGTCTTAGCCCGGGAGGTGAAGCCACGTTGAGGCTGTTTACCGCGATGTTATACTCCTTGAGCTCCAGGGCAAGGCACTGGGTCAACCCCTCCAATCCGTACTTGCTTGGGCAATATCCAAGCTGTGCGATGTTGGTCCGCTCGGCTGAGCGGCTCGTGATATTGATAATGTTCCCGCCGCCCCGCTCCTTCATCGAGTGGAGGAAGGCCAGGGTGAGGGCGAACGGTGCCCTGAGGTTGACGTTGATGATGTTGTCAAAGCTCTCCATGGTCATGTCCTCGATGGTCAGCCATGAGTTGGTTGCCGCGTTGTTCACAAGCACGTCAAGCCCCCCATATGACTCGATGACCCTGTCATGGACCAGGTTTATCCCATCGTCATTTGAGATGTCGGCTGGCACCGTGAGCACCTCCCCTCCGACCTCTTTCATGGTCCTCTCGGCGTCCCTCAGCTCGTTGACGCTCCTGGCAACCGAGACAACCTTGGCTCCCTCAGATGCATAGGCGATTGCAATTGCCCTGCCGAAGCCACGGCCGGACCCTGTGACCAGCACGACTTTCCCTGATAAACGGTTCATGTCGAAATAACGCGTTTTTGGGTATAAAAGCCATTGATGTAACTAGTCAAGAGAATATGTGGCGGGTCTGGTGGGATTCGAACCCACGGCCAATGGCTTAAGAGGCCACCGCTCTGGCCTTGCTGAGCTACAGACCCATACGCTCTACTCCATATTGCAAGCCCTGTTAAAAATGTTTCACCGGGTTGAGACAACCATAAATATCAAGTGTTGATACAGGATACCTGATAATCATGGTAAAGTTAGACGGATACGATTTCCCAGACGACATGTACTTCCACAAGGACCACATGTGGGCGAGGGTCGAGGGCGACAAAGTGAAGACGGGGTACAACTCATGGGCCGCAGAGGCCGCAGGAAAGCTGGTCTCCATCAAGACCAGGCCCGCAGGGAAGAAGGTGAAGGCAGGCAAAACGCTGGGAAGCGTAGAGTCAGGAAAATGGGTGGGAAGCCTCAAGGTACCCATCACCGGGACCATTGCGGAGATCAACCCCGCGTTGAAGGGCAGCCCAAGCATCATCAATGATTCTCCGTACGATACTGGATGGGTCGCGCTTATCGAGCCCAGTGACCTTAACGCGGATCTGGCCCAGCTCATGAAGGGTGACGACTCGGCCGCTCTGGAAGCCTGGCTAGCGGAAGAGAAAGCCAAGACGGAGTAACGGGGACACGTTTTATTCCCCCAAGTTTTTCAATACACATGAAACGCCCAGATCTCAATGAACAGGCCTGGAACGGCGTGAGGATGACACGCCCCCTCATTTTGCAGTCAACCGTTTCCAGCTGGTTCCTGGGAGTGCCCATCGCCTACGGGTCTGGGTAGGAGGTCGGTTGGTTATCTTTCGCCTACGGGTTGATGGTGATGCTGCTGATCTACTCGTCAATTCACCTTGTGAACGAGTACGCTGACTACGAGTTCGACGCCCTAACCAGAATAACGGAGTACAGCTGAGGCAGCTGCGTCCTGCCATCAGGGCTTGTCCCGAGGTCTTTGGCGTTGACCACTGCCCTGGTTTCAGCGTTTTTAGGGCTACTCCTCCAGTGGGTGTTGATTGTGGAGGGTCTCCATTCACCCGAGGCATTCACCGTCGCGTTGGTGGGGGGTTATAGGAGGCTGGGTGTATTCACTGCCTCCAAGACTTGCATGGAGGGGCCTTGGTGAGGCTTGGAACGCCCTCCTGGAAGCGTGTCTTCTGCCCTACTATGGGTTCGTCCAGATGAGTGGCTCAGCGGTCCCTTGGGTTCTTGTCGCGGTCCTACCGTCACGTTCTCCGCCTTCAACAACCTCCTCGCCGTAACATGGCCAGACAGGGCGGCTGATGCCGCTGTGGGAAAAATACCCTGACAACAAGGCTCAGACCTGAGATGCTGAAGACCATTCACGGTGTCTGTATTCTGCTCAGTCTGGGGAGCCTTGTGTTTGGCGGGCTCCCACTGATTGTTGTATGGTCAAGCATCATCGCGTACCCGTTGATGGCAGTTAGGTGGCTCAACTACATGAGACGGGAGATATCGGGGGTACTGTCTGGGGATTGCATGTTCTCATCGTTGCCCAGATACTCGCATGGCTTTTTCTCGGCGTGATGGGCAGCGTATTAATTGACCAATCGGTTTGATCAAGCGTGTTAAAGTCCCTGCTCTTCGTGTACAACGCCGACAGCGGTTTCCTGAACGCCATCAGAGACGGCATCGAGAAAGTCACTGACCCGGAGGGATATGGGTGTAGACTCTGCGTTCTGACTTACGGCTTGGCTACCATGAAAGGACGCCGGAGGCGGTTCCTCAAGGGTCTGCCGATCGAGTCAAAGTTCCTCCATAAGGACGAGTTCATTAAGGTCCACGGCGACGGCACTCCACTGCCAGCCACATTCATCGAGGAGGACGGGGAGTTGGCGCTAATCATAAGCAGTTCTGAGTACAACGAGCTAACAACCCTAAAGGTGTTGGAGGCGTTGCTCAGGACCCGGCTCATGGAGCAGGGTATAATCTAGCGTATTACGGCGGATATTAGTAGAAAGGGGTGTTAGAAAAGGGGAATTATTTCATGATCTTGATCTTGCTGGGCTCAACGCCCGACTCAACAAGTTCGACAAGGCTCATGTACTCGCCTTTTGCCGCCGCGATCTTCTTGATGGCTCCCTCGCTAAACGAGGCCGCCGCGATCTTCACCGGCTTTGTGAGGTTACCCGCCGCAAGCACCTTACCTGGGACGGCCACGTACTGGCCCTCCTCGGTGTGTCTATCAATCCTGCTTAGGTTGATTGAGGCACGGTTCCTCTTGGACTTGTCTAAGTCCTTGGCAAGGGCCCTCCAGATGGCCTTGCCTGAAGCCTTGTTGGCTTTCTGCAATGTCGTGATCGTGTCAATAAGTGTCTGATTTTTCATTGTTAATTGTCTCCTGTGGTCTCTACTTCCTCATCGGTGTCCTCAGAGTCATCGCTTTCCTCAGTTTCATCGCTTGCTGGCGTTGGCGTAGGCTCTACTTCTACATCGGTATCCTCGGAATCAGGCGTGTCCTCAGAGTCGTCGCTTGCTGGTATTGGCGTGGGCTGCACTTGCTTTGAGAATTCAAACTCGCTGATCTCGTTGTGCAGGTCATCCGCATCGATCTTGTCTCTCAGCTCGCTCAGTCGCTTCTTGAGGATCTTGACCGCCTCGGTCACTATCCTCTTTGGCGTGAGTGCCCCGTTGCTCTCGACAGTGAACAGGAACTCGTCGGGTACAAGGTTCCCCATTATGGCGTCCCTTGTGACTAGCTCCCTGCATCTCTTGCATGACTCGAATTTTTGAATGTCGATTACCTTGACCACGTCGCCCACCATCTCCGCGGCGTCGCCGCAGTCCATGATGCACTCTTCTGCCGCGGCAGTGTCCTCAACTGGAACCAGTGATACGTTCTGGTAAACGCACATGCTGACTGGGCTCCACTTCATGTGGGTCTTGCCCTGTCCCAGCTGTGCGTACGCCTCGAACCTGATTGCCTGTTTTGGCGCTAGCTTGGCCAGAGGTATGGTTGTACTCGCCGGAGCGGTTGATGGGTCGTCGGGTACGAGGTCGCCGCTGTAAACGGTCACTATTTCCTCGTCTGCCTCGACGTCCATTGTCAGGACGGCCCTGCAATTAGGGCATCCAAGCTCGGCGTTGCAGTCACAGTCCTCCGGTAGAATGTATTTGTCAAGGTCTGTTGTTAGTGGCGTGAACCCTAGTCTATGGGCCAGGACCTCGTCGGCTACTAGTGATGAGTTATCGAAGTAGAAGATATCCTCGATGGTCATGATGGGGACCTCTGCTACCATGGTCCTCCTCAGCGTATTAGCGAAGGCATTGTCTATGCCCGAGACGATGAACCTAATGGTGTCGTCCGTCAGGCTGATTACGGTTGTCTTCAAGGTTACCCCACCCTGCGCCTAAGGTCTCCTTCCTCTACGTCCACCCTTCTTGCGTGTGCCGTCGTGTGGAATGGGTGTTGTCTCCTCAATCCTACCGATCCTGAAACCGCTACGCGCCAGAATCCTGATTGCAGATTGTGCGCCTGGTCCAGGTGTCTTGCTTCCAGTACCGCCCGGAGCCCTGACCTTGATGTGAATCGCGTTCACACCCTTATCCCTGGCCACATTGGCGATGTGCTGCGCCGCCTTCATGGCAGCGAAGGGGCTCGGCTTGAGCCTGTCAGCTTTGACGAACATGCCGCCGCTTGCGATGCCGAGAGTCTCGGCACCCGTAAGGTCTGTCATGTGTATAATCGTGTTGTTGAAGCTACTGAATATGTGGACGATTGCCCATCTTACACTTGCACTTTCACTCAAGTTTTCTTGCCTCCGTCGATGGTTTTGCCTCTACGGCTTCTTCAACCTCAAGCTCCCTCCTCAGTGGGTGGGCAGGGTTGTGGTAGGGACTGCTAACTGCATAGTCCAGTGTCTCCTCGTCCGCGATTTTTATCTGGTAGCTCGGGGAGGTCACCTTTCGGCCGTTGATTGAGATGTGGCCGTGTGTGATGAGCTGGCGTGCCTGGAATAGACTTGATGCCAGTCCTCTCCTGAATATGTAAGTCTGGATTCTTCTCTCAAGTAGGTCCTCAACGCTCAGCGTCAAGACGTCCTCTAGCCGCCCGTTCTCCATTACGAGTCCACGGTTGGCCAGTTTGTTGATAATCAGCTGCTGCCTGAGTGCTTTCTCCTCTGCATCTAGGCTTAGAAGTTCCCTCGCCCTGCCCCTCATGTGGGACAACTCGGTGTGGGCCTTCCATAGCTCTCGCTTGTTTCTTAGACCGTAGGCTCCGATGGTTCGAAGCTCCTCCAAGAGTGTGTCGCTGTTGTATGGACGCTTTGGAGTCTTGTAGGTTTTCTGTTTCTTCTTGGGGTCACCCATTTTTTACATCTACCTATTTTGTACTTGTTTTCTGCTGACTCCGACGCTCCTGCCCGTACGTCCAGTGGTTTTCGTCCTCTGTCCACGTACTTTCAGTCCACGTGTGTGGCGTTCGCCTTTCCAGCTTCTTGTCTCCTTCATCAGGTCGATATCGTCCCGATTCCTAAGGTCTAGGTCGGCTGCTATCATGTGTAAATCGTCTCCCGTCATGGGATCTTTACGCCTGTTTAGCATCCAGGTTGGTAAACCGATACTCGCAGGATCATCAATAGCCGTTTCCAGCTTCTTGACGTCCGCGTCACCGATATTACCGAGTCTCTCAGTAGCATCCAGGTCCAACTGCTTAACGATTGCTCGAGCGAGTCTTACGCCTACACCTTTGACGTCGGTGAGGGCATAGGGCACCAATTTGGTTCCATCGATGTTGGTGCCGTGGAGCCTGACAATGTAATTGAATTCTCTTGACATTATATGAGATCTCCTGTCAGTGTAACTAGGGTGTAGGAGATACATCTTATTAAAACGTTATGTTAAACCCTCGTGGGACAATCACGGGGATTTGCCTCAAAAAAGGGACTAGTTTAGCTCGATCGCACCGATTGTTGTGTCCACGTTGATGGTTATCTGGATATCCTTTGAGCTGAACCCGTCTGTTTCCCCGATAATGTTTCGGATTCGGTCCACACTATAGTCCATATTGGGCAGGTTCGTGTCGATGACCCCGATTGTGGTTTCCAAGTCGATGCTGTAGCCGATATCGGTGCCAGTTGGGAGCGTGAGCTCAACGATGCCGTTTGTAGTATCAAAGTCGTGCTCTCCCGTCTGGGCCGAGAGCTCGATGTTGATTACACCGTTTGTGGTACTAAAGTGAGTCTCGGATGACGTGACGGTACCAAAGATACCGCCGTTTGTGGTATCTACGTTGATGATCGGGCTCTCGATGTCGTTGAGGGTTATTACCCCGTTTGTCGTTTCAACGTCTATGCCCAAGAGCAGCAGGTCGGATACGACTATCTTGCCGTTGGTTGAGTCAAGAAGCAGCTCGGAATCCACGCCCTCGGGTACCTTTACCGTCACGACGACTGTGTAGAGGGTCCATTTTGTGTTCGAGATGGGAAAGGTCAGCGATAGTTCTTGGGTACCGCCCACGGTGACATCATCAAGGCGGTACTCAAAGTCATCGAGGTTCCTCTCCGCCTCCGAGTCGTTGTCGCCCTTGGCCCGGATCTCAAGTTCCAGAGTTACTGAGTCTCCACTCCACGGAGCGACCGTGATTCCGCCGTTGACGTTCTCGATGGCTAACACTAAGGAATCGGCATCTAGAGGAGCATCGAGGGAGACCGTTTCGGACGCCCGATAGATTGCTGAATCAATATCATCCCACTGGCCGGTGAAATCGTCTACTAGTCCGAATCCCTGTGTCAGGAAAACGGCGAGGATAAGACCACCGATGACCCCTCCGAATATATCTGATAGAGGAGTTTTCCCTCCCTTGGATAACACTGCTCCGAGAATAATCCCGACGCCCATTAGGATCAAAAGATAGCTGATGATATCGAAGCTAAAGTCCACGTACTGGAAGAGGTAATAACCCCCACCAAGTCCTAGGAGGAAGCCTCCGAACCCTATTCCTGAGTCTGACATTGTAAGAACAGGATTCAGTCTGTAGTAAATATATGTTGTTCATAATTAAACCATAATTAAGTGAGGCCACGTGCTGTCGAAGGGAACTAGGACACCGTTAGGCTCTGTCCTCAAACTGAACTATGAAGGGTCAACAGTCATTATGGTGTGACTAAAAGGAAAGGAATAGGAGCCTTACTCGTTAACGAGCGGCTCTCCGTAGGTCAGAAGGGTTATGGTGCTCTTGACATTGTCGAGGCGTCGCACCTTGTTGAACACAACCTCCTTGATCTTGTCCATGGAGTCGGCCTCCATCTCAATGATAAGGTCGTAAATTCCGTAGAGACTGTGTATGTTGGTAATCTCCTCGACTCCATTCAAGGCGTCAATTATCGTGGATTCCATCCCGAGTTCGGTGTTTAGTAAAACGAATGCCTTCATGTAAATCAGTATGAAGTTTGTATTGGAGAGATATATGGTTATTCTACAAACGGTCAGATTTTACGAAGTAAAAGCTAATTCCAGACATCGCTGCAAGGGCTGCGAACGCTATGAACGCGACCCGGTAACTTCCCGTTACGTCGAAAAGATATCCAGCTAGGACGGGTCCAACGACGTTCCCTATCATCCGGAAGGGTGACATGATACCTGACATCTGAGCAAAGTTTTTCCTACCGAATATATCTCCCCTAAACGCCATCATCAAGGGGATGCACCCGCCATAAGTCAAACCATAGATTACGACGAAGGCATAGACGTGAATGATATTGCTCGCAAAGGCGAGTATCAGGACACCTATGCCTTGGGTTATCATTGTTGCCGCAAGAAGCGTGTTCTTTTTTATCCTGTCTCCGAGTAATCCGAAGA
The DNA here is from genome assembly GCA_018652685.1 of Candidatus Bathyarchaeota archaeon. Lineage (GTDB taxonomy): Archaea > Thermoproteota > Bathyarchaeia > TCS64 > TCS64 > RBG-16-57-9. Next base: position 8,738 of record JABIBQ010000071.1, read on the forward strand.
GTCCCCGTCCGGGTATACTAGCAAAAATCATCATCCCAAGTATTCCACCTGCGGTTTCGGCACTTAGTCCGATGTTTACAAGGTGAGGGATCTGGTGAAGAACGATTGAACCTAAAAGGAATGTTCGAAGGGACTCGGCTAATAATAGGCGTCTGAACGTCACTGATTTCAATGCGTCCCGGGTAGAAATTTCTGGCTCAGCAACAGCCGGGGATTCCCCGTCCTCCGCGTTGAGGTATTCACTAGAACGCTCACCATCAGGCAATAGCCCCATTTCTTCGGGGCTATTCCGGAAGAGATATGCCGCAGGTAACCCTACCACCCAGAAGGAGAGGCCACATAATATTGCGGTTGTTCTCCAACCATAAAGGACCATGGATTTTGAGATTAAGGGAACAACTACCGCACCACCAATTCCTGCACCGAGGGCGTATAAACTCAGTGCCCTTGTACGCTTCTTGATGAACCAGTTTGTGATCAGTGTGGAAAGCCCGTGTGTGAACCCCATATTGTAGCCGATGCTGAGAACCCCGGCGTAGACCAAATACAACATCAAAGGGCTGTCAACAAAAATCATAGCCATGTAACCAATACCGGTAAGAACGACGCCAATGGCGATTATCTTCCGCGGCCCGAACCGTTTGATGAGGTACCCTATAAGAGGCCCCTCGATGCCGCCCTCAAGTCTTGAGAAGCTGATAGCTCCCGCTACAACAGCGGCACTCCACCCAAACTCGGCCCGAATTGGCGTGTAAAAGACACTGAATCCGTAGAAATACAGGCCTGAATCTAGAAAATGGAGTATAATCGCGCCAAAGAGTACCCAATACCCGTAGTATACATTGCCAAGTTTTGTCTTTAGACCCAATTATTCACCGGCTGAAACTCTTAATGCGGTGATTATGTGGTTTAAAACGTTACGAGAGATAAGTGAGTAGTTCATCGAGTTTTATTATTTTTTCAAGCGGTTTTCGAGTTATCTATGCTTCAAGAGGGCTAGATGGTATATTCAAGTCAACAATCCCTGACCGTGTATCCCTATTGGCCTTGGTAGCTGCAATGAAGACGAAAACACGATGTAGTGTAACTTTAAAAAACTGGTTTTTTTAGATAGAGAGGGGAGTTAGAGGAGGTACCTGGGCTCGCCCTTGATGGACTCGACTAACTCAAGAGTCTCCATAACCTCTTCCTTGCTACCCTCGATCAGGATCCTGACACCGCCCTCGGCTCCAGCGATGCCGCCAGCTGAGTACAGGTAGGCGTCGACACCGGTCAGTAGTCCAAGAGCTTCGATCTCCGTGACGATTGTACCAATAATAGGCCACATACGTGGACCGTCGTAGTCTTCTTCAGATGCCAACATGTGCAGCTCGTTGATGTCCTCGTATGTGAGTTTCTCAAGCCCGATTGGGATGACCAAGTTCACCTGTTTACCGATGATGTGCCCGATGGTGTTGCCGATGGTCGCACCATCCTTTCCGCCAATAAGGACTCCCGCGACATAGTCATCGTAGTTGAGCACGTTCGCGCCCTTTATGTAAATGTCTCCCTTGTTTAGGTGTGGCGCGATGGTGACGCGGTCGTACTCGTCGGCCACTTTTCCTTTGATGAAAACCTTGTCAGCGATCCTCTCTGGCTGCGCTTCGGGGTTCTTCTCGGGTTCCTTTGGCGTTGTGATCCCGCTGCGATATGCCCGCTTGTCGATCTTCTTTCCCCAGAGCTCTTCAAGGACATATGCGTTTGTTGTGCCAGTTGCCACAACCACGGTCCTCTCCTCCATGGCCAGCATAACCTCAGGAAGGGCTGCCACGCCCTTCGCGATTAGCCTCTTTGACTCTGCTACGGTGAGTGAAAATTGTCTTTTCATGGCTTATGCATGCATATACGGGTTTTTAAATCAATCATTGGAGAATGGATTAAAATATCTGGGTTTTAAATATTGAGCTAATTTCGATCGGATAGCCCACGGCCCACTATGAGCAGCCCTATACCGATGATGAGGAATGCCCACCAGTCACGGATGTTGAAAGCGATCCCCGCTCCTATGAGCATCATTATTCCCCCGCCGGCCAAGTACCCGAAGCCACCATCATGCCCGTCAGTCTGCTGGTACGCGGCGATCCCACGTAAAAGAAGGATGACACCGATACCTATCATGAAGAAGCCGCCGAAATCACCGCCACTGAGTAGTCCTTGGTTCTGTAACATCAGCAGAACACCGAGCCAGATAACGATACCTCCCCCGATTAGTGGGCCGTACTGGTCATCATCTGGGTCATTCCAGTTGAAATCAACTCGTTTGCTTACTTTACGGTACGTTACTTTATTCTTGAGGTTGGTCCTGCACTTGCTGCAGTAAACGTCATCCTCTTTGACATCGTTTCCACATGAGGGACAATATGACATCAGGGCACCTACAAAACAGAGAAGGGCAGGTTTAAGAAAAAGGTTCTCACTCGTCGGGTTTCACGAAAGACAGCAAAGCGGAGGAGCAAAGAGAGATTGACGCTAATGTGAACCAACCTACCTGATAGCTACTCGTGTAGTCACGGAGGTACCCCAAAAGAAGGGGCAAAGCGAACGCCCCAAAACTGGCGAACGTGTTGTTGATCCCGGATATACTTCCCGCTGAACTCGTACCGAAGAGTCGCGGGATGATGGTGAAGGAGGGGCTCCGTGAGAAGTTGAGGACCCAGCCTAGGAAAAAGAGCAGGACGTAAAGGAGCACCCCGACCGGCTGAAGGGCCAAAGTAAATATCAGCGCAGATAGCAGCAGGAACCCGCCTAAAAGAACACGCTGTTCACCTAGTCGGTCAGAAACCAGCCCACCGATTGGGTTCGCAAAGATACCCGCGATGTTCAGTAATGACATAGCGGTGCTTGTGGCGATGACGCTAAACCCATAGTCCTCGCGGAGAACCAGCGGCATCCACGCGATGAAGGTATAGTACGACCCCAGTCTGATGAACTGCATGAAGCAGAGAATCCAGAACTCCCTACGATCAACGGGTAGCTCCCGAAGGTTCATTGACCGCCCCTCGGTGGACGTATCCTTCAGTAGAAGGTAGCAAAGAGCGGCCGAGGCAAGGCCCAGGACACCCGTTAACTTTAACCCGGTGTTCCATCCGATATCGGCACTCAGGAGCGGCACAAACCAAGAGGCGAGGATCATCCCCGAGCTCCCGCCGATGTTTAGAATCCCCAGGGCTGTGCCCCGTTCATCAGAGTTGAACCAGCTGGAAACTAGTTTGACACCGGGGACAAAAATACCAGCCCCAAGTAACCCGGCGAGGAACCGGAGTCCAATCGCTTTCATTACGGTGTCGCTGTAACCGAAAAGGAGAGTTGAAAGACTGACCCCCAGGACGCTGAGGCTCATGGTGAGCCTGCTGCCCTTCCTGTCGCTCATTATGCCCCAGGGGATCTGTCCTATCGTGTACCCGACGAAATAGGCAGACATCAACGCACCAGTCCAAGTATACGTCAACGCCAAGTCGGATTTTATCGAGTCCAGCACGTTGGTGTACGCGGCGTTCATTATGCTCAGGGTGGCGAGACCGAGAAAACCACCAAACAGTATCCTTGGTTTCTTCAATACGCTTCTAAGACCCACGCCCACACCTCAAAGATAGGGTGCATGTAGTGATCTTGATATTTAAAAATAATATAAAAATAGGAAAGATGTTTGGAGGAAGCTTACATCATAAGCTTGCCTTTAGCATCGTTATCGAGGAGGCTTTCCCAGCGGGAAGTCGTGAACCCCTGAATGTCGCCGATCTCGTCGTCAGTCATGTGGCGGAACCTTGCCTGTGGCTTTAGGTACTCGCTAACTGGCTTGAGCTCTTTGGGTTTGTAGTTCAGCTTGAACTTCTCGCCGTTCTCAATCTCCATCAGTGGCCATACACCTGACTGGACACCTGACCTTGCAATATCCATTGTGATCGCTGGGTCATATCTCCACCCGACTGGGCACGGAGCCTGTATGATGAGCATCCTGAAGCCTTCTAGATCCTTGGCATAGTTTACCTTGGCTATTAGGTCCTCTGGATAACCAACGCTTGCCGTTGCTACGTATGGTACGTAGTGGGCCGCGAAGATGAACGGTACGTTCTTCTTGTGAGTAGTTTTGCCCCTGCTCGCCTGACCGACCGGTGTGGTGCTGGTCCTGCTGTACTTTGGGGTTGAGCTGCTCCTCTGGTTACCCGTGTTCATGTATGCTTCGTTGTCCTTTGTGATGACGAAGACGTTCTCGTTCCTCTCTGCTGCGCCGGATAGACCCTGGAAGCCAATGTCGTAGGTACCGCCGTCTCCGAAGAAAGCGACGGCCTTGACGTCTGACCTGCCTAGTGCCTTGAGTCCGTGTGTAGTTCCAGTTAGGAGAGCGCCGCCGCCCTCGAAGACCGTTCCTGTCCTTGGAGTCTTGGTTACGCTGTCTGGACAGCATGGAATGCCGTGCCGGATAACGTTTGGACCAAGAGCTTTAAAGGCGAGCCTCGCGGCGAGAGCTGCACCACAGCCCTGGCATGCGCTGCCTGGAGTGATGGTCATCTCGCTCATGGGGATCTGTGCACGTGTTATTCTTTCAGCCATTTTTTTCTACCTCTTACACCCATGTTACCTTGTCTGATTTACCGCCCTTGGCGTAGTCAAGGATCTTGTCTCCGATCATCTCGAAGTCGTGAACCCTTACCTCTTTACCGCCAAGACCTGCGTGGAACTGCAGTATTTTAGGCTTATCTTCCATATCGTAGAAAGTGTCCCTCACCTTGCTGAAGACGGGCCCGCCCTTGCCTGGACAGATTGACCTGTCGACAACTGCGACTCCTCCTAGCTTCTCCGCCCACTTCAAGAGATCCTTCTCTGGGAATGGGATGAAGCTCCTCAGCCGGATTAGTCCAACCTTTTTGCCCTCTTTCTGCATCTTATCGACTGCAGCCTTGCATGTGCCCGCGATGGTCCCCATGGCTATGATGGCGCACTCTGCGTCCTCCATCTTGTACGCCTCGATCATCCCGTTGCCGTAGCGGCGACCGAATGTCTTGTAGAAGCTGTCCATGGTGTCCTTGAGAATGTCCTCGATTCCTAGGATTGCGTCGTGGTGGCTCTTCCATCGATCCTGTGGGTCTCCGCCGCCCCAACCCCTACTGAATGTTGACACGTCAACCTCGTCGGGGAGGATGCTTGGCATTGCCTTGTTCGGTGGAAGCCACTCGTCGACCAGTGCCTGGTCTGGGATCTCTACTGGCTCTGCGGTATAGCTCAGAACGTATCCGTCGTAACCGACCGCCGCTGGGATCCTGACCCGGGGGTCTTCTGCAATCTTGTAGGCCATGATCAGGGAGTCTAGGATCTCCTGTGCGTCCTCTACGTATAGGTGGCTCCAGCCCGTCCACTGCTGTGACATAAGGTCACTGTGGTCTGGCTGCATGCCCTTGTAGCTCCTGTGGACGACTGCCATAACGACTGGTAGCCTTCCTGTGCCCGTTCCCTGCATGGGGTGGTGCATGTATAGGAGGCCGGGGCCGCTTGTACATGTGAAGGTTCTTGCACCGACACGTGAAGCGCCCTGGACAACTACCTGGCTTGAGAGCTCTCCCTCTACGTTAACAAAGTCAAAGTCCCATTCCGCGTTTGCGTGCATCTCGCTGAGATATTGCGTAATTGTGGTCTGGGGTGTGATTGGGAATGCGCTGGCAACTTGGACGCGTGCAAGTCTGCATGCGACCGCTGCTGCCTTGTTTCCTACCATTACTTCATATGACATTTTAAGCCTCAACTCTCACCATTTCGATTGCGTCTACTGGACACTCGTTTGCACATACTCCGCAGCCCTTGCATGCGGCGTACCTGATGCTTGGCTTCTTTGTCTCCTCGTCCCAGTTAATGGATGTCTCTGGGCAGAAGATCCAGCAAGCCTTGCAGCTGATGCACTTTTCGATGTCAATCTCGGGGGTGAAGACCCTCCAGCTTGACACGTCTTTCAGTACACCGTAGCCACCTACGTGAATGTCGTGCTTCTCTTCAGGTGCGACCTTGACGGTTGCCTGAACAGGGCCCTTGACTTCCTCGTAGCTCCTCCTGACAGCGGCGATGTTCATCTCGCCGATCCTGCCTGGGAAGTTTTTAGCAATAGCCTTCTCAATGGACTCTACGGAAATCAGTCCAGTCACCTTGGCGAACGCGCCCAGGATGGCTGTGTTTGTGATTGGCCTTCCAAGAGTCTCTAGTGCAATAGTAGTAGCGTCAACAGTAGCGACTTTAAAGTCTCCACCTAGCTTGACATCCTCTGGCTCATCCTGCGTATTCAGAATAACCAGACCGCCAGGTAGGAGATTGTCTACAACGCTCTGCTGTTTAGCGATAAGGGGGTCGAGAACGATGCTTATGCCGGGGTTGTGAACGAGTTCACGCTCCCTTACACGGACATCGTCGATTCGGACGAAAGCAGTAAGTGGCGCTCCACGGCGCTCAGTGCCGTACATTGGGATTGCCTGGGAATACTTACCTTCCTCATAAGCAGCTATGGCGATAATCCTTGAAGCCGTTACAGCTCCTTGGCCGCCCCTGCCGTGAAACCTTATTTCAATCAAAGTTTTCCCTCTATGTTAATCGTTAGTCTACCCTCGTAGGTCCTAAGAATAACGATTTCACTGAAAACCTCCCTCGCTGGCATTTAAGGTTGTCTTAATGGGTTTTATTGAATGTAAATAGTATATAGAGAGGGTTGGAAATACATTCAAGATACTCATATAATATTTGACAAATGGGCGAACTCCCTTTTTCTGGAAAAGATGCCTTGATCAGGTGGAAAAAAGGGATCAGGTCAGCCTCTGACTGAGGACGCCTTCCTTGTAGAGCTCCTTGATTTCCTCTTCAGAATAACCCAGATATTCCTTCAACAGCACCTCGTTATGCTCGCCAAGCAACGGGGCCGGACTATGGACCTTTCCGGGTGTCTCGCTGAATTTTATGGGGAAGTTCACCGCCTTATAGTCGCCCAGCAACGGGTGGTTCATGTCGATGACCATGTCTCTTGCGAGGAGGTGGGGGTCTGACGTGGCCTCGCTGGCGTAGTTGATCATTGAGCAGGGGAGACCGATGTTAGCGAAGTAATTCGATGCCTCCAACCGGGTCATGTCCTTGATGAGATCCAAGATCATCTCCTTGGTCACCTCATCAACGCCCAAGGCCATCTTCAGCTTCTCCATTCCTTTGGCCCTGAACCCCATGAGGAAAATGTGTCCGTCCTTGACCGGGTGGATACCCCCGATGTTAATGATGTTCTTGCTGTACTCGTCACGTTCAGCCTTCCTTGTAGCCTCGTCCTTTCCACTGACGAAGTACGTGGTTGTGTTGACGTTGTACGCGAACATGGTATCAAGTTGAGCCACGTCTATCTTCTGGCCGACCCCTGTCTTATCCCGATAACGAAGCGCGGCCAGGATTGCCATGGCAGCCATTGTCCCAGGCGCGAGGTCACCGAATGCCCCCGTTAATGTGTACGGAGGTCCTTCCGGGTCAACATTGTCGCCCTGCTGGCGGGTGAATCCTGAGATTGACTCCGCAATCATGGCGTAGCTGGGGCGTATATTGTACGGACCGGTCTCCCCGAACCCGCTTAAAGCGGCGTAAATGATGTCGGGCTTGATCTTCTTGAGGTCCTCGTACCCGATGCCTAATCGTTCCATGGTACCTGGGACGAAGTTTGTTACAACTATGTCACTTATCTCAACAAGCCCTTGGAAGATCTTCTTCCCTTTCTCGTCCTTCATGTTAATGGCAAGATCTTTCTTGTTGAGATTGAGGTGGTGGAACGTGGGGCTTGCCCCCCCGTACATTGGCCCCCTCTGGCTTAACCTTCCAAGGCTACCCCATGGTGGCTCTATCTTGATTACCTCTGCGCCCATCTCAGCAAGCATCAATGTGCACCATGGTCCGTACCATACGTGAGTCAAGTCTAGTATCCTTACGTCGTCTAACAGTTGATCCATCAAATTCCTCAGTAGGTTTTACTGTAAGTGTAAATATATACAAGATTTTCCATAAGGCGATGGTTTCCCATCAAACCTCGGGATAACCCCGTCTTTATTGTCGTTGATAAACGCGATAATACAAGGTTTCATTGTACAAGCCTTAAATCGTACTGTGCAGTAAACCACTGGAATTAGAAATGTTGGCGGAAAAAGAACAGGGCTTCCGCAAGATGCTTGAGAAGAGCATTGTAGAGAATATCAAGATCGAGCACAAGGTCATCCTCAAGGGACAGTACCAAAAGGCATACGATCTTCTCAAAGACAGCCTTGACACTGGAATCACACCATGCCTCGTCGGCCCACCTGGGGTTGGCAAGAGCCTCCTCGCCCGAAAAGTCGCAGAAGACACGGGCAGGAGCTTTCATGAGGTATTCTTCGACGAGAACGTTACACCTAGCAGGCTTATCGGAAGCTTCGACCCCGCCCTTGTCGTCCGTAACGGCAGGAACATCAGCAGCTTTGAACCGGGTCCGCTGATCCGGGCCATGGTAGAGGGCGGCCTATTCGTCGCACAGGAGTTGAATAGGGCAACGGAGTTCGCCCAGAACAGCCTGATTGCCCCTCTTGAGGAGCGACACTACCACCTATTCCCCATCGGGATGGTGAAGGCCCACGAGAACTTTGCCTTCGTATCAACCCAGAACCCCATCGAGACAGCGGGTACTTACAGGCTCAGCAAGGTGCTAGTAGACCGTATGGGCAGCTGGATAAGGCTTGACTACCCGGACAAGGAGACTGAGATGGAGATCATCAAGGAGAACACTCCAGCTTTCTCACTGCCCGAGAGTGCCCTCAACAAGATATACGATATCGTCAACGAGACCAGAAACACAGCCAGCCTGGAGATACCGGCCTCGCCGCGTTCAGGTATCTTCCTCACCAAACTTGTGAACAAGTACATCGAACGATTCGAGGGTGAGGATGCCGCTATCAAGTTCTTCGCCCCGGCCGTGCTCAGCAAGGAGATGCGTGTGCGCGACGAGGGTAAGACAATCAACATGGTAATTGAGGAGATAGTCGCTAAGAGGCTTGGGTAGTGTCGGAAAACGTCTATATGACCTACCCCTTCCGATATGCTCACTGGTTTATCCCTGAATTTATTACCCGCATGCGCCGACATCGGGAGTGCGAGGACAAGCCTAGCCCGCGTCAGGGTATCAATATGGGCAAGTTACTTCTCCCGCCATTTATGAGGAAGGGCCATCTTACTTTTAATGACCTGGTCAACGTTGCAGTTATCACCAGCAGTGTTGAGAACCAGGGAATTGCAGAGAAAATGGCGGCCGAGATCCTCGTAAACGTGGACCCGGAAGAGCAATTACCAGATCCCAGCCTTGACGGGGAGGATTTCATGAGCCTCCTCCAGAAGGCGGTCGATGACCAGATCGAGGTCACACCTTACGCCAAGGGTCTTGAGAACGAGCTGGGAATGGCAGCCAACGAATCTGCCCCAGACCAGTTCTCAAGTTTCGAGAATAAGCCGGATATCGGCGTCGGTCCTGGCGAGGACGAGCTAATCAAAACAGGTATCAAGTACATCAAGGATATCCGCAAGAAGGAAGCCCGAGAGGTGCTCATGGAGCTCCTCAAAGAAAAACTCCTAAAACTCGGACGCGAGTTCGAGAGGAAGGAAGATTTCAACAAGAGCAGAAACCTGATCCCTTACCAGCCTGGAGAAGACACAGACCTCATCGACGAGGAGCGGAGCCTCGATAACATTCTGGACCTTGGCAGGGCCATCGATGATATCAGATGGGACGATTTCCTGATGAGGCAGCGCCAAAAGCAGAAGCGGCACATCGTGTTCATCCTAGACATCAGTAACACCATGTTCTACGACCTTGAAGGAATCAACAGCATCAGCTACAGCATCATGAGTATGGTGCCGCTGCTCTGGGGCCTCAAGAGGGAAAAATATGGTCTTTGCTTCTACGAGTCAAACACACACGTGGTGAAGGATTTCTACGACGAGGTCAACGTGAACCCGATTCTGGAGGACCTTGTATCCATGATGTTCCTGACTACCACGGAGATGGAGAAGCGGTACAGCCACGGTCGAACATCCATGACGTGGGGCGGTACCCTCCCTGGGAAGAGTTTGGAATGGGGATATGATCAAATTACAGAGATCAGCGAGAGAGGAGACAGGATGGTCTTCATTTTCAGCGATTTCGTGCTCACCCAGCCGGGGGAGGAGACTGAGCAGACCAGCGAGAATTACAGGATTCTACAGAGGATGTCTGATTTGGGCGTCCGTGTTTGCGCCTGCGTCTCACCGCTTGCTCACAAGAGTATATTCAGGCCTTACACCCAGAGTAGCATCGCCGAGATGAAGAAGCTGGGGATCACAATGATCGACACCTACAAGCCCAGCACGTTCCTTGAAGAAGTCCAGAAATTCATGGCAGACGCCTGATTGTTAGGCTTCCTCAAACTTTTCTCTACCTCAAAACGTTTTCACTTGTTGAGAGTTTCTTAATTTTCAAGTCGTCCCATTTTTTTCTTGATATTCTCATTATATATTAATAACCTATTTCATTAATTTTTTTAATAGAGAGAAGCTCTCATTTTATGAGGAAAAAGTAGAGATATTTTCATGAGTTGATGATAAATTGTTGTCAGGTTCTCGATGAAATAAACCTGATTTATCATAAAAAGGGATAAAAAGGGGGATTCTAGTTCAAGTAACGATCAAAACACAGCCTTTTTTGGTGGAATGTTTCCTCCAATAAGAGAGATTGGCCTCCTTTGATATCCACAGTATTCATTTGGGGATCTGATGAACTCGGTTACTCTCATTTTCTGAATGAGACCGTATTTTGAGGAACAACTTCACTAATTTGATATAATCTTCAAAAGACAGACGAGTCCCCCGAACTGGGCGACACGTCCGATATACGGTGAGTCTGGCGGTAATACACTCGTCTTGATGCCCTTGTTCTCGGCTACCTGGAATAACCGCTGTATCCTTCGACGGTGCCGCTCCTGGAACTTTTGGGCGGTGATAATATACTCGACTGCGCCACTCCCATAGACCGCGTTCTCGGCCTCATTCAGCGAGAACATCAAGGTCTCGATGCCGCCCCTTGAGGAAAGCCGTTTCTCAAGGACGCTCATGACCAACTTCATGTCCCCGTCCCCGGCCTCCCTGATCTTGTCACTGAACCCCGATGCGTTGACCAGTTCCATCACGGCGTCCTCGTCCTTCGCCGAGCCCTCAACATACTGGAACGAGACCCTGTTCAGCTCGTAGCCCTTGAGCATCCAGCCCTGGTGCTTCTTGATGTGGCCCATGAAACCGTCATATTTCTTCTTGTCATCCGAGGCGAGTAGAACTGTCTTTATTCCCTGTTTGATGGACGGCCTGAGCTCATCAACCATGCTCTCAAAGAAATTGTACTCGTTGTCGTTCCACGTCTTTACGACCCCGGTTTTGACCGAGTTGCTGAAAACATTCCAGAAAATGGAGCGTTTGTTCTCAAGTCCCACCAGAACTGCAACGGGATAGCCCCTTCTTCTTTTCCTCGGCACAGGGAATCTGATGACTGTTTCAGGTTTAAGGCTTGGGCTCGCGGGTCATGAGGTATGCGAAAGGTATGATGAGAAACGCAACGCCCACGAGAATAGTGTAGAGCGTGAAAGCCGAGTAGCTGTCAGCTATGGCACCCCCTATCAATGGCCCGAAGCACATCCCGATACCGTAGATTGCCTCGTGGACCCCCATTGCTGTACCCAACAACCTTTCCGGAGTTCGTTTGCTGATGAAATCCATTGCGACGGGAGTCATGATCCCTGAACCAATGCCGTAGAAGATTAGGGGCACACCGAAGGTCAAAGCGTTGTTACCGGTTCTCACGAGAAACATTGACGCGCCCATGAAAAGCGAGGCCGTTAACATTGATTTCCACGTCCCCCACGTGACAAGTCGCTGGATGTTGAGGAAAACTAGCCCCCTAGTTCCATTTGTGATTGTTAGGAGCAGGCCGATGATGGACGCAGACAGCCCCACCACCTTCATATGCCCTGGGATTATTGCCATGTAGATGCCGAGGACGAGAGTGAAGGGTATCAACGTGATATAGGCGAGAGATAGCGGCAGTAGCTCGCTCAAGGTGGCTCTCTCATGGCTTGAGACGTTCAGTAACTCGATTCTACTCCTCATTCTGGTGAAGACCAGTACAATACTGACCGCGATGAGCCCCGCTTGACTGTAGAAGAAGAGATCGTACCCATAGGCACTGGAGACAAGCCCACCGACGTATGGCCCAACCGTGAACCCGCTGATCCAGGCGAGGTTGTACCTAGCGAGGGACTGTGTAAGCTCCTCTCTGGGCGATATTTGCGCTGTCAGTGTGCTCGCTGCGACCCAAAACGTCCCGGACGCCAAACCGAGGAGCCCCCGGAGGATCATTATCTGGGGGATAGTTGAGACAAAGGCGAATAATGCCATGGTTACCATTCCCGTACCCGTAAAGACGAGATAGAGGGTCACCTTTTCAAATCGGTCCAACAGGTAACCGCTGACGAGGGTGAGGGCAGTGTAGATAACGTTGCCTACTGCCCCAATCAACCCAAGATCCGTGTAGCTTGCTCCAAGTGTCTCAGCATAGACGGGCAGGAGGAAAGTGGTCGTACCAAGCCCTGTTGACGTCAGGAATATCGTGACGTAGAGTACCCAGAGAATCGATCTACGCTCGGCGTCATCCATGACACATGGGTGCGCCTCGGCTGTTAAAAATATGTTTTAGAGCCTGGCCATATCTTTGATGTTACCATAGAACATCTTGTAGATATCATCGTCGTTGATGACCCCGTCCGCCTTGAGCTCGTTGCAAGCCTGCACCTGGGCCTCAAGGACGTTGATTCTCCAGCCTCTCGGGAAGAACGTGCTGTCTGTGCCGAACAGTACCTTGTGGCTTCCACCGGTAGTAATCATCTTTCTGAATATCTGCTTCAGGTCGATGTCGTATGGCAGGTACTTCATCCAGCTGTTGCTGCCGCTGCTGTCGCCGAATACGTTGTCGGTCTGGTACTGCATCATCAGTAGCTCCCTGAACCATCCTGCCCCGAAGTGGGCGATGATGAAATTGAGGTCAGGGTAGTCCTTGCTGGGTACCTGAATATCGATGGGGTTGCCGTTACGCAGGTCGGCCTGACCTCCGATTGTAATACCGAAGTGGAGGAAGACCAGCATATCGTTCTCTTTACATGCGTCGTAGACCGGGTAGCAAGGCTCGTCATAGACTTTGAGCCCCGTCCAGCTGGATGGGTAAAGCTTGATCCCCTTGAACCCGTCCTTGGCGGCCTGTTTTACCTTGGCTGCCGCCTCATCTTCCTTGGGGTTTATGTTGGCGTAACCGATAAACCGGTCCGGGAACCTTTTCATGGTCTCCTTGAACTCGTCGTACGCCTCGACCCCAACCATGACACCCATGGACTCGATCCCGTACTTGTCCAGCTCGTCAACCCATTTCTGGGCGGTGTCCCAGGTCTCATCCGGGAGCTCAATACTTGTCATGTCAGTGCGTGTAGCGGTTCTAGACGTGAAGCTCGTAACGGTTCTGCCCCGCTTGAGCCAGTTCTGCATCGTGCTGGCTGTGAAGTAGTGGGCGTGAGCGTCGATAACTGGTATTCCTGCCTTGCTGATCAAATTGGTCTTCCTTGTATTGGATGGGCGGATTATATTTGATGCGTTTTAACGCCAGGGTTCCTCGGAAGGAGGATGAAAACATTAGAATGCAGAGGACCCTGAGGGCTTTACGAGCCATACGCCATCTTTTCAACCCTACAAAAATAACCCTTCTTTTGAAACATTTATCCCTGACCTCCCGCGTAATCCATGCGAAGCCACTTGAGCGATGAGCGAACCAAACTCCTGAAACAGCTCTCAGACGAGGAGCTTGACTTATTCACACTCACCGGTGGCATAGACATGGAAACCGCGGATCAGATGCGCGAGAACGTCATCGGCATCACCAAGATGCCACTCGGGGTCGCTGAGAACTTTATTATCAACGGAAATCCTGCATTGATACCAATAGCCACAGAGGAGAGGAGTGTAATCATGCAGGCCAGTATCGGCGCGGGGCTGATTCCCGAGGGGTTTACAGCCTATACCTCGGGAAACATCATGCTCGGGCAGATACAGGTGCTTGAAGTCCCGGACATGGACGCCGCCGAGGAGGCCGTCCTCGCTGAGAAGGCGGCACTCCTCGTTGACGCCAACACGCTCTCAAGGTCAAGGAAAGCCGTCGACCTCCAAATCAAGAGGTTGGACACAGCCGTCGGCGAGATGCTCATAGTCGAGATATTCACGGACGTAAGGGACTCCATGGGGGCCAACTTGATTGACTCCATGTGTGAGCTGTTAGCCCCAACAATCGCGAGGATTACCGGTGGACGAACCCTCCTCCGGATACTATCAAACTTGGCAACACGAAGAGTGGTTACGGTAGCCGCCCGCGTTCCAGCAGAAAACCTTGGGTCTGATGTGATTGATGACATCATAGCTGCGGACGCCTTCGCATGGGCTGACCCATACCGGGCGGCCACGAGCAACAAGGGCATCATGAACGGCGTCATAGGCGTTCTCCTAGCAACCAGCAATGACACCAGGGCCGTAGAGGCGGGAGCTCACAGCTATGCATCAATCACCGGGACGTATAGGCCGCTCACCAAGTGGAGAAAGGCCGATAACGGCGACCTCATGGGCACCCTAGCGATGCCCATGGGCGTCGCGACAGTAGGCGGTGTAATCCAGTCACATGAACTCGCAAAAGTGGTTCTAAGACTGATGAACGTGGAGACCGCGAGGGAATTGGCAATTATCGCTGGTAGCGTGGGCCTTGCTTGCAACCTGGGGGCTCTCTACAGTATGGTCACTGAGGGCATCAAAAGCATCCAAGACTAGAGAACAAGACAATCAACTTTCTCCGATGGTATCCATTGGGTATATTTACCTCGGAGACCGTGATGATTCTGAAAGAAGTTGACATCAATGAAACTCTCAATCGAACCAAGGAAGGCGTCAGCCGAGGACGTAGCTGAGATTTATGCAATCACGGGCACCAACGGCGCCGACAACGGTATTGACAGGCTCATCGACCTCATGGCTAACAACGGTCAGGCGTTTTACCGGTCAACAAAGGAGATGATCGCTCAGGGACCTGGTGGTTTTATTGGTACCAATGACGTGGTCCTCATCAAGGTCAACAGCCAGTGGGGAGAGCGAGGCGGGACCAACAACGACCTCGTGTCCAGCATCATCCGGGTCATCCTCGACCACCCGGAAGGCTGGACGGGGGAGATAATTGTGGCGGACAACGGGCAAGCTCAGTACGGTGGCGCTGGAAAAGGCGGGAGCCTCGACTGGCCCATGAACAACGCGCTCCAGAAGACGCTGTCGGCCCAGAAGGTCGTTGACATGTACGCCACCAAGAACAAAGTTTCGACCTGCCTATGGGACGAGTTCACCAGTAACCTGGTCCAGGAGTTTGCAGAGGGCGATAACGAGGATGGGTACGTGGTCAACACAAACGTCATCCCGTCAACGGGCACGATTGTCTCGTACCCGAAGTTCACGACTCCCTACGGCACCCAGGTCAGCTTCAAGTATGGGATCTACACGCCCGAGATCGATGACTACGACGTTGACAAGCTCAAGGTAATTAACGTCCCTGTCCTCAAGAGCCACATGATCTACGGAGTCACGGCCGCCATCAAGCACTACATGGGGGTCCCGAGCGACAAGCTCACAGCGGGACTCGGGTACAGGGCGCATCGAACCGTTGGCGACGGTGGTATGGGGACGGTGATGGCCCAGACGAGGGTTCCTGTGCTCAACATCATAGACGCCATCCACATCAACGCCATTCCCAAGGATGGCCCAAAGACGCCGTATGACCACGCCACCGAGGTAAACATCATAGCTGCGTCAACTGACCCGGTTGCCATTGATTATTGGGCATCAAAGAACATCCTTTGCGTCGCATGCGCCGAGAATGGCGACGAGCTATCAACGCTGGATCCGGATAACACAACCGAGAAGGACTTCGGTTACTGGCTGAGGGCGTCTATGGAAGAGCTCAACGCCGCGGGCTGGGGCTTCACCCTTGATCCATCAAGGATCACGGTTCACGTGGACTAGCCCGAAAACACTCATATCCAAGGGCTAGAATCACAACATGTCTCAACTTTGTTTATCTCACTTGTAATCCTAACCTCGTTGGCTATCTTCTGGGGCGTGAGCCTCCAGAACGTTTTACGAAACTGGGGTACAAATGCGGGGAGCACGTCAGGGGAGAACCCAATTAGCCCTTCCTTCACCATCGCATTAATTGGTACCCTATTTCTGTTCGCCGAGTCCCTCGTATTCGCGTACCTCGGCATAACTCGATGCAATTCAAGTGCTATCGGCATACTTTTCACACCACCACTCGCCGTCCAAATATTTGGAACCATATTTTACGCTCTCGGGGCACTCCTCCACGCTTGGAGCGTCAGGGTGCGGGGCAGATACGCCGTCTCCTGGGCGATGTCAGAGGATCACAGGATAATAACTGATGCCCCGTACAGCGTCGTGCGCCACCCCTCGTACCTCGGCTACCTGTTGATGATCGTTGGAATGACACTGATATGGGGTAACACGGTCACCCTGGGTCCATGGATCGCGATCCCCGGCTACTATTTTGTCTCAATTTATGAAGAGGCCATGCTGATTGAACAGTTCGGCGAAGAATACCGGCGATACATGAACGATGTCGGTGCTTTTATTCCAAGACTCGCATGGCCTCGGGAAGTTCAAGGAGAGAAGTGATGACGCCGTCGGGCTCGTAGCCCTCGATGCGAGGCTGCTCCCTGGTCTTGATCCAGATAACCTTCATGCCAGCGTCAATGGCCCCCACGATGTCCCCCTTCATGCTGTCACCGATGTGAACCGTTTCCTCCGGCGCGATTCCCAGGTCATCAGTTGCGGCATGGTACAGCTTCACGTTGGGTTTAACCCACTTCACCTCGTCGCTGAATGAAAGTGCCTCGAAATATCCGAGGATGCCATATTCCTCCATTACCTGCCTAACGAGCCTGCCCGGGCTAACACCCGTGACGCTCACAAGACCGACCTTGTAACTTTTAGTATATTCAAGTGCCTCAAAGACGCCCTCTTTGAGCTTGGGCGGGTCACACATGAACGAGTCCTCGTAAATTGGTACCATTTTTTCAAGAACTCTCTCGTCCTCGACCCCCAGGAGCCTCAAGACCTCGCCCACTATCTCGATGGTCTCAACGTGTCTGTGATCCTCGGCCCTAATCACTCTCCCGCTATACCTGAACCCGCCGATGTAGGCGTCCTCGACAACACAGTCATCAAAGCTGTACTCGTGCTCAACCAGCGTCTTCTTCAAAGCGGGTAACCTGAACTCGCCGTAGTTGCGGTTATAGACAAGCGTGTTCCAGAGGTCATAGGTAACTGCCTTGATTCGCATATCCATACCCTGAGCCGCCAAGATATAACTCAATAGCTAGACCCTACCGGAGCGCCGGTTTGGAATGATAACGTTCTACTACGAACCCAACGAAACATTTTCACCTTGCCCAAAAACGTTTTTCGCGTATACCCAGTGACTGGAACAAAGGAAGCCGTTTTAGGGCTTGTTTTTATGAAATGGTGCGTCCGCCGGGACTCGAACCCGGGTCATTAGCTTGGAAGGCTAATATTCTACCACTATACCACGAACGCAGCGAAACAAACAGAATGTGGAACAGGATAAAAGGGTTTACTCCACGGGAACCATTATCTCGGTTTTCCAAGTCTCCGGGTTGTCCTCGTCGATGAACGAACCGTAGCTGAGGTTAAACTCGTCAGGCTGGTACGTGGCCTCAAGGCTGCACAACGCGGAGCTTAGCTTCAAGCCATTCTTCTCAATGTACTCGTTCAGCTTATCGTAGTAGAATTCAATGGGGTTATGTGTACCGCTGAAAACGATGAAGGCGACTCGGAGCTCGGGCATCTGCTTCGTTTCAAGACCGTTGACCGCCGAATCAATTGGGATCATGATCTCCTTCCTGCAGTCCGGTGTATCCTTGGGGTCGTAGTAGAGAACCATGGTGGGGTCATGTGGTGTTGCACCCGCCTTGTAGACCTCGCCGCTGAACCGTGCGCCCTCGATAACGTCGTCCGCACCCGCTGGCAGGACTTTGAAGGCAACCAGTTCCTTAACCGTGGTCTTTACGCCTATTTTATCGATCATGTTGAACCCATACACGAGCCGCTGTTAATAATGCTTAGTATAGATTGATAGCCTTGTCAAGACGGCTCAGGAGTACGATGTTGCTGGGCTCGTGCTCGTCGATAACTTTGTAGCTGGACGCCTCCGCTATCTCCGCCGCGAACTCTTGGATCTCGTGGAACCACGCCATCTCTTTGTAGCTAAACCTCGCCCTAGCCCCGCCTACACTCATCGCCCCCTTGGGTTCCATATACGTCGCGTTGCTCAGCTCCGCTAACCTGCTGTAACCCTCGGCGTTGTGCATGTTCAGTTTCGGTACAAGGGTGTGCCTCAGGACTGTGGGGCAGCTGAAGCTGTTCAGCAGCTCAAGGGTCTCCATCACTTTATCCCACGCGTTGGGGATCATCGGCCGACATGTCCTCTCATACGTTTCCCTGTCCGGGGCGCAGAGACTGATATACAGCTGGGTCGGCTCTGAGCTCAACTCAGAGAGAACCTCGGGCGTTGTACCGTTTGTAACGATGAATACTGATTTGAAGGCCCTTGATTTGTAGGCGTCCACCATTTCCCCGATCCGAGGGTATAGTGTCGGCTCCCCTTCCAAACTGATTGCGGCGTGGATCGGGTCGCACGCCTCCTTCCACATCTCCCTTTCAACGTTCGGGTTACCACCGAAGCCGGACATCTGCTTTCTGTGCTCGTCGATGCATCCGTCGATAATATTCTCAGGGTCCTCCGGGAATTCTATTGGCTGGGTCTGTTTCCAACCTACCCCGAGAGTCTCGGGTGTCGCCCTCCAGCAGAAGAGACAGCTCTGGGTGCAGTGCCCCACACTGGGGGTCATCTGCAAGCACCGGTGGGTGGGTATCCCGTAGAACCTGTTCTTGTAGCAATTCTCCTTCCCCTTAGTGTTCAGGCTCCTGCTTTGCCAGTGACAGGTCTTCACCGCGCTGTGGCTGCCCACAAGCCCGTACTTCTGCTTGGTGTATAGGGCACGCAGTTCATCAGGGAAGCTCATGATGAGAAAATGATGTAAAGGTAAGATATCAATGAGACTGTGAACACAATGACCTTCTGGGACGCGTTGGACGAGATCGTCGAAAAGCACAGGATCGTAATCGACAGGCCAGAAGGGTCTCCACATCCTAGATTCCCCGATTCGATATACCCCCTGGATTACGGTTACCTCGACGGAACGAGCGGAGGAGACGGCTCGGGAATTGATGTCTGGCGAGGGAGCAATAACCAAAAAACGGTTGTGGGGACAATAATCACAATCGACTTGCTAAAATCCGATACAGAGGTTAAAATCCTGGTCGGCTGCACCGACGAGGAGGTGGAGATCGTGCTGCGGTACCTCAACTCGTACACCCAGAGCGGGATACTAGTAAAAAGAGAGGATTAGTACCCGTAGATGGCCTGGAACTTTTGCTCCAGGTAGTTTATGAACGGCTTCACCACCAGTTTCGAGCCTGCGACGTGCTCCACCAAGTCTTCCGGGTCGTAGAGGTTTCCGTATTTGTACACGTTCTCCCTGAGCCACTCCTTGGTTTCCTTGAAGCTGCCGTTGGCGATGTGGTGCTTCCACTCTGGAAGGTCTTTCTCCAGCTTTGTCAGCCAGACACCGTCGTAGATGTTGCCCAACGCGTAACTAGGGAAGTACCCGAACAACCCTGCTGCCCAGTGGGTGTCCTGCATAACGCCCTCGCTGTCATCATTGATCTCGACGCCCAGGTACTCCTCGTATTTCTGGTTCCAGACCTGCGGGAGCTCCGAAACCTCAAGGCCCCCGTTGAACAGGTCTCTCTCGATCTCGAAGCGGATGATTATATGCATACCGTAGGTCACCTCGTCGGCCTCGATCCTGATTTTACTCGGGGTAACATAGTTGGTTGCCTTGAGCATCTGTTCCTCGGATATGTCCTTGAACGTGTCACCGGTCAACTCCCTGAGCCGAGGCATGTAGTAGCCCCAGAACTCTGGGCTCCTGCCCACCATGTTCTCGATGAACCTGCTCATGGACTCGTGGACGCCATAGCTGGTGCTCATACCTGTGGAGGTGTACATCCACTCCATGGGTAGCCCCTGCTCGTACAGGGCATGTCCGCCCTCGTGGAGGATGGAATAGATGCTGCTGATGAAACGGTTCTCGTGGTAGTTTGTCGTTATCCTGACGTCGGTGTAATATCCAGTTGTGAATGGGTGCTCGGTGGTATCGATCCTGCCGCCTGCCATCTCGGATTTGATGTCATAGAGCATGAACTTGGCCATGTCCTCGCCAATCTTGACCTGAACATCCTCGGGAACGGACCTCTCAAGGAAATCAACGTTTGGCTGTTCCTGGTCCATTACCTTCTTCATGCCGTGGATGAGCCCCTTTTTCATCTCGTCGAAGATGCGGGTGATGTTCGCCGCGGTCATCTTCGGCTCAAAACTGTCGATCATGGCATCATAGGGCTCCTTGGCACCCTTGATATCCATCAGCAGGGTTGCCTCTTTCTCCTTTAGCTCCTTGATCTTCGTCAGCTCAGGCATGAACCGCTTCCAATCCTTGGCCGCCTTGGCTTTTTTCCAGACGTTGACACCAATCGTCTGCTGCTTGGCTATCTCGACAACAAGGGCCTCGGGAAGCATGGTTGCCTCATCATAGGCTTTCCTGGCGAGGTACACGTTCCTCTTCTGGACGTTATCAAGGCTACCGTAGTCCTTGTGCTTCTGAAGGGACTCGATTAAACTGCCTGATTTTGGGCTAGTAAGCATCTGATGCGCTACCTTCTGGATCCAGGCCAACTGCTCGCTCTTCAAGCCGACGCCCCTAGGCGGCATCTTGGTCTCCATGTCCCACTGGAGGATAGCCCCCGCACTTCCAACCACCGCGAGTTCCTTAGTCATATCGAGGAGTTTTCCATATTCCTTTGTAATCGTCATAATAAACAGTAAAACTGAGTCGAATATCATGCATTAATGTTTCTAAAAACATTCACGTTATAATCATTGGACCCATTGAATTCGTGAGGGACCGTGAGGCATAGATATCTCTACACAAGCGTCTTGTTTGTCCTGCTTGGCGCGCTCGTCTTCTACTCTAACTATGATATTGAGACAATCCAAGTTACCCCTGATCTCGATGAGAGGACGCTTCTCAACTACTCTACCCCCGAGCAAGACCCACTCCCGCATCGCATCCTAGTGAAGGTGAACACCACAGGGCTTATCCAGATAACATATACCACGAACGGGGAAGCCCAGACGATATTCACCGACGACGGCTCGGGAAAATTCAACATATACCCAACGGAGACCATTTTTATTGAGTTCAAGAACCCCACTAGCGTAACGGGGACCGTGAAGACAACTTTCTACCGTGATTCCTGGAACTACACCGCGTATGTTCTGGTCGCCGTAGGGACTCTATCCTGTGTTTTATGGCTAAGAAAAACGGATGAGTCCTGCGGCAAAGAGATTTAACCGCAATAAACAAACTATTCTCGATTGGTATGGGAAGACTTGATGGAAAAGTCGTCATCATTACCGGTGGCGGGAGGGGAATCGGGTATACCACCGCCCATCTCTTCAGCGACGAGGGAGCAAAGCTCGTCATCAACGATATTGACGAGGCGAGGGGACGAAAGGCAGCCGACGAGATAAACGAGAAGGGCGGAAAAGCAATTTTCGTATCGGGAGACGTCTCCTCCTGGCGCCTTTGGGAGAGGATAGTGGCAGAGACGATGAAGGCGTACGGCAGGATTGATGTCCTTTTCAACAACGCCGGTATAAGCATCCACAAGAGCCTGGAAACCACGGAAGAGGAGTGGGATCGGGTTATTGACGTGAACCTGAAATCCGTTTTTCTTGGATCAAAGGCCGTTGTGCCCATAATGAAGAAGCAGGGACGGGGCAACATAGTCAACAATGCGTCAGAGATTGGGATTGTGGGTGCGAAGAACCTGCTCGCCTACGGCGCGGCCAAGGGCGGAGTAGTCCAGATGACAAAAGGGCTCGCTCTGGACCTCGCATCAACTGGGATCCGGGTTAACGCTATCTGCCCCGGCATCACAGCCACGCCGCTTGCGCTCAAGGGCATAGCTGATCACCCCAACCCGGAGGAGCGGCGAAACTACCTTGAAGAGGGCGTTCCATTGCGCAGGATGGCAAAGCCCATTGAGCAGGCGAGAGCCGTTCTGTTCCTCGCAAGCGATGACAGCAGCTTCATGACCGGGACGAGCCTCATCGTTGACGGCGGCTGGACAGCCAAGTAGCTAGAACATTGGAGGCGTGAACACATCATAGATGAGGAGCTCCTCCTCAACGTCGTATGTTCTGTGTCTCACCCCCTTTGGGACTACTACGAACACACCGGTCTCTAGGGCAAAATCGCCCCTATCTTCAATCCACATAGTCGCCTTGCCTTTGAGGACGTAGATGATGTCTGCCTCTTTTTCGTGGACATGCTCCTCTATCTTGGAACCCACTTTACACCTGACAACAAAGCAGGTGATCTCCCCGCCGTCCTCCTTCTCAGAATATAGGGGTCTCATCACTACGTTTTCCAGAAATGGATGTGCTGTTTCTTCCGTTGAGTCAAGTTTGCGGACGATGCTCATGGATAGAATATGGCGCAGGTATGGAAATGTCTTATTCTAGCATCGTCTCCACGCTCTTTCCGATGAGCTTCTTGCGCCTCCTGTGTGCCTTGAGGAACCGGTTAACATCCTCCGCCAACTCTATCTTGCATTCCAGACATGATCTGCGGTTCGACGTACACGCATCTCGGATCCACTCCACCTCCTCGTCCGACTCGGTGAGCAGGAAGTAATGGAACTGGAAGAGTGGGCAGTTCGCTCTATCCTCAGGAACATTGGCGTATTCTATCTTCTTCTCCACTAGTTCCGGCACATCGGTCATGTAGATAGCCGTCTCGGGCTGGCTTGATGACATTTTGGCGGTCCCAGTGAGCCCCGGAAGCATCCTACCATGTATCTGGGCAGGTTTCGGGTATCCAAGCTTCCTGGCTATATCCCTTGTCAGTCTCCAATACGGGTCCTGGTCTATGCCCGCTGGAATCAGGCAGGGAACCGGTTCACCGGCCCTTTCCGATTCAAGGAAGCACGGTGCTGCCTGCATCGACGGGAAGAACATCATCCCGAGGTTTGATTGGTCGTTGAATCCGAAGACAGCCCGCATAGTAGACCCGGTGATCTTCTTGGCCACCTTGAGGGCGATGGGGAACAGCTTTGAGGCGTGCCTCATATTCACGATGAATTCAGTGTTGTCTGGGTCAAAACCGAGCGCCATTAGGTCCAACGCGTTCTCATGGACCCAGTGGCTGGTAATAGTTTCATCCAAATCCTCCTTTAGGAGCATTTTCTCGTCATCCGTGAACTGGAACAGCAGTTTGCTTCCGTACGTGTCCTGGAGATGCTTCGTGAATATCCATGGGATGAGATGCCCAAGGTGAACGGGACCCGAGGGGCCCCTGCCGGTGTACAACGAGAACTTGCCGCCTCTGTCATGGTGGTCCAGAATTTTGTCCAGGTCACGATGCGAGTAGAAAACTCCCCTACGAAGCATGAAATGAAATCGACCTGAATGATCCCGCATACGATCCAGGTCACCGTGGTTGAGTGGTTTTGTGCCGAACTTCTCGACGAGGTTATCGTAATCTATCTTCCCTGAGACTTCCCATGGGGTGAGGACTGCTTTATTGGCCACAATAACTCGATACACCTCACTCCACGGGCTTGATGAGGTACTCGTCGAGTACCTCTCTCGCCGCCTCCCTTTTCTCCTGGAAGTCAGTTAAGAACGATTCCACCCTCTTTGCCAGCTCCTTCTTACAATGACCGCAGAGAATCTCGCCGTTCTTGCAGGACGTCTCCCTCTCCACAAGCGCCTTGTCGTCGTCCTCGAATAGGAAGTAGAAGTAGGCGTAGACGTTACATATCTCGGGCCTGCCGCCCAGATCCCTCTGCTCCTCGACGGTGGGCCGTCCACCCGTAAAAGCCCTCATGACCTTCTTTCCCGCCTTCTTCGGCGGATCCGTGGTGAAAATGGCCGTTTCTGGCTGGCTTGCACTCATTTTTCCACCCTCGGCTAAGCCTGGGAGGAACTTGGCGTGTATCTGGGCTGGCTTGTAATACCCGAGTTTCTGGGCAATGTCCCTTGTTACCCTCCAGTATGGGTCCTGATCTATGGCTGCCGGAATCAGACACGGGATGTTCCTGCCCTCCCTGTCGGATTCAAGGAAGCAAGTCATCGCCTGCATGGCCGGGTACCAGATTTTCCCGATGTTGTCGCTGTCCGTAAGTCCGAACACTGCCTTTGCCGTGCTGAAGGTGACTTTCTTGGCTACCCTGAGCGCGATCTTGTATAGGTGCTCGATGTCCTCGGTATCGCTGAATATATGGGTCTTTCCCGGTGCCATTCCACAGGCAATTACATCCAAGGCGTTCTCGTAGGCATAACTCACGGCTTCATCCAGTGACAGGTCTGCCCTGTGGAGGAACTTTTCATCGTCAGTCATCTGGAAGTACATATCGGCACCGAAAGCCTTCTGGAGGTACGCGCAGAAGAACCATGGAACCAGGTGACCTAGGTGTACGTTTCCCGAGGGCCCTCTACCAGTATAAAGCCCGACCTTGTTTCCCTTCTCATACTCCTTAATCCACCACTCTGTGTCCCTGTGGCTCAGGTAAACGCCTCTCCTCAACTGGAGGTGCTTGTACCCGGCGTGCTCTGCAATCTTGTCCTCAATCTCAGGCGTCATCCTCGATACTCCAAACTGCTCGATGAGCTTGTCGTAGTCGATATCACCTTTTACCTCCCAGGGAGTCACTACCATTTCCTGCTTCGGTTCATCTGTCATTGTTGTTCGCCTCTTGTATGGACCGCACTATAAGGGTTTACAGTGCTGGCGTACGAGCTAGGGGGTTTACGAAAATCAGTTTCCTCGCTTAGGAGGAACCCGTCCAGTCCAAGTGATACACACTCATCCCTATCTCCACTTTACAAAGTATTAGTATATTTAATAAGGTATCTGAAGCCGCCCTGATTACGATGATGGGAGTTTTCTCGTCATGATCAAGACATCCATGTACTCGTCGTTCTGGAGGACGCCTTCGGGTATCCTGCCAGTTACTTTGTAACCCATTTTCTCGTAGACATGGACCGCCCGCTCATTCTTTTCGAAGACCTCAAGTTGCATGGTCTTGAGCCTCATATGGATGGCATGTTTCTCAGCCTCCTTCATGAGGTCAACCCCGATACCAATATCCCGGTACCCCTTCTTGACCGAGATCCCGAGGCTTCCAACGTGGCTCATCTTTCCAAAATGAGGACGAACCTCAACAATTCCAACCAATCGCCCATCGACCTCGGCGGCGATCATAATCATCTTGCCCTTCTCAAGTTTTTTCAAGTTATCCGCGAGCCAGTCAATCTCATGTTCCCTGGTCTTTTTGGTGTTCATAAGGATCATAGCATCCTCCTCGACGAGGCTGTTGATGAACTCAAGGGCATCATCTATATCCTCCCACTTGGGAGTTCTGAGAATAACCTCCCTGCCATCCTTGGCAGTGAATACGTATAGGACAGTGCCAGGGCTGAGTTGGATCATGTTTCAGGAATAGGGTGGTGGATATAAAAAAGTCTAGGATTCTAGGATCTCAAGGATCACCCTTTCCAGAAGCTTGCCCTCTGGAGGGTTCTCGATGATCTCTCCCTCGACCGCTCCCTTCTTGTTCAAAATGAACATGTGGGGGATCTTGACAACCTTGAACTCGTTCACCTGTACCGGGCTTGGTGGGCATGCCCATAGGTTGTTTGGGTTCTTGGCATCTCTCATCAGGTGACCGAAGACACGGGTCTTCAACCCGGTTTTCTCCTGTATCTGAGCAAGGATGGGGGATGTTCCTGAAGCAGTCAGGGCACCACTCCGCGCTGAATGCGATGATGGTGTACTTGTCTGCGTGGCACTTGATCTTCGTGACTGCCTCCCATTCGAGTCTGTAGGACTCGTACTGTTCCATGTATTTTGGGGCCTTCTCCTTGTTTGCCTCGATATACTCCATTACGTCCTCTGAGCACTCGATGAGGTTCTCTAAATCGTACATACGGGGAGGGAGGTGAACGGTTGGATATAAACCGGTTACTTGCCGCCAGTCCTGAGCGTATCTGCGAATACCTTTGGTAATCCTGTGTCGATTGTTCGTTCAGTAATCAGATTGATTGGGTACTTAACCCTCCTGAACTCAACAGACAGTGCATCATCGGTGTCTATGATCGCGTAGCACGCCCGCGGGTCACCGTCCTTGGGTTTACCAACGCTTCCATCATTGATGATATGAATTCCAGCGACCTGTCTATGATACGGCTTGTGAGTATGTCCACATAACAAGACATCAATGTCCAGTGGCTCAAGAATCCGCATCAAGATACTCTCGGGCCTGTCCTCGTAGAGGTACTCGTTGATCTTCCTTGGGCTCCCGTGGATTAGGAGGAATCTGAGGCCGTCTACAGTGAACTCTATCTTGCTATGTAGATTTCTAAGGAACTCCTTGTTATCAGCGGTGACGTGTTCTGATGTCCAATCAATACTCGTCTGGCCATTTCTCTTTTCCTCGTTCGTTACATAGGCGCACCCGCAATCAGCCTTATCGAACCCGACGCCATCGTCGTAGTTGCCCATGACGGTTGGAAACTCAAAATACCGTATTGTATCAATTACCTGATTTGGTGTTGGCCCGTAGCCCACAAGGTCTCCCAAGCAGTATGTTTTGTCGACACTCTGGGTCGCGATATCATCGATGACATTCAATAAGGCAGGCTGGTTGGCGTGTATATCCGATAAAAAAGCCAGCCTCATATCTAATTCAGGCACTCGCTGAGATAAATGGGTTCTCGACGTATCTTACCAACGGAACTTGATACAATATAATCAATATACGCATATATTTTCTATATAGTTTTCACGTTTAGGCAATATTTATCCATTAATTATATCTATCCCGTGCCTGATTTAGATTGTTAAGGAGATATCAATGCCATCAACATCCGGCGAGGAACTGAGAAAGGTACAGGTTACGGGCGGGTCAACGTTCATCATCTCACTCCCAAAGCCCTGGGTTGGGCAGATGGGGCTCCAGCGTGGAAGCGTGGTCAAGATCACACAGAGGGATGATATGACCCTTATCCTAACCCCGCAGGGAGCCGACTCGCAAGACAATCAACGAAAAGCTATAATCACTCCCGCTGCCGATGACACGCCAGGGAGTATAGTGCGGAGGGTCGTTTCCGCTTATCTCATGGGGTATAACCTCTTGCAGCTCCGGTCAAATCAGCAGAGGCTCGGTAGCGGAGTAAAGTTCCAGGTCAAGGATTTTACCAGGAAGAAACTGGTAGGGACCGAGATATTATCAGATCTGCCCCACGATCTTACACTCCAGGTACTGCTGAGCTACGCCGAGCTGTCCGTGAAGGACGCGCTTCGCAGGATGGGCGTCATCGCGGCGGCCATGCACAGGGACGCCCTCGTGGCTCTCGGCATGGACGAGACACACTTGGCCAGGGAGGTTGTGGCCATGGACGACGAGGTGGATAGGTTCAACCTTTACATCGTCAGACTCCTCAAGGTCGCGGTAACGGACGGACATGTACTGAAGGAAAGTGGCCTGAACTCTCCACGGGACTGTCTTGGCTACAGGCTCATAACAAAATCCGTGGAGAGGATGGCGGACCACGCCGTGAATATTGCCCAGAATCGTCTAGCATTGACACTTACAACCGTGAATGATGAGATACTGAACGAGTTGACCCGGCTCAGCGAGTTCGCGCTGGAGGTATTCGAGAACGCAATGGAGTCCGTGTTTGACGAGGATTACAGCGAGGCCGATGAGGTGCTTGAACTGGAGCTCAAAACCCGTGAGATGGAGGCTGAGGTACTGCACAAGATACTGAAGCAGGCGAACCCCGACGAGATACCTGCCCTCAGGCTCATCATCGAGAGCATCTCAAGGACCGCCGAGTACGGCGCGGACATCGCGGAGACGGTGCTCAACATGACGGTCAGGGACGCTGTCATCGAGGCGTGAGCCTCTTTCCGAATCTTTTTTAGTCAAGTACGCCACGCTTGAATGCGGCGGGACCGTGGTCAAGCTTGGTACGATTCGCGGTTCGGGATCGCGAGATCCCCGGTTCGAATCCGGGCGGTCCCACCATTTCTTAAAACAAGCCCTAAAACGGCTTATTTAGCTCCCGCCACTGGTATTAAGCGAAAAATTTTTTCGATATATGCGGTAACCGCATATAAGAAAAACTAGGAAACGGAGAGTTTCTTACTGCTCTCCCAGAGTCCGTGGATGTTGCAGTGGCTAACGGCGTTGATGGTGCCCGACGCGCTGGCCGTGAAGTGGAAGTCAGCGTTGCTGCCCGTTACGATTGGGCCCTCTCCGTGGCTGTTGAACGTGGTTCTTCCCAGATCGTAAGTAAACTTGCTGTCGTCTGGGGTGTAGTAGACTTGGATCCACCTGATGTGATGTTCTACTGTGTTGGGGTGGGCTATCTCCTTTCCAACCCTTACGTTGAGTTTTATCCACTCCCCTTCCTTGACTGAGTCAGGGCCTGTGATGGCCGGTACGTGTTTCTCGCTCTTCCAGTCTGCAGACTGGACCTTGTCACCTATTTTTGATCCCATATTAAATCAGATATTATTTTGAATGACGGTTAAAAAAGGGTGCCTAATCCCCCCGATGACACGTTGGCAAACGTTAAGAATGCCCTGTTGCGGACCCCTCGGTACGAAAAAACCGTGTTGGGAAACATCAGCGATGAAGGACTCGACGCGATCCTGGACCGCGCAAGAAGGAACAAGAGGTATCAGAGAGTCCGTGAAGGATTCAAAGTATAGGGGCGGTATTCATTCAGATGCTATTGCCTGTGTTGAGAATTAAATGGGGAAGGAAGCCCTTTCGGGCTCAATGGCGTCCCTATTGGGCGACTATCATCAAGAAGCTGAATTTGGTAATAACGTGGTGGATGTGTGTTTCCTCACACTCTTCCCTCAAGGCGGTCCCTGAGGAAGCCGATACTCCCCATGAACGTGCCGTCAAGCATGTACGCGTCAAAGGTGTCCATGTCCACCAGTTTTTTCCTGAACAACGGTCCAAGCAGGCTCTCTGGGGCCTCTGAGTTTACGGGCAACCCTCCCAGGATGTCGTTAAACGTGGGCATCACGATGATCTCCGGGCTCCCGCACTCGAACCCGTACTCCTCCTCAAAGATGCTGAGGGGCTCCTCTTCCTCCTTGAGCCTAACGTTGTCCTGGTTCAGGAATGCTGCCGCGAGCCTCTCAATATCCGGCTTGCCCCTGACCCATGCGGGCCTCGTGATCTTCACACCGAGGGGTGTGTCAAGCATCACCGTGGGGTGGTTATGCGCCATGATGATGGCGTCCGCCGTCATGACCGCCGGGTTGGGCCATGCGTGGCCATGGAAGGCGGCTACCTTGAAGTCATCCCCGAACATTACTCCCTTGGATGTGTGGAGGTGCACCTCATCGGGGAGGTATTTCTGGATGTTTGCGTCGTGGTTCCCACGGGTTATGTCAATGAACGGCACTGCCTCAAAGAGGGCGTTGAAGAAAAGTGGTATCTCCCTCCTTTCCGAGAAGCTTGTGGCTGGAACCCCGTGTTTCACGTCCCCCAGTAGCACCAACCTGTCTGGCCTGTGCTCATCAAGGAGGACAATCAACTCGTCCAATATCCTGTTCCACTGGTACGGGATGCTGATTCCCTGCTTTGAGAGCTCGTACTCCATACCGAGGTGCAGGTCCGCCACCAACATCACCTTTTCACCTGACTCAACCATCAACGCGGGGCTGGGAGTCAGGAGTTTTATCATCAGCACTCACCTTGAGCCACGGAATATAAGATTCACCCAATGGATGAGGCTATAAACGGCGCGGGGACGAGTATTCATTATGGCGTCGCTGCGCGAACACCTCGTACTGGAGCAGGTCCTCAGAGACCTGGGCACCCAAAAGGAGATATCGAGGCAGAACTGGCAGAGGCTCAGGGACGTTTTCGGGAACCGGTTCACCAACGCTTGGCGCCTCGTGACAGAGAACAGGGTCAAGAAGTACGTCTTCAGGCCCAGCGGAAGGGCGCTGTGGATCGCCATCGGCAACAACGCCGAGTACATGATTTACAGCAAGGCGGGCTACTGCAGCTGCAGCGACTTCTATTTCAGGGTCCTTGACGAGGAGAAAGCATACTGCTACCACCTACTGGCCCAGAAGCTGGCCGAGGCGCTTGACTTCTTCGACCTCATCAAGGAGGATGACGAGTCGTACGACCAACTCACGGCCATCTGGAAAAAGTACAGCGTGATGGACTAGAGCTAAACCTAAATAACGTACCCGCGTCATAGCTACAGTATGTCCATTCCAGTGCTGTTTGAATTCGCGAACTCGGCGATTCTGCTGCTGTCAGCGACGGCCCTTATTCTTGCGTTTGTACACATGTACGCCTCAGCTGCCGCGGAAAAACAGTGACCCAATCACAACTTATTTACCTCCTCTAATACGAAACTATTCTGAAGTTTATGCCAACACAGGATATAATCAAGAAAATATTGGCGTTGAAGCCCAACCTGACCGAGGAAGCCGTCAGGGAGCTAATCGAGAAGGAGAGGGCCAAGGCTGCAGGTTTACTCACGGAGGAGGCGGCAGCACACCTTGTTTCCAGCAACTTGGGCATAAACGGCGCAGGCGAGCGCATAGAGGCAAAACTCAAGATACGCGATCTGACACCCGGACTCAGCGATGTCAGCCTTACAGGCCGGGTTATACAGGTTTTCCCCAGCAGAACCTTCGAGAGGGACGGCAAGAAGCAGGGTAAAGTCCTCAGGATGATCCTCGGGGACAAGACCGGTTCCGCGGTCCTGGTATTCTGGGACGAGAAGGCCGATCATGTGGAGGCGTCGAAGCTTGATCCCGGTAAGATAGTGCGGCTACTCCACGGGTACAGCAGGGAGCGCAGGGGCAACATCGAGGTCAACGTGGGAAACCGCGGCCAGCTATTCATGGAGCCAATGGACGCTGTTGAAGAAGACTTTCCGTCCCTTGACTCTTTCTTCCTGACGCCTGCTGATGTACACGCGGAGGGACCCACACACCTGGAGGGCGTTGTCATGGACAGCTTCCCAGTCAACACGTTCAACAGGAAGGACGGGTCCGAGGGAAGGGTTAGCAGGCTGGTGCTTGAAGAGGGTGGGGCCAGGATCAACCTGGTCCTCTGGGATGATCGTACCGAGGAGTATGGGAGCATTGAGCGAGGGACTCGTATCAGGGTTATCAGCGGCAACGTTCGGACAGGGAACACGGGAAGCCCCGAGGTTCATGTGGGATGGGACACGGCAATCAACATAGTCA
Source organism: Candidatus Bathyarchaeota archaeon (assembly GCA_018652685.1). GTDB lineage: Archaea > Thermoproteota > Bathyarchaeia > TCS64 > TCS64 > RBG-16-57-9. Next base: position 40,423 of record JABIBQ010000071.1, read on the forward strand.
AGAAAAACGACAAACCAGTGGACGCGGTACCGTTCTGGACAAAGATCGGGAATCTCAGCGAGAGCATGGGCAGCGTCAACGTCGCGGGCATCGCTACACAGGTGAGCGAGGAGCGTCAGTTCGTCAGGCGAGATGGGACAGAGGGAAAGGTGAGGTCCGTGCTGCTTGAGGATGATACGGGCACAGTTAGGCTCAGTATGTGGGACGATGATGCCGACAAGGCTGAGGAGATGGATGAGGGAACCACAATCGTGGTTGAGAACGGTTACACGAGGGCAGGGTATGGAGGCATCGACCTCAACGTGGGCCGGAACGGCAGACTTCACATCAACCCCGAGGACTTTGAGATGGATATCCCCGAACTTGAGCGGAAGACGACCGACATCATTGATCTGGTGGAGGGTCGTCAGAACATCAGTATCCGGGGGCAGCTTCTCGATGACCCTGTCCAAAGGGACATCGACACGTCAAGAGGCCCTGCAACTGTTACCAACTTTAGGATCGACGATGGTACTGGCGAGGCAAGGGTCAGTCTGTGGAGGGATTTGGCCGAGGCGGCCATGGATCTGACGGCGGGAGCCGAGGTCAGGCTTGAGTACATGAACATCAGGGAGCCCTTTGACGGACTTATTCAGGCCAGTTCCGGTAACTTTACCAAAATGATAGTAGAGAAGGAATAAAACCCTAATCTATCTTAATTTAATAATATATTTATTAAAAAGGGGTATTGGAGCCTAAGCGGCCTCGATTTTACTTAACGCCTTCTCGAAGATCTCAAGACTAGGGTCAATCAAGTCCCGCGTGATGGTCAGCGGTGGCATCCACCTGATGACGTTTACACCGCAGTTCACGATGGCCAGTCCCTTCCTGAAGCAGTCCATCATGATCTCCTCGGTTTCATTTGGAGCGACCTCTTTGGAGTCCTTGTCCTTGATTATCTCAACTCCAACCATTAGCCCCTTACCTCGAACATCGCCTATCATTGGGTGTGTCTCCATCATCTCCTCAAGGCGCTTCTTGATGTAGCCACCCTCGACCTCTGCGTTCTTCAGCAGGTCCTCTGTCTTTATGATGTCCAGTACTGCCATGGCTGCTGCACAGCTGACGGGGTTGCCACCGAATGTTGACGCGTGGCTACCTGGCGTCCAGTTCTGTATCTCTGCCTTGCTGGTCATGTATCCAAGAGGCATACCCGCTGCGATGCCCTTTGCACCTACGACGATATCTGGTTTGACATCCCAGTGCTCAACTGCGAACCATTTACCTGTCCTGCCAACGCCTGATTGTACCTCATCCACCGCGAACAAGATTCCATGCTCGTCTAGCAATTTCTTCAGCTTGGGGAAGTATGCTTTGGGTGGAACAACGTAACCGCCTTCTCCCTGGATTGGTTCAACCATTAACATGGAGACCTCTTCTGGTGCCACGTACTTGTGGAACAGGTAGTCATCGATGTAGTCCACGCATGCCATGTCACAGCTCTTTTCCTCTAGGTTGAATGGACACCTGTAACAGTATGGGTATGGAACGTGATGAACGCCTGGAATGAGAGGTGCAAACTTGCGCCTCTGGTATGGCTTGGACGCCGTGAGGCTTACCGCACCCAAGGTTCTCCCATGGAAGCTGCCTATGTAGGCGATGTATCCCTGCCTGCCTGTGTGCCATCTTGCAACCTTCATAGCCGCCTCGATTGCCTCTGCTCCAGAGTTGCCGTAGAACGTCTTTGTTGGGCCTTCAATTGGCACAATTTTGTCTAGCTCTTCTCCTAGTTGGACATAATCCTCATAGAAGAAATCAGTATAACTGTAGTGAATGAACTTGTCAATCTGATCCTTCATGGCTCTCTTGACTATTGGGTGTCCATGCCCGACGCTGCAGACCGCCAGCCCGGCGTTCATGTCAATGTACTCGTTGCCGTCAACGTCCGTGACGATATTTCCCTCTGCGCTCTCAACCACCAGTGGGTAAGCCCTGCCAAAGCTGGGGGAAATGACCGCCGCATCCCTATCTACAATCGCCATGGCCTTGGGACCCGGCGGAGTGACCTTGATCTTTGGATATGTCATCGTTGTCGAGCAAGGGTATCTCTAATGGTTTAAAAAACTGCTTAGCTGGAAGCAATTACTATCTCTATTGTAGATACCTTCGCCTCGTTTCCGTCATCACGTATCAGAAGATCAGTGCCTATTTTGGACTTTCGTACAACAAGGTCCCGGAGGAAGACCCTGCGCAGTAACTGAACAGTGTCCACTGCCTTGTTTATGTGCTTTCCCCGTGCTCTTATCCTGACGGTATCGTTCCCGTCGTTGAACAGGGTCATGCATGCGACTACGTAGTTCATGATGGGTTTCACACCCATAATTACTAAATCGCGTTTTGGTTTTTCGATCATCGAGCATCCTTTTTCCTTGAATCAGTAAACTTACCCTATTAGGGCGTTTACACGATTGGGAAGAAAATCCTCGCCGCTATAACTGCTGCAATGAGCACGACAGCTGCCCCTAACGCGAACTCCGGCGGAATCTTTACGCCATTGGTCTCGTCCTGGAAGAACCTCATCAGGCCAGCGCTGCTCTGCGGCATGCCCGTGTTTTGCTGTTTTTTCTTTTTGCTCATTGTTGTTCGACTGAGCTATCTCCTGAGTATAATAATAACCTTTCCGAGCTAGTCCTTGGCCTTCGGTTTCATGAATGCCATGAGGTTGAACTGGTTCTGGGTCTCCTCCTCTGACTCCTCGTAGAACAGTGAATCAATCTCCTCTTCCACAAGCCTGATCCTGTCCACGTAATAATCACCTAGATCATACTTGTAGATAATATCCCTGGCTGCCTTGAGGTACTTTGTGATGCCTCCCTTGTACACCGTCTGGAGTATTGTCCCTCCGCAGCGGTCGCAGACCCCTTTCAGCGGTGGTCTCCTGTACTTTTTGTTGCACTTGCTGCACCTGAACTTTTGCCTGGTGAATGCCCTGAGGTTGCCCACGATGTCCTTCATGAAGTGGCTGTTGAGTATTTTCAGGCCAACCGTCTTGCCCTCCACGGCCCTGAGCTTCTTTGTGAGGTCTAGCTGGCTCTCCAGCTTGTCAAGCATTGACTGTAGAGTGTTGTAGGCTCCCAGCTGACTTCCCAGGTTGATGTTGGAGCACTCGTGGGTGTAGTACTGACCCGTGTACTGTGCAGCGGTGCCCAAACGGCCCCCAAGCGTGTCCACGAGCGGGCCGTACTCGTTCGGTCCTGCGTTCCTCATGCTCATAGTGTAGAACTCAGGAGGGTACCGGGCGATGACATCAACGTTGTGGCTCTCCTTGTCCACCTCGCTGGGGTTCAGGTTTGGTATAACGAACAGCGGTGCGTCCATGAGCCCTCCGCTGGCCTCTGGGAGGTACGCCTTGCTAAAGTTGAGAAGCGGGTCAAGGGCCATCATTATGGCGTCTTCGTCCCCGTCGCAATTCCTTCTCTTGGCAGCATGCCAGTACGGGTGGGCGTAGCAATTTCGCACCGTCGTCCAGCCTATGATCCTGCCCACGATGGCTGCGCTTGTGTGGGGCGCCATACCAAATACAATTTCTCCCACGACCTGGTCTCTGGAGGCTATGTTGTACTCGGAGTCCATTTTGTAAAAGTCACGCAGCTCATCGTCGAGGAACTTCGATACCTTGACAAGGTAGTCGCCGCAGTCCTCGGGGAGCACGATATCCTGTACTAACAGCTCAAGCATCTGGTCTCCCCTCGTCAGGGGCAAGCCGTACATGTCAACTGTGTACCCCAGCTCCACGAGCCTCTCGACCGGGGTCCCTACCTCGTCTGGCGTGAAGTGTGTGAGTGGGATATCTGTGAGATCGAACCTGAGGGTGCCATCCTTGAAGACGCTGAGGTCGTACCGGGCCCTCAGTATACCCTTCCCGAGGTGTTCAGGCATCTTTTTGTCGCTCATTAGGCGTTTCACGCACTTAATCTTGTCCGGGATGCTGCCTCCGATGTATTTTCTAGCAGCCTCCAGCTGTACACGGAGATCGATCTCAGTCCACCCGTATGGAACTATTTTTGATTTGCATCTCGGGCATCTTTCCCCGTTCTGGGGCGTGTTACACCTTGGACACCGTTTTTCCATTACCGTGTATGATCCGCAGTTATCGCAGACGGGGCCCATGGCAGGGAAGCCACACTCCGGGCAGCTGATCTTCGCCATCTCGACACGCACCTTGTCCCCTCTCTTGGTCCTCGATATGTTCCGCTGAGGCCCTCCCCCATTCCCCACGGGGAAGATGCAGTGGAGGTACGGGGTCATCTTGCGTTCCTTTGCCTTTTCAGGTCGTCCCATCCTTGCTCCTACATACACATAGAATTTTTGTCTGACCGACATACCTGCCCACTCGTTTACCTGCTGTAGGCTTTCCTCCGCCTCTGCCTCCACGTAGCGGTGGTCCAGTGCAAGGCATTTCTCAAGGATGATGTCCGGCTCATCAAACCTGATAGCTCCGTTCGACACCGAATGTGGAATCAGGAGTACTTCAAGGGTCTCCTTTTCCTCCTGTGAGACCTTAATCCCTCCTGATCGGCTCTCCCACTGCTCAGCCAGGGTGTTCCTGAGCGTCAGCAGGGCCTCGCGTTTCACAATGGGCCAGTCGTAGGTGTACCTAGGGTGAAGAGGGATGTCTGTTTTTGATAATAAAAGAGCCTCCTGGGGCGTTGGCGGCTTCACCAAGTCGCTTAGGAGATAATTAATGCGCTCCATGGTGAGGCCGGTTATCTCCTCAATCACCTTCTCGCCTACTGAGGTTATCTCATCCTCGACATCGTACCTCCACTGATCCTCGTCATAGCCTGCGGGTAACAGAAGCTGGTTGAATTGGATGAAGTCACCCGCGTTGAATAGAATGTCCCCGTTGAACAGTATGCGCTCGATCTGGTCGTAGACGTCGTACGCGTGGGCCTCGTCAACCACCTGGATTACCGAGCCGTCCTTCAACCTTACTATGGGTGGCTCAATTGAGTCTACTGGGCAAACTGCCGCGGATTTACCGGGCAATTCGACCCTGAGCTGGAGCCCCGTGTTCATGAATCCGTTCAGGGCGATCCATGTTGCAGGGTGCATGCCGCAGGCAGCTAGACCAGTGGTCCTTGACCTGCCGTACCTGAGCCTGAACCCTCCCTTTGCGTTGGGGAACCCGAAAACTGGCCTCCCCACGATGACCTCGTCCATGTACTGAGGTGTTTTCTTTTTTCCGACGCCATTGTCGTCCTTCTTCTTTCCCATCTGGTGGAGCCAGTCCCAACCCTCGATGCCTATCTTCTCGCATATGCCCACCAACTTTCTTGCCCTGCCGACGACGCCGTCGACGACGACGATGAGAGCCCCACCCCTGAGCCTGTTAGTCTCTATTCCAGGCACGTCTCGGTAGTTTGACACCTCATACTGGTCTGTACTCACTCCCGTGGGCTCGACCGGCAATGCCTTCAGCGCCACCTCAAGATCGTCATCCGTCACGTGGTACTGAAAACGCCTGACGCTCCGGGTGTAGATCTCCACTTCCTCTATGAAACGGTTCACCACGTCCTCCGAGCCCTGCCACTTGTCGAGGTTCAATGCCTTGCGGACCACGTCGCCGATTACAAGGGTTAGAGCCTGGGCCGTACCACCCGCTGGTCTGATAGGTCCCGCGAAGTACATTGAAAGGAACTCGGTTCCATCCGGGTTTCTCTTGATCTTGATCTCGGGTATGCCCTGTATCGGTGCGATGGTGACCCCTTCAGTGATGATAGCAAGAGCCGTCCGTATCGCTTGGTCCGCTGCCTGGGCCTTATCCATGGTCCCGAAGCGCCCCAGGGCTATCTCCCTGGCCACCTTGAAACCCATCTCCCTCCGGTCCATGCCCTCCAGCTCCCTCATACGCTGGGTTATGCCCGGTGGCCCGATGAGTTTCTCAATCCTCTCCGCGATATCCGTGGTGATCTTGCTGTCAACCTCAAGAACCGTGTCCAACCCCATCTTCCTTGCTTCAGTAGCTATCCCGTAGAGGTGGTTGAGCCTGTTTTCAAGGTCTGTGAAGTACTTCTTGTAATGGGGCGGCATCTCTACGTCTATCAATTGGGCTCACTCGGAGTATTCTAGATACTAAGTGCTTACAAATGGAGTCTAGTTGCTATAAACAATTGCCGTGGGCAGAAATAGGCTAATTTGAGATAGCCTTCACTATTTCGCTGATGCGTTCCTTGACCTCTGACTCCTCCTCAACGAGGGTTCCCGTCACGATTGCGCTGGCTCCTGCCGTCTTGGCCGCATGGGCCGCCTCGGGAGTCCGTATGCCTCCGCCCACGATGATCGGGATATCAAGATACTTGCATACAGCCCCAACCATGGTTGGTGGAATGGGCTCAATGGCTCCTGACCCCGCCTCAAGGTAGACGAATCTCATACCGAGCGTCTCTGCTGCTAAGCTATACCCGACCGCTAGTTGAGGGTGCCTGAAACTGATAGGTCTGGCATATCCCACGTATCCTGCAACGCATCCATCACCTGCTATGATGTAACCCATTGGGATTGCCTCTAGCATGTATTTTTTCACTATCGGTGCGGAGAGCATCTGGGCGTCAATCAGGTAGTATGGGTTCTGGGAGTTGAGAAGCGACATGAACCAGATGGCATCAGCGTACTTGCTCACACCCATGGGTCCATTTGGGAACAGGATAACCGGTACGGTGACGTGCTCCTTGATTCTTTTTATAGCGTCATCAAGATCTGAAGAGGATGCAAGTGTGGACCCGCCGATCATTATTGCAGTAGTACCTCCTTTTTCAGCCTCGGCGGCTATCAAAGCACAGTCGTAGCCCGACGATTTGTCCGGGTCAACGAGTGTAAAATGGATTGTTCCTTTCTTTTGGATCTGGTCGAGAAGGTACTGCTCAACCTTTCGTGTCATTGAATGGCCGGCTCCTCGACGCCATAATACTTGTCGACGAAGATACAGTAAGCATCAACCGGCTGGACGTGCTCAGGTATTGGGAATTGATTTTTAAGGCTACAAGACGCGCAGATTATCCTGCCAATGCCCTCGTCCAGTTTGAGTACGATAGAAATAGTATTCTTACCGCAGTTGGGGCAGAGATACTGTGATGGAAGCCTTCTCTTGATAATATTTGGTGCTTTCTGCCTTTTTCGACCCATATTTAGCCCTCTGACGTTATCTGAGTGTTTAACTCAGTCTTAAGACTAGTGGATTTGCTCGTTTATGTTGGTTTGCTTTTACCTTGTTCAGTATTCTTGAGACCTCAGATGAACTAATTGATAGGTCCCCAGAGATTTCGTTGATGGTGAGTCCTTTCTCATAAGCGTACAGTATGAGGTCTATGTTGTCGTAGCTCATTCCTAACTCAGCTTCATCAGTGTGGCCTTCGTAAAATCCTGGGGACGGAGTCTTTTTGATAATATTCTCAGGAATTTCTAGATATTTGGATAACTGTTTTATGTTGTACTTCCAGAGACTACCCAGCGGCATAAAATCAACGCCGCCGTCACCGTATTTTGTGAAAAAACCAGTGAGCAACTCGGTTTTGTTTGAGGTTCCTATAACAAGCTTTCCCTCGAGGTTTGCATGATAGTAAGCGATTAGCATCCTGAGCCTGGATCGGATGTTCCCTCCTGTGATGTAGTCTGTGACATCATATCCTGGGAGGATATCACGCATCACATGTAATACGGATGTGATTTTTATCGTGTTACATGTGAGATTTAGCTGTTTACAGTGTAACATCACATCGGTGATATCACGTTTAGGCGTTACATCACATTCGGGGATGGTGATGGCGGTCACTTTTTCAGGCCCGAGGGCTTGAACAGCGAGATGTAGAGTGACGGCGGAGTCAATTCCACCGCTCACATTTACAGTAACCCCATTTAAACCAGTCTTTTCGACGGTTTTAAGTATGAATTTATGTATTTTTGGTGTGATTTCATCGCAGTTTATCGCTAAATCTTCTAGGCTGACCATGATATCACAGTTGAAATGTTGAGAGTTAAGCATTTCCTCGATCTCTCTTACACTTTTATGTTAATATATTAACACCAACGCACAAACTATTGATATATTTAAGACTGATTTACAATTCATCGTTATTCTTAACTCTTGAGAGTAACCTTATATGCCTGGTATACAACTTTGTCAACGCTGGCTATGCTTGTTGGCAACGAGTTAAGAGGGGGAATGACTGAAATTGGGTGTTGAACAATACCAAAATATCATTGAAAAAACTTTTCAAGACCCTTTAACTGATTTATTATTGAAAAACAGCCAATTAACCCGAACACAGTTTGAAACACTTATTATTGATCTTCTTACGGACATAATGTCAGAAAATAAGGTTTCTTTTGACCAAAAAACTCTTTTTAGACAAAAAAGGGTGAGTAGAGGCTCCTTCAGTCGTTCATTAGCCCAAGCTCGTAAAAATGTTGTATCGAGTATTTTTACAGTGGTGTTGTTGAGTTATATGGGAGTGTTTAGTGAAAGACCGTTTGAAGAATATCAAGTTTTAGCTGAAAAACTAAAAGAATACGCTACATTGATTGAATCAGGAGAGTATACTATAGATCCACAAAACCTTGTTAGATTAGAAGATGAATTGGTGTCTGGGATCAATGAATTGGCTTCACCCACAAGTATCAAAATGGTGTGATATCACATCATATCACGTGATGTAGCGAGTTCACGAGCTGGCCTAGCGCTACTCCTCCATCCCCTGGAGGTACTTCTGTATTTCTGAGCACTGTAAAACCTTCATTTTCTAGTCTTTTACTGATGGTAGATGTAATATAGTTATTAACAAACACGCCTCCCGACAGTGCAACTTTAGTTATGCCTGTTGAATCTTGGAGCATTTTCACTATGTCTGTAAGGCCATAAGCTAAATATTTTTGACTGTAAGCTGCTATATCTTCCTTTTTATGCTTATTTCTATTAATTAGTAGATTATACAAAACATTAGACGTATTAAGTACATATTTATCGTCTATTAGTTGAATATCAGGTTCATATTTGATTGAATCCGGGTTACCCTTAGTGGCTATATCCTCCAACAACATTGCTGGCTCCCCTTCGTACGTCCTGTTGAGGGATGTACCGATGAGCGCGGAAACAGAGTCTAAAAATCTTCCTGCACTGGATGTCATAAGAACTCCCTCTCTTCGAGCGTGATTTAGTATGATGTCACGTTCTTGTGAGCCGTAAGGTAATGCCAAGTCTATGTGATTTAGTGTGATGTCACGAACTTCATCATCAGACACCCTTTTTGAGAGTGATGAAATCAACATCCTGTATGGGTAATATGCACACAAATCACCTCCCGGCATTGGGATATATTCCAACTGACCGACCCGTTTATAGTCTAAATATGTCGATTTTAGTACTTCTCCGCCCCAAATTTGCCCATCATCACCGTATCCGGCACCATCTAATGAGATTCCTAGAACTTCTTCGTCCTTGATACCGTTTTCCGCCATTACTGATGTGATGTGGGCATGATGGTGCTGTGATTTTACAAGTGGAACTTCCATTTCCTGTGACATCACTTCGGCTATTTGTGATGTCATATAGCTTGGGTGGAGGTCACAGGCCATCACATCAGGATTACATGTGATATTCAAAAGATCACGCATGCTTTGAACTGCTTTTCTCTCTGACTCAACGCCTTCAAGGCTCGTTATATCTCCCAAGTACTGCGTCATGAATGCCTTGCCGTTTATTCCAATTGCAGCAGCGTTCCTCAGTTCCGCTCCCAGTGCGATTCCACTTCCTTTTCTTATTGGGATATCGATTGGATCTGGCACGTATCCTCGCGATCTACGTGTGAACGCCGTTTTTCCATGTATAATTCGAAGGACCGAATCATCTGACCTGTTGATAATATCCCGATTGTGAAGTAGGAAGTAATCTGCCAAACCTCCAAGTTCATCGAAAGCCGCTTCATTAGTTATTACCATAGGCAATCCCCGCCTATTTCCGCTGGTCATGACCAATGCAGGTTCATTCAATCGCTTGAAAAGCATCGTTTGGATGCCTGTGTATGGCAACATCACGCCAACAGTGTTTAACCCAGGCGCCACCAAGTCCGAGATCACCCCATACCTCTTCCTCAGTATTACAACCGGTCTTTTCCAGTCACGAAGGTGCCTTTCCTCTAGTTTGTCAACTAATGCAAAAGACCTGATCGAGGTCAAATCGGGAGACATTAACGCGTATGGCTGATTTTTACGATCCTTCCTGCGTCTGAACTCCTCCAGAACATCGTCCTGGGTAGCTAGAGAAACAAGGTGTATGCCACCTATACCCTTGACTGCTACTATGTTACCTTCCATGAGAAGCTTTGCGGTTTCCGTGAACAGCTCCCTTGAATCGATAATTTCGCCTGACGCATTGTGGAGACTCATTTTGGGACCGCATATATGGCAAGTGATACCCTGGGCGTCGAACCGCCTGTCTAAGGGATCATAGTAGTCCTTTTCGCAGTGCTTGCACATTGGGAAGTTGTGCATATGAGTCCTTTCTCTGTCATATGGGAGGGCTTTGACTGAGGTGAACCTCGGCCCACACCAGGCACAGGCAGTGAACGGATACTCAAACCATCTTCCATTTGGGTCATCCATATCCCTGAGGCATTCCGGACAGATCCCGATGTCAGGTGGATAGATGCCTGATGCAACTTTATCCGAGATCTTGCTCTTGTGGATTATAAAACGGTCAAACCTTCCCATGAATGGACTGAATGAGTGAAATAAGTCCTCAATATCGGATACTTCCGGTGCATTTTCTCTCACATCCTTCAAGAACCTAGAGACCGCGTCCTCAGTACCCTCGACTATGATCTCGACGCCTGCGTCACCCAGATTGATAACATATCCCAGAAGACCGTTCCTGGCTGCCATCCTGTAGATGAAAGGCCTGAAACCGACGCCCTGTACCCTACCCGTAATATTGATCCTTGCCTCGATCTTTCTGCTCAAGGGGTATCAAGTTCTAGTTGAACTGTGTAATTTAAACACTAAGTCTGGGAATTATCATGTAAACAAGTAAACAATCCAAACAATACGTGATTGTTTTCCTGATAACAAGTTAGAGAGGGTTCTCTGGATGGTTCCCATTTTCGATACTGTAATTAACCTGTCTCCACCTGTCATATCAGGTAGCCCAATGGAAATGCTGTTCACCACTCTGTCCCTTTTCGTAGTTATGATTGTCGGCAGTTATATAGTGTACCAGCGAGTCGTTATGGCCCAAGCAGAGTACGAGGACAGCAAGGACTCTGTTCGGAACATCAGCTCAGGGTTCACTAGACAGGTCAAAAGGATGGAATCTGAGCTTGACAGAATTGAGCGTGAAGCACTACAGGCAAAATATATGGCCGGAGAGGCAATGAACTCGGGGCGCGGGACGGGAGACGCCACACTGAAGGGACTTGAGAAGGTTATGGAGCTCTCCGACCGAGTTGACGGCATAGAAACAAGTATAGAGGCCATGCGTATGGATTTGCAAAAGATAGCCGCCCAACCGAGACTTGTCCAACAGACTCCCGTTACGGCCCCGATACCGGTAGAGGGAAATAATATCCTCCAGCAGATCACCGGGACCGAGATGGACGTCCTCAAAATGATAGTTGACCTTGGAGAAGGAACGGTGCCCGAGATTAAGGACGTCATCAGCAAGACCCGTGAGCACACCGCTAGACTGCTTAAGAAGCTCTATGAAAAGGGCTTCATTGATAGGAACACTAGCAGCATGCCATACAGGTACAGCATCCGCAAGGAGATCAGAGAACTTATCCTTGAGCAAAACGAGGATCTCTCACTAGGTCTCTAACTTCAAATAGTATAGTACCCCTAAACTGTTCTATGGTTCAACCAACTAGTTGGGATGAAGCACCACGCTTTGAGCCCATTGAAGGAGTAGACATCCGAATAATCGGGAACGGTATGCACGCCACACAATGTTACATTGTAATCAATCCCGGGTCAGTCGTTGACTGGCACCAACACCCCCACGAACAGATGGGCACACTAATCTCAGGAGCAGGAACCCTATCCACAAGAGACAAGGAAGTCAAGGCGATAGTCGGGGCAGCTTGGTTCCTCTCACCACACGAGGAGCACAAGTTCGAGACAACGGGTGATGAGCCCGCTATCATCATCGAGACCTTTGCACCTGCACGTGTAGATTACGTAATACAGGCGAAGTAAACACCAAATGCTGTCTGAGGAACTATTTCCAGTAGTGCAGAAGGCGATGGCGGCGGGCTATCAGCTAACCCCTGACGCCTTCACTCTCCTGAACGAAATGCCCGTTGAGGAGGCAATCCAGTTGATGGAAGAAGCTATCAGGAGAGCCTATAGACAGTCCAATATTTTCATAATCGACGCCGAATTCCTCGCAAAGAAACCTGAGGTAAACAAACCGATGAAGCCGATCCTGGCTAAAAAGTCAGTGAACGTGCTTGATCTAATCTTACCTCCGATGACCAAATCAATAGGAAACTCAAACGGGTACATCGACTACTTCAACAGCAGGTTCAAGCAGCTTGAGTCGATCATCAAGCAGCGCCCGGACCTCAGAGATGCAATCCCGTTAGCCCAGGCATTGAAACTTCCACTGAAGACCAAATTCAAAACTATTGGAATAGTCACGGAGAAGAGCGCGAGGAACAACCGCCTGTTCTTGGATCTTGAGGACATTGATACCACGACCCAAGTAATGGTCAGCGGCGAGGACAATCTCAAGAAGGGGTTAGAGATTCTCTTGGACCAGGTGATTTGCATTGAGGGCACCCGTTTCAGGGAGAAAATGATGGTGGCCAACGAGCTCTACTGGCCTGATATACCGATGCACAATATCCACAGGAGCAATGACCCGGTGTCAGTTGTCTTTGTCGGTGACGTGCACATCGGTAGCACTCACTTCAGGGACGACCTTTTCGAGAAATTCCTCAGATGGCTCAACCAAGATCTCGGCCCGCAGCCCAGTAAAGACTTGGCTTCCACCGTGAAGTACGTCGTGATTGCAGGGGATCTTGTTGATGGGATTGGAATATATCCGAACCAGCTTGACGAGCTCACTATACCCACCCAGAAGGCTCAATACGAGGAGGCCGCGAAGCTCATCGCCAGGTTCCCGGACCACATAGAAACGATCATCATACCAGGCAACCACGACGCCGTGAGGAGAAGTCTCCCCCAGCCAGTCATCCCAGAGAGTTATGCACCATCGCTTTACGCTAACCCAAATGTGATCATGGCACCCAATCCAGTTTATATTGATTTAAACACCGTCCGTGTTTTAGTCGCACACGGTAGTTCGCTTACTGACATCCTAGGCTCCACTCCTGGTCAAGATTTCGCGAACCCGGTGAATGCAATTGAGCTGCTCCTCAAATGCAGGCACATAGCGCCTTCATACGGGGGAGCAACGCCAATTGCCCCCGAACAAGTTGACCGGCTTGTAATGAAGCACATCCCCGACGTGGTGTTGATGGGCCACATCCACATATACGAGTCAAAGAAATACAAGGGAGTGACCTTGATTTCAGCAGGCAGCTTCCAAGATCAAACGCCATATCAGAAGAGGATGAAATTAGTTCCCACCCCCGGGGTCCTATCTGTGTTTAACCTCAAGACCCACGACCAGTTCCCGCTGGACCTTGAAAGACTGAACTAGTATCTTTTGCTGTAATATCCGCGAGTCTCTAAGCCTCTGGTATCCTGTCTTGGATAGCCTATTCCTCCAGGACGTTCTCAGCGAACTCGACTAATCCACCTACTATCTCAAAGTAGCTTGATCGGTACTTCCTGATTTTAAGCTCGTTTATCCAATCTTATGCTTCGTACCCCCTCCACCTCTCCCTCTAAGCAGGGAAATGGTTTCTGGGCGCCTTCATGGTGGTATCCATGTCAGAGTACTTGGACATGTAGCCGATTATGGGCTTCCCGATCTCTCTGTAAACATATTTCACGTCCACCACGATGAACCCGGCAAAAGCGGCACCGCCAAGGATGACGCCTTCCATCTCCCAGTCCTTGAGAATTGATTACAATGTTTATACCAGCGTCATGGCATTCTACGATGATTGGGGCGAGCCTGAAGTCAAACAAATCTGATACATGTAAACGTGTACACCAAAGGCTTGTCTGTAGAGTAAGATCCCCTTCCTCTCGCTGGAATGGTTCGAAGCTTCTGTCTTGAACCCCTACTGCTACCCTAGAAACGATCTCAATACTTGTCGAGTTTTCCTTGTATTTTGCACTTTATTAGGAATTGTGCATACGCTGCCCTTGGAACCTTAACTTTACCTGCCTTAACAGTTATTCTGGAGATTTGCTGTAAAGCGTTTTTATCAACGTCTTTCTCAAAAGTTAGGTTTCCATTACTCTCTATGGCGAAAGGACCCATTTCTATGGCTATTTCCTTTATATCCTCCTTGGATAGGCTTATTTCACCGTCATCGTCGATGGCAAGAATGAATTCAGCGGAATTAGCTAGTACACCGCCATGTAAAACTGCGACAGATTCAGATCCATCATTGTTGATGTATTGATCAAGTGCCTTGTTAACTAAGTCAGCCACGTTTTTGCCATCTTTTTTGGCCATAGAGTAAACTTCAGTGTAAAGCTCGGTGTCTAATCCCCTTATGGCTACTGTTTTTCGTGGCATGTTAACTGTATCACCAGTTTATTTGTTTACAAGTTTACTTGTTATCAAGTATACTTATAAGCATATCGGGGCTGTAAACATCTTGCCCCGAAAGGGGCCCCGGAGTTAGATTAAGTGTCAAGCACGGTAGCCCTAGATAAAACAATAAACAAGAATAAAAATCGCTCGGTAGCCAAATCGGGTGTAAGGAATGCTAACTTCGGCAAATATGTAGATGTATTCCGGCAATTATTACTTCTCAACGAGAAAAACGACCTTGCAACCACTCTGAAGAACATTCAGGAGCTCATGAGTTTTAGCGAAAAGATCTTCACTAGCGGCGCGGTCAGCGAAACCTTCCTCTACTTCTGTCTCCACGGTGCATCTACCGCGTGGGTGCTACAGTGTGAGCTGAACATGCCAGAGGCAACGGTTTACCGGGCCCTCAAGAGGTTACGTGCCATGAACGTCCTGGTCCCCGCTTTAAAGGTGAGCAAGGTCAAGCGCAGCAAGGGCGGTCCGAGGCCAACGGTATGGGCCATTGATACGGCTTCACCGGACGAGGTGAGTAGTGCATTGAAGCTTCACTACAAGATGTTGAGTCCAAAGTTCAGGGTAGCAGAGGAGGTCGCTCAGACTATCCTAGACGAGTTCCAGAAGGCAGGAAAGCCACTGGAGATCAACTACCGTGACATAATGGGTCAAGTAAAGAGCCTGAAGATCCCATTCAAGGGACCAGACATAGCAGAGCTGGCAGCCCAGTACCTCCACGAACGTGGAATCAAGGTCTGGCGATAACACTCCCCCAAGAGCCCTCCTCCCACTTCGGGAGGGGGGATATTCTCAAAAGATAATTGAACCCGATACGGCGTTGTCGTATCGGTTTTATACCCAAGAGACAATTCAGCACCAGTGAGTCTTCATTGAGCAAGAGAATCCAGCCCCATATTATGTGCGGTATCGATGATGTAGCGAAGTACGTTTTGATGCCAGGAGACCCCACTAGGGTCCAGCGGATAGCGAAACAGTTCGATTCAGCGGAGAAGAAAGCAGAGTACCGAGGATTCATAACTTATACAGGTGAAACCAAGGGAATCTCGATCACCTCAACATCATCTGGTATTGGCTGTCCGACAACTGCAATCGCGATGGAGGAGCTCATGAACCTTGGAGCAGACACATTCATTCGAGTAGGAACGACAGGTGCCCTTGTCCCACACTTAGATAGCGGAGATATCGTGGTCGCAACGGCTGCTGTACGTTGGGAAGGAACCAGCAAAACCTACATCGCCACCGAGTACCCCGCAGTGGCCAGCTATCAAGTAGTTAATGCCCTTCTGCAGGCTGCCGACGAGTTGGGAATCAAGGTACACCCAGGCATCATAATCAGCAGCGACGCCTACTACGGAGGAAATAACGAGGTATTACGCATGTTCGGCGAGGCAAACGTCCTCAGTATCGAGATGGAAGCCAGTCTCATGTTCACCCTCGCAGGGATAAGAGGTGTAAGGGCAGGCGCTATCTGTACCGTAGATGGGAATCTCTTCAAGGGAACAGGTAAGAGAGAGATGAAGCTAGGTGAGAAAACCGGGGAACTCGCTGACAAAGTCCAGCAGAGTATTGAAGATGAGATAAAGATAGCCGTTAGGGCCGTTCAGATTCTGGACGCGCGCGCTATAACGTAATTTCCTTGGACTATTCAATGTAGACTTAGAATAATTTTCATGCGAAAATATGGGTTTTTGATCCTATGGTAGGCTGAAATACCAGGTGTCCCTTCTGGTCTCCCTCTTGACCTCACCCATTTTCTCCAAATAAAATAGATGAGCGAAGGTCTCAGTGGCTGCCATCCTCTTTGTCCAAAATGTCATTACTGGCCATGGCCTGCTGTCCCAGTGAACCTTGCTACCCACGTCGTAGACTGTTTGGGGGCCGTCCTCAAGGGTCTCCTTCATCTCGTCCAGCCTGTTCCTGTGGTGAGTCATGAGTTGCTGGGTCCTGGGCTTGAGGTCGTTGAATGTCCACTCGTGGCCGGGTAGGATGGTGTCCACGTCTACGTCCTGTATCTTTTCAAGGCTTGACAGGTACTCTCCAAGTGGGTCGTGGTCTCTGTAGCTGTGGAGGGCAACGTGGCTTGTGATCTTTGGTAGCACGTGGTCGCCGCTGAATAGGATTCTGTTCTTCTGGTTGAGTAGGCAGATGTGCTCGTAACTGTGGCCGGGTGTCCATATCACCTCAAGGTCAAGGTCACCCAGGGTGAACTTCTCACCGTCAGCGAGATACCTGTCGATCTGCATGGGTTTTACGTCGCTCTTGAAGACGTACTTGTTCTTGGTGATGTTGTGCTTGTACTGTTGTCCGCCGAAGAGGTCCAGTTCCTTGAGTGTGTTCTCGTAGAGGTTGTCCCACTCGTTGACCATCATCTCCTGCCTCTCCTTGGCAGCTGAGCCTGCCCATATCTCAATCCCGTCTTCTTGGAGTATTTGGGCGAGCCCGATGTGGTCATTGTGAAGGTGGGTTATGATTATGCGCTCGATGTCCTTTGGCTTGAGTCCATATGGCTCCAGCTGGTCGCTGAGCCCGGTGTACGCCTCTTCGGAGGGCACGCCTGTGTCTATGAGTGTCCTGGACTCTTTGAGCAGGTAGCTGAATGTCTTGCCCAGCGGGTTCCTTGACATGGGTACCTTGAGCTGGACGATGGTGTCGGTGATATTCTCCGGCTTCACGGGGCGTAGAATGTATTACTACGGTTTAAACTACACTGAACACCGCCTCACCTTTATACAAAAAACGTGGAGTATTTCACGGGTATCATCGATGACAGGCTATGAGGAACGCACATCAAACTCCAGGAGGCTCTACAAGAGAGCGAACCGGGTACTACCCGCGGGTGTGAGCTACGGAATCAGGGCGTTACCGCCATACCCGTTCTACCTGAAGAAGGCAAAGGGTGTCACCGTAACCGACGTTGACGGCAACGAGTACACTGATTACTGGGTTGGGCACGGCGCGTTGATCCTGGGGCATGCACCAGATGTCGTCATCGATGCCGTTATGAAACAGCTCCCCTACGGGACACATTACGGGTTCAGCCACGAGCATGAGATAGAGCTGGCTGAGAGGATAGTCAAACACGTCCCATCTGCCGATATGGTGAGGTACACCAGCAGCGGAACCGAAGCAAACATGTATGGGACTAGGCTGGCGCGAGCCTACACTGGCAGGGACAAGATGCTGAAGATCGAGGGAGGTTGGCACGGGGGTTACGACAGCCTCCATGCGTACGTCGGCCAGCCGTATGGGAGATCAGAGTCAGCGGGGCTCAACAGCAAGGTGATCGAGGACACATACGCGGTGCCATACAATGACCTGGAAGCAGCCGAGAAGATGGCCAAGGATCATGAATTAGCCTGTATCGTCCTTGAGCCGGTGATGGGTGCTGCTGGTTTCCTCACTCCTGAGCCTGGTTATCTTGAGGGTCTCAGGGAAATATGTGACGATACTGACACACTTCTCATATTCGATGAGGTAATCACGGGCTTTCGGCTTGGTACAGGTGGTGCCCAGGGTTACTACGGCGTTAAGCCCGATCTGACCTTCATGGGTAAAGTGATAGGCGGGGGATTCCCCGTCGGAGCCTTCTGCGGCCCCGTCGAGATCATGGAAATGATCGACCACAACAAGTATCCAGACCCCGAGAAGAGGAGTGCCCACGGTGGAACCTTCACTGGGAATCCAATCAGCATGGTTGCTGGATCCGCAACTATCGATGCCCTTGAGACTGGCCGCATTCACAGGCACATCGATTCCCTAGGCGAAAAGATGAGGGAAGGACTCCAAGAGATTTTCGAAAGGCACGATATACCAGTCTCTGTAACAGGCGTAGGCTCAACGTTTGGAATCCATTTCCAGAAAGACAAGCCTTTGAACGCAGGTGATACGGCAAGGAACGATATCCCGGCTACAAGGGCGTACTTTCGACACATGCTTGAGTCGGGTATCATCTATCTGAGTCCCACGGTTAGTCACAGCTGGATCAGCAGCCCACACACCGAGAAGGATATCGAGGATTACTTGGCAGCTACCGAGGACTACATCAGGGCTTATAATCCCTGAGCGACTCTCATTGATTCTTCAAGGATTTCTAGTGATTTATCGACCTGCTCTTCATTGATGATTAGCGGCGGGGCTATCCTCAATGCCTTGCCTCCGTAGCTACCCATGTTGAGCACGAACAGCCCCCTTTTGAACGCCTCACCGCATATCCTACTAGCCATCTCCGGATCCGGTGTCTTCTTCTCCCGGTTTTTCACTATCTCGACGCCCAGGAGAAGCCCCAGTCCGCGTACATCTCCGATACACTGGTACGTCTCCATGAGATCGATTAACCGTTTCATTATATATTCGCCCATTTTCTCGGCGTTCTCGCACAACTTTTCGTCTCTTATCACGTCCATTGTTGCATGAGTGGCGGCTACCCCTAGGGGTGTCCCGCTGAAGCTCTGGGCGTGGATTGGGATCGGCTCCGAGTCCGTTGACTCCAGTATGTCCTTCGAGAGAATCGCCGCGCTCAATGGGACTCCGCTTGCCATTGATTTGCCGAGAAGCACAATATCTCCCTGAACACCCCAGTGCTCCATTGCCGTCCATTTACCTGTCCTACCAAAGGCAGTTTGAACCTCGTCAACAACAAGAAGGATGCCGTGGTCATCGCATATCCTTCTCAGTCCCTGATGCCAACCGTCAGGTGGAATATGCCAACCCGCGTCGCCCTGTATAGGTTCCACGAAAACCGCGGCCACCTCGTCTGGGGCAACGTATGTGTTGAACATCACGTCATTGATGTAGTCAAGGCACGCTAAGTCGCAAGTCTCTACGTCATGTTTGAACGGGCATCTGTAGCAGGAGGCGTATGGGGCGTGGAAAATTCCCGGCAGAATTGGGCTGTAATGTCTCGTCATTGCAGGATCGTAGCCGCTGAGGCTGATTGCCCCCATGCTTGAGCCGTGGTAGCTCCCTGTAAAGCTGATTATGTTTGGTCTTCTGGTGATTCTCCTCGCTGCCTTGATCGCGAACTCGTTAACCATACTCCCCGCCTGGCTCCAGTAAACTTGGCACGGGTTCAGTCCGGTCATCTCGCCGAGCCTGTCAGCAAGCGAGTACATCTCGACTGTTTGCCAGTGAAAGCCTCTTGATAGCTGTTTCTGGATCGCCTCTATGACCCTCGGGTGACTGTGGCCTGTATTTGTGATACACCTGCCTGAAATCAGGTCGATGAACACATTCCCGTCAGGGTCCTCGATGTATATACCCTCGGCTCGCTCGACTAGGGG
>JABIBQ010000021.1 GCA_018652685.1 Candidatus Bathyarchaeota archaeon
CCTGAGGTCGGGCACGCCATGAGTGGGTGGATAATGGGTCTTGCCAGATTCCATGGCTCGGGTCAACGTGTCCTTGATATTCTGAGAGGTGTCAATGTCGGGGTCGCCGCCCTGGAGCATGATAACCTCGTCCATCTGGTTTGCCATCGCTATCAGGTCGCTGTCCGGGGCTGCCCACCTCGCAGCCAAGTGCTTGTTCAACTCTATCTCCTCGCGTCCATTCTCCCAAGTATGAAACTATTCCACCCCGCCCTCAATAATAAATTTGAAAAATGGTCAGAATCTGCATAGGTATAAACATTTAATAAGGGAAGCGAGTGTAAGACTAGAGCATCCGGAGAAAATTGTAATGGTTGGGAAACTATCAACAATGAGGGGCGGCGGCCAGAGTACTAGGCCAGTCAGCAAGAGGCCCCCAAACTGGGTTGTCTACCAGCCCGACGAGGTTAAGGCACTCATCATCAATCTAGCACGTGAGGGCAGAACCCAATCACAAATAGGGAACATTCTCAGAGACATTCACGGAATCCCACTCGTAAAGCCCATCGCGGGCATGGGAATCAAGAGGGTCCTAGAGGAGGCGGGACTAGCTCCAGAGATCCCAGAGGACCTTTACAATATGATGATCAGGTCAACAAGGCTCAAGAGACATCTTGACCGCAACCCCAAAGACTATGGTAACAAGAGGAGTTACCAGCTCACCGAGAGCATGATCTACAGGGTTACACGGTACTACAAGAAGAAGGGCCAGCTTCCAAGAGATTGGAACCACCGACGAGAAATCGTAACCATATAATCTAAAAATGTCCAACTCGGACAATTTCTTCAATTCTATTATTCCTGCATCCAACCTTTTCACCAACCACGTCGAGAAGGGCTCCTACATCAGGCTGGTAACTCATAACGACGCCGACGGCCTCAGCAGCGGTGGCATTCTGGCGGCTTGCGCCGTCCGCATGGGGGCCAGGTTCAAGATCAGCAGCGAGAAGAAGCTAGACGAAAAGCTCATCGCGAGGCTCGCGGAGGAGAGCCCGGACCTCATTGTTTTCAGCGACTTTGGCTCAGCCTACTTGGAGTCCATTTCGGAGACCCTGAAGCAGGACATCATAATACTTGACCACCACATGCCGGTGGAGTACGAGGCAAACAACATAATCCACGTAAGCCCTATGTTACATGGGGTCGATGGGGCGAGGGAGATAGCGGCCTCCGGCGTGTGCTACTTCTTTGCAAAAGCACTTGACCCAGCGAACGTGAACCTAGCTTGCCTGGGACTGCTAGGCGCACTTGGCGACCAGCAGGACAGCGGGGAGAGGAAATCACTATTCGGACTGAACAGCATCATCGAGCAGGACGCCATTGATAAAAACATGCTCAAAAAACATGTCGGCCTCATTTTCTACGGGTACGAGACCAGGCCAATAGCCAAAGCGATAGCGTACACGACACTGCCCTATATCCCTGGGCTGAGCGGGAACGAGAGCAACAGCGTTGCGTTCCTCAAGGAGATAGGGATTGAGATACTCGAAGGGGACAAACTGAAGGCGTTGGCTGACCTCACAGATGACGAGAGGACCAACCTGTTCAGCGCACTCAGCAACCATATGGTAAGCAGTGGATGCGACTCAAGCGCCATCCACCAGCTCATCGGGACTATCTACACTTTCAAGCTGGAGGAGCAGAGCACTCCTCTCAGGGGTGGCAGGGAGTTCGGGAGCTTAATCAACGCGTGCGGTAGGATGGGAAAGCCAGGCGTCGGCCTCAGCGTCTGCCTGGGGGATAGAGGGGACGCCATGATCGAGGCACAGGAAGTCTTAGCGGGTTACAGGATAACCATCGCAAAGGCTCTTGACTGGGTCCAGATGCAGGACAAGGTTGAGGAGCAGGAGCATATCTATGTCATCACCGCCGAGAACAAGGTGAACGACACCGTGATAGGCGTGGTCTCAGGAGTCCTTCTGGGCCAGGGGATACTGAAAGCAAAGAAGCCCATCGTAGCAACCGCGTTCACTGAAGACGACCAGCTCAAGGTATCCACCAGGGGGCTGGACGAACTTGTCAAGGCGGGACTCCACATGGGGATCATTATGCAAGAGGCAGCCGAGGCAGTCGGCGGCGGCGGCGGCGGACACGACATAGCCGCCGGAGCATACATCCCCCGGAACAAGGAAAGGGAGTTCCTTGAGAACGTCAACAGACTCGTCGAGAAAACCCTGAACGCGTATGAGTAATAGTATCAACTTTATAGAAGATTCAACTATACCCAGACATGCCAGAGTCTAGCAAGACTGTGATCGAGATTGATTATGGAGACGCCGACACCGCGAAGGCGATCCAGAAGGCGATCACGCCTGACAACCTGAATGTCCCCGATGGGATGCACATAATCACGGTGGTGGAAGGAACCGTTCTTGAGATAGAGGTCCATACAGAAAGGAGCATCGGGAGCCTGGTGGCGACTCTGGACGACATGCTCAGCTGTATCCAGGCAGCAGAAATGGCCATCGAGGATGCCGTGAAATGAGCGTAGTAGTGGAGTGCCTAGGCATGGTTCCCCCATGTAAACGATGTAAGAAGCTTGAGGAGAACGCCACGAGGGCAGCCGAGAAGCTGAAGGCGGAGGGGATAAGCGTGGAGATCATTAAGCGGGATGTCATGTCCGAAGAGGTTACCGAGAAATACGGGATACTGATGTCTCCAGCAGTGGTAGTTAATGGGGTCGTGAAATACAACGGCAAGCTTCCTGACCACCGCGTCATTGAGCGGATAATCAGAGAAGCCCTCTGATTTTCGCAATCATTTAAATATTTAGATATATCGAGATTGCTTGATGAGTCTCTTTCTACCTGACGATAAGATTCTAGAATTCAAGTCGAGGATATTCAAGGTTATCGGCGACGCAAACCGCCTCAAGATCATCGAGATACTGAGGTCAGGGGAGAACTGCCAGTGCGAGATCATACCATTGATCGCCCAGTCCCAGCCAACAGTGTCAAGACACCTGAAGCTATTGGAGGAGGCGGGTCTGATAATGTCTAGGAAGGAGGGCACCAAGACCTTCTATCAGGTCGTTGATGGGCACATATACACTCTCATCGACACCATCGATGATGACATGAGAGTTCAGGTCTCCAAGGAGATCGCGAAGAAATACAGTTTTTAAAAATGGGGTTACTGGAGAAACTTCTCCAGCGCAGTCTCTGAGGGCAATTTACCGGATAATTTTACTACGCCGTCAACCACGAGGGCGGGCGTCATCATCACGTCGTATGACAGAATCTTGTCGATATCCGTGACGTGGGTTATCTCGGCGTCAAGCCCCAGCTTGGAAACAGCGGTCTTTACCATTGCCTCTAGTTTCATACATTTCGGGCACCCAGTGCCCAGTATTTTTATCTCCATTTCATTTACCTCAAACAAGAAATATTCCGTATAGATAGCCTGCCAGTACTCCGAAGCCCAGCATGTACAGCGCGTAGGCAGCGGTTTTCTTGGGCTTGATGATGGTGTTCACCACGAGAAGGGTCTGTAGCGAGACACCGGGGTCAACCAGCAGGTAGCTCATCAATGGCCCGGGGTGCATCCCTAGCTCCATGAACATGTTTGCAACAGGAACCTCCACCAGTGTCGGGAAGTAGGCTACTGTACCGAACAACGCCGCAATAGCGTTTGCCAGGATGGTGTTCTGCCCTGTCAGGCTGGCGATGAGAGTCTCGGGTATAAGTGGTTTCATCACTCCTGACGCGAAGACGCCCAGCAGTAAGACGGGGAATATCATCTTCACGAACTCGTATGTCTCCCCCATCCAGGAGCCTAGCTCATCCCTGTTGTAGTATCTGAGGCCAAGGTAGGCGGTTAGAACCGAGAACAGCCCCACTAGTGTCAGCTTCAGTGGCAGCCCAATGGGAGCGGTTCCAGCTATCATGATCAGGGTTAGCGCGCTGAAGAAGAGTACGCTATGGAGTGTAGTTCTCTCGGTTGGCTCCTCGTCTGCCATTGAGAACCCTGACCTTGATGATGGGTCGATGGTGTCCTTGAAGGTCAGCTCCATGGCTAGTCCAATGGCTATTGCCATGACGATGGACAGGGCCAGCTTTATCATGGCGAACCTTGTGCCGAGGACGCTTGCAGTCAGGGGTGTTGAGAGTAGGGTTATCCCAGGCCCCGCGAAGAGGAACGCGATGGCGGGGCCGAATCCCGCGCCTTTCTTCCATATCCCGGCGAAAAGGGGAAGGATGGTACAGCTGCAGACCTCGATAATCAGTCCACTAGTGGCCGCGAACATGTACGCAATGCCCTTCTTTGTGTTGTTCCCGCTGTCTCCCATGTAATTGAATATGGTTGAAGTCGGGATCAATGCGTTGAATGCTCCTGATAGGAAGAAAGCCGGGACCAGGCACAGCATTACGTGCGCGGTCAGGTACTCGACCAGGGTATCAATACCCGAGGTCATCATCTGGTTGATTAGTTCTATTGCCATTGTTGTTCACTGTCTCGTTCCTCGTACTGCTCGGAACCGATGAACTATATCAATATATTATAATATTTAAATATTAAGATGGATGGGGGGTTTAGATGCAAGTTACCTTGTCGAATTCCTTGATCCACGTGGCCAGTATCTTCATTGCACCACGCTCCACGCCCCTCACCAAACTCCTCAGTACTTGATGTGGACGCCAGCCTGAACACATTCCATAGTTTCAATGCCATAGGGGGCATCGTTGACGATTATTGTGAGTATCAAATAGGGGAACGGCTACAGGGGACGTGGAATAGTGGTTTCGAGTCAGCTCTTTCACAACCTATATATGATTGAGGAGCATGGAGTAGTCACTGAAATAGGAGATTAATGACACATTGTCCAGGGCAACAAGGGACAAATGGCGTAGAAAAGAATGGTACGACATCATTCTTCCACGCTATTTCGGCGAGACCAAGGTAGGAGAGACCCCCAGTGACGACCCAGAAAAGGTCGATGGCAGGGTCTTTGAGACCACTCTCGCAGCAATTACGGGCGACTTTAGTCAAGAGTACATGAAAATGTACTTCCAGGTCGATGAGATCGAGGGACATACCGCCCGGACAGTATTCAAAGGCCATGAATATCTCCGTGATTACCTAAGGAGCCTGGTTCGCAGGCGTAGCACAAAGGTAGACGGATTCTTCAGGGTATACACAAAGGACGGTTACAGGGTCAAGGTCGTCGTTACTGCGATGACCCAGCGCAGGATCCAGACCACCAAGGAGGTCGCCATCAGGAAGATCATGACGGCCATCGTCGAGGACAAGGCAGAGAACCTGACCTTCGACCAGCTGGCACACGAGATGGTACTAGGCAAGCTTGCGTCCGATGTCTACAACGAGGCGAAGAATGTCTGTGCTCTGCGCCACGTAGGTGTGAGGAAGAGCGAGCTTCTCGCTATCCCCAACAACTAATTTCCCCAACTCTTATCCAGAGTTGTATCATATTTTCATTGATTGATTTGTCTAATGAGGACTTTTTCGGTACGTGGCGCCTGGCCTCGGTGGAGACCAAGAAGGAGGACGGCAGCCTCCACAGGAGGGGCTCAAGGACGGGCTATATCATCTACAGCACTGACGGGTACATGTCGGTGGCGTTCATGAAAGAGGGCAGATCCGAGTTCGCATCGGGAGATATCAGGGGCGGGACTGTCGAGGAGAAGGTGGAGGCTTTGAACGGCTATATTTCTTATAGCGGGAAGTACGAGGTGGAGGGGTCCAGCGTCTTCCACAACATCGAGGTCAGCCTGTTCCCCAACTGGATAGGGGACAGACAGGAAAGGTTTTACAAGTTTGATGGGGAGAGGCTAACGTTGAGCACTCCGTTGCAGCTTGTTGGGGGCATGCAGCTCAGCTCGCACCTCGTTTGGGAAAAAATGTGACTCGTAACCCCAAGGTATATATGTAATCAAATGATTACATGGCATGAAGGAATTACGAGGAATCGGGTTTGATGAATATAGAGGACTTGGCGAAGAAACTATCTGCGCTGGGTCATCCTACACGAATCAGGATTCTCATGGAGCTAACCAAAGGAGAGAACTACCTCAGCGAGGTAGCGAAAAACGTAGGCATTAGCAGGGCACTTGCAAAAGTCCACCTAAAAAAGCTCAAGGAGA
>JABIBQ010000095.1 GCA_018652685.1 Candidatus Bathyarchaeota archaeon
CTTTCATTTTTTTCACCGTTATAGTTTGAGCCGTCCTTTCTCAAGGGCGGTGATACCTGTTCGTGACATCTCCACGATGCCGATGCTTTTAACATATTCGAGAAATTTATCCAGCTCCTCGGGGTCTCCGGTGACCTCGGCCATGATGCTCTCATCATCAATGTCGAGAACCAACCCATGCTGGTTGTTGATGTGACGCAGCGCGTCCTCCCTCGCGAGGGGGTCGCTTGTGCTTAGTTTCACCATCAACAGCTCCCTGCTGATAGTTCTCAGTGGGTCGAGGCGTTTTACCTTGATTACCTCTACCATCTTGCTCAGCTGTTCGACCATTTGGTTAATGGTCTTGGCGTCTGCATCGATGTGTATGGTCATTCTCGCGTAGCTGGGGTTCTCCATTGCGCCTACCGCGATGGACTCGATATTGAAGCCTCTTCGCCTGAACAGGTTGGTGACGTTGAACAGGACTCCTGCCTTGTTCTCTACTATGAAGCTGATTGTCTGTATCGCCATTTTATGCCTCCCAGAGGGTGTCTTTCAGCCCCATGCCCGGTGGGATCATGGGGAGGACGTTCTCGTCGGGGTGAATAGGCACGTCGATTACGGTTGGTACATCAGCCTTCATGGCACGCCTCACAGCTGTCATAAAGTCGTCAAGGGTTTCGGTCCTTACTCCCTCGGCTCCGTATGCATCTGCGAGCTTGACAAAGTCGGGGTTTCCCTTGAGTTTAACCGCGCTGTACCTCTCATTGTAGAAGAGCCTCTGCCACTGGGCCACCATACCCAGGACGTTATTGTTGAGCACGACCACGATCACCGGTAGCTCCTCCTCGACGGCTGTCGCCAGGTTGTTCTCGGTCATGCCGAAGCTGCCGTCACCCGCGATGTCAACTACTGGAACGTCGGGTTTCGCTGTCTTGGCCCCTATGGCTGCTGGGAATCCCCAGCCCATGGTTCCAAGTCCACCGCTTGTAAAGAATGTCTGTGGCAGGTATGCGTCGTAGTGTAGTGCTGCCCACATCTGGTTCTGGCCTACCTCCGTCGTGATGACCGCATCCCTTGGCATCAGGTCCCTAAGTGCCCTGATTACCTTGGGTGCCCTGAGGAAGCCTCTGGCCTTGTTGGGCTCCTCGTCCCAGTTTTCCCGGTACAGGGCGATCTTGCTACTCCATACGGGATTCCCTTGTGATTGAAGTGCCTGTACCCTCGTGTATAATCCGTTGAGCGCGAGCTTGGCATCGCCGATGACCTTAGTCACAGTCTCGACGTTCTTGTCAACCTCGCTCCTGTCAATGTCAATGTGGATGATCTTGCCCTCGGGGTTGAAATCCGCTACCTTTGCGGTTGTCCTGTCGCTGAACCTTGATCCAACTACCAGCAGCACATCCGCCTTCGGTACCATGCTGTTTGATGCCTTTGAGCCGTGCATCCCGCACAGTCCCAGACTCAGCTGGTGGTCGTTGGGGAAGGCTCCCTTGCCCATGAGTGTGTTGGCGGTAGGTGCCATCAGCAGCTCTGAAAGAGCTACGAGCTCGTTTGATGCGCCTGCTGCAATGACTCCTCCACCTGCCATTATAATTGGCCTCTGTGCTTCGACAAGGAGCTTTGCCGCCCAGTCAAGTTCCTGTGGCTTTGGCGTCGGATCGATGTTGTATCCCCTAAACTTTAGCTTGGGGTTGAAATCCATCTCGCCGCTGAGGGTTGTGCAGTCCTTTGGTATGTCCACCAGTACCGCTCCTTTCCTGCCCGTGTTGGCGATGTAGAATGATCTTTTAACCGCGTCAGGTATCTCGCTTGGCTCCCTGACCTGCATGTTGTACTTGGTTACGCTTGCCGAGACGCCTATGATGTCGCACTCCTGGAAGGCATCAGTGCCGATTACGGCCCTGTTTACCTGTCCAGTGAACGCCACCACTGGGCTGCTGTCGATCTGTGCCGTTGCGAGGCCCGTTACGACGTTTGTCGCCCCCGGTCCGCTTGTGGCGATGCATACGCCTACCTTGTTGAGGACGCGGGCGTATCCGTCGGCCATGTGTGTGCTTCCCTGCTCGTGTCGAGCTAGGATGAAACGCATGTCGCTGTCCAGTAAGTCATCGCAGATGGGAATAAGCGCCCCGCCTCATACTCCGAATATATGTTCCACGCCCTCGTTTTCAAGTGATTTAACGAAAGCCTTGCTGCCTGTCATCTCA
>JABIBQ010000007.1 GCA_018652685.1 Candidatus Bathyarchaeota archaeon
ATCGGTGCCTCCTGCCATGAGTATCATGTCCGGCCTCAGACTTCTGATCCTCCTGATCTTCTGGTATGTCTGCCTGCCGTCATCCCTGGCAATAACATCCATGACGATCGCGCCTGCTCCCAGGGCGGCCCTGTTGGCTGACTCCGCTGTCATTGATTTGATTAGACCGGATACCATCATCTGCAGACCGCCGCCAGCACTACTTGTCGTGCAATAGAGGTCTACACCCTTCTCTCCGTCGTAAGGGATGATCATCCCGCCCTCAGGCGCGAGAAGCTTGTGTCCTGTCAGTTCCTCGATCTCTCGTACCGCGTTCTGTACCCCCATGGTTACGTCCTCGTAGGGGGCCTCTACCGTTGTTGGTGCCTCACCTGCCACTAGGAACCTCCACTCGCCGTCCTTCTTGTGGAAGAGCCGGGCCTTGGTTGTGGTTGATCCTACGTCTGTGGCGATAATGAATTGCATTTCCTCTGTTGGTTTACTGAGGGTCGCCATTATGATTCATATTCAATCGCGACAGGCGATGCTTAAATATTTCTAATCGGTAGCTCTTTCGAAAAATAAAAACCTTGGAAAATTATTCCGTTTTTTCTTTTGGTAGTTACCGTTTTATGATTTCATGGCGTCTCTAGATACCTGTTTCTGATGGTTATCCATCTCCAGTGATCAAAAGTAGACTTTGTCAAGTTCGGAGGTAACGGCTATTCAGAAAATGAGTAGAAAAGTATTCAATGCCCCAAAGGGAATCATTGCGTGACAGCAATGAACACCAAGAAAATCACACTAATCGCTATGCTGGCCTCCGCTTATGCGGTGCTCAGCCTGCTGCCTGGGATGCCCATGATAGGGGCGGAGGGGACTACCATAGACCTGGTCAGGATGCTGGAGATAGGGTACGGCTTGGTGCTAGGCCCGGTATATGGTCCTACAGCGGCGTTCATCGGTGCGGTCGTGGGTAAGATGCTTAAAGGAGGAGGTTTCGGCCTCTTCTTCACCCCGCTTGCGGCTGTCTCGGCTTTCATTGCGGCCATGCTTGGTCGTGGGATCAAGAAAGGGTGGATGGGCGCGGCCGGGGTGCTGGGAGTTTTGACGGCCGGGTGGTATGTGTTCGAGACAGGAAGGAC
The DNA here is from genome assembly GCA_018652685.1 of Candidatus Bathyarchaeota archaeon. GTDB lineage: Archaea > Thermoproteota > Bathyarchaeia > TCS64 > TCS64 > RBG-16-57-9. The sequence continues at coordinate 1,125 of JABIBQ010000007.1, forward strand.
GGTTCCGCTGTACCCGATGATCCAGTACGCTGGATTGGCGATCATATTGTTTTTCAGAGACAGGATCAGCGAGATGATCAAATCGGAGGACAGGAAAACGGTCACCTTGGGTGTACTGCTTTGCAGCTTCCCATCCACAGTTACAGGCCACATGCTAGGCGGGTTGATCTACATTTTTCTCCTGAACCCAGCGTCCAGTATTTTCGTGGGGATTCTACCTATCGCGATAATCGAGAGGGTCGCGATATCAATCGGTGCGACCTTATTCGGGACGAGCCTGATCCTGGCTGTCAGGAAGATTTATCCAGATCTGCTGGAGTGAGGGTACCAGTATTCCCTGGCCTCGCCGACGAGGAAAACTGAGCCAGCTATCAGAATAGCGTCGCTTTCTAACGCCATCTCCTTTGCAGATTCTATTGCACTGTGAACCGGGACAACGATCTCGTATGGGACACCGGTTTTCTGTACCGCTTCCTCGATTTGCTCAATCGTAGCCGTCCTCGCCTTGACCCTGTGCTCGGTGATGATGAAGCGCCCTGTAACGTCGGCAAGGCTCCGAACCATGGACTCGATGTCCTTGTCGCTGGAGACGGCGATGATTGTGAAGACATCAAGACCCGGCAGAAAGGTTTTAATGGTCTCCTTGAGCCGCTCAGCGGCCCTCGCGTCCTTGGCCCCGTCCAGAATCACCAGCGGTTTCCACGCTACGATCTCGAACCGTCCCGGCCAGACGACTTTCTTCAACCCCTCCCTGATCGCCTCCTCGTTGATCTTGGGGTCATCGAGATATCGCACGGCGGCCACCGCGCATGAGGCGTTGAGGACCTGGTGGGTCCCTAGTAACGGGATTCTGAGGTCATTGATTTGACCTTTTGGCGTCACTAGGTGGAAACCCTGGCTGCCCAGGTCGATCATGCTTGGGATGGGGACATAGGCCCTCCCGACTCGGATGAGTTCGCTGTTTTTTTCGGCGGCAATCGTTTCGATGACGTTGATTACCTCGGGTTGTGCCGCCGCAGTAACAATAGCCGTACCCTCTCTCACTATTCCGGACTTTACCCGCGCTATCTCCTCGACTGTCCCGCCGAGCCACGCGGTGTGTTCTAGGCTAACATTTGTGAGGACTGATACGCTGCTCGGGATTACATTGGTGGCGTCATCCCTGCCACCCATGCCCACCTCGATGACGGCGTAATCGACCTGCCTCTCCATGAAGTGGAGGAAACACGCGGCCACCAGCACCTCAAAGTGAGTGGGGTGGCGTACACCGAGCCCCTCAAGTTCGTCTACCTTTAAGCGAACAGTTCCAAGAATGGCCTCCATTTCCTCGACGGGTATATCCTTGCCGTCTACGTTCACGCTCTCCGCCCACCTTGATAGGTGTGGCGACGTGAAAAGGCCGACCCTGTACCCAGATTCCCGCAGGATAGAGGCTGCTATCGCCGATGTCGAGCCCTTCCCGTTTGTACCGGTGATGTGGATTGACTTGTACTCGTCCTGGGGGCTTCCAAGGAGCCTCAGCAGGGTCTCGATTGACTCAAGGCCTGGCTTGCTTCCCAGCTTCTTTGTCTCCTCCCACCACGTGACGTTCGGCATCTCGTCCATATGAATCCAAGACCGTAGGGGAGCAGGCTCTAATAAGATATGAGCCGGGGTAAACCGCGTTTATTCCGTTAAGAATCAAGTTCCGCGGTTATAGGGCATGCAAATATAAAGCAAGGTTTCTATTCCTAACCAAAATATCGGAGATACCAATAATGGCAGAAGACATGTCCAAGAAAACGCTGGTAACATCAGCACTGATCTACGCCAACGGCCCGGTTCACATCGGCCACATGGTGGAGTACATCCAGACAGATATCTACGTTAGGTTCCTTAAGCTGGCGGGCAAGGACGTTGTCTACTGCGGAGCGGATGACACCCACGGTGCGCCCATTGAGATCAACGCCTCGAAGCAGGGGATAACCCCCGAGGAATTCATCGGCCACTGGTGGAAGGAGCACAAGCGGGACTACGATGATTACCTTGTCGAGTTCGACAGCTACTACACCACAAACAGCCCCGAGAACAGGTACTACACCGAGCTCATATTCAAACGCCTCCAGGAGAAGGGCTACATCTACCAGAAGGAGATCGAGCTCACCTACTGCGAGAAATGCGAGAGGTATCTCCCCGACAGGTACGTCAAGGGGACTTGTCCCAACTGTGGGGCACCTGACCAGTACGGCGACGTCTGCGAGAAATGCAACACGACCCACGAAACCACTGACCTCATCAACCCGTACTGCAGCATCTGTGGATCGCCCCCTATCAGAAAAGACAGCCTCCACTACTTCTTCAAGCTGGGGGAGTTCACGGACTGGCTCAGGGACTGGCTGAACAACAACAAGAGGCTACAGCCTGAGATTAGGAACCAGATCCTGACATGGGTCAACGACGGACTCAACGACTGGTGTATCAGCAGGGACGGGCCATATTTCGGGTTCAAGATCCCCGGAGAGGAGGACAAGTACTTCTACGTCTGGCTTGACGCCCCCATCGGTTACATCGCTTCCACGGCCAACTACGCCAAGGACAAGCCGTTAACGGCCGATGACTATTGGCAGAAGGACGAAGCAGAGATCATCCACTTCATCGGTAAGGATATCATCTACTTCCACCTGCTGTTCTGGCCTGCCGTGTTACACGGTGCCGGGTTCCATGTACCTGATAACGTCGTGGTCCACGGGTTCCTCACGGTAAACGGCGAGAAGATGAGTAAGAGCAGGGGGACTTTCCTCACTGCGGAGGAGTTCAAGGAATACATTGACCCCGAGCTCCTCAGATTCTATTACGCTGCCAACCTCAGCCACACCATGACCGACATCGACCTGGACCTCAAGAATCTTGAGAGCAGGATAAACAACGAGCTTGTCGCAAACGTCGCCAACCTGGTGTACCGTGTCATGAGCTTCACGGGAAAGAATTATAGCGGGGAGATAAGCGAGGTCAACGACGACACGACAATCGCCGAGGTCAACGAGAAATCCATGGGGGTTTACAGGGCGTTCGAGGGCTACGAGTTTAGAGACGCCGTGAATAGGATTCTTGAGATCAGCAGCATGGGCAACAAGTACTTCCAGGAGAACAGGCCATGGGAGGGGGTCAAGAAAGACAGGGAAGCGACCCTCAAGATACTCACCACCTGCGTCAATATCGTCAAGAACATCGCAATAATGATCAAGCCCATCATGCCCTTGTTCGCAGAGAAGATCGAAGCACAGCTCAACGTGGAGGACCTGACGTGGGAGGACATCGACAGGAAAATCGAGAATCATACGCTGGGCAAGGCCGAGATCGTGCTGAGGAAGATCGACCCGATTGAGATCAGGGAGTCAGAGCCGGAGGGGGCACAGCGGGAGATTAACTTCGAGATACACAAGAAGATTGCGAAGCTAGGAGTTGATGTCAAGCTAGCCATCATCGAGGGCGTCAACATCAAGAAATCAAGCAGCGAGCTGGATAGGATCAAGAAGCAGGTAGCGGAGGAGCTCAAGGACGTGAGCGTCGAGGGCAACCCGATAATCAACGCATACAACGACATCTACAGGAAGTTCAAGGTGGATGTGGAGAACAGCAGCGTACACCTCATGAAGCTGGTGCAGGAGAACGGAGGGTTCCCCACCATCAACACGGCGGTTGACAGCTACAACGTGGTGTCAGCCAAGAGGCTGGTCAGCGCGGGGCTCCACGACCTTGACAACGTGAAAGGCGATGTCAAGCTCACCGTGACACAGGGCAACGAGCTGTACATCCCGCTGGGCGAGACAGAGGCGATGAAGCTCCAGCCGGGAAAGTTCGCGATAGTGGACGACGAGAAGGTGCTGTGCTGGCTTGACGTAAAGCAGGGACAGCACACAAAGATCGGCATGGACAGCAAGAACCTGTTACTTTACGTGCAGGGGAACGCGGCAACCAACACCCTGTACCTTGAGGAAGCAATCACCGAGATGTGCGAGCTCATCACAAAGTACACAGGCGGTACCTACAGGATGCTTAACCCAATTGACATCAGCGCGGCGAACATCAAGGTGGCCAAGGTCGTTGAGATCAAGGACCACCCTGGGGCCGACAAGCTCTACGTCCTCAAGATTGACCTGGGCGACGAGCAAAGACAGCTATGCGCCGGGTTGAAGCCGTTCTACCCTGACCCAAACGACCTCCTGGGAAAGCACTTGGCGGTTGTGACCAACCTTCAGCCAGCAAAGCTCAGGGGAGAGCTGAGCGAGGGCATGCTCTTGGCAGGGGACGACGGAGTTAACGTGGGCATACTAAACCCACAGAAATCCAAGCCTGGTGACCAGGTGTACGTTGACGGGGTAACCGAGTACAAGACGGCCCTCATCGAGTTCGGGGACTTTTTGAAGTACACGCTTGAGGCCAGGGAGGGCAAGGCATACCTCATGGGTAGGCAGATGAAGACGGACTCCGAGGAGATCACCCTGGAGAAGGTCGTCAACGGCAGAATCAGATAACCCCCCATCTCTTTTTTCTTCTCCTTCTTTTCGCAAGTATGAAAAACCTTGCCTACACACTCATCTTGACAAGCTATGATCGAGGGAATCAAGCGAGTGGCATGCATCGGCTCCGGGTTAGTTGGACAGAGCTGGGCGGCTCTTTTCGCGGTTAACGGGTACGATGTCGTTCTACAAGACTTAACTGAGGAGAAACTTGGGGAGGCGAAAGAGAGGACGGCACACCACATCAACACACTTGTGGACGCGAGACTTGCTCAGGGCGTAGATGAGGCGGTTGCCCGTTTGAGCTCAACGACAAGCCTTGAGGAGGCTCTCAGCGGGGCTGATTTCGTCATCGAGTCCGTTTTCGAGAGCCTGGATGTGAAATGCCCACTCTACGCGGAAATGGACAGGATAGCACCCGCAGATGTGGTGTTGGCGAGCAGCACATCGGGTTTCATGATGAGCGACATCGCACAGGACATGGAACATCACCCTGAGAGAGCCATAGTAGCGCACCCGTGGAACCCGGTTCATCTCGTACCCCTGGTTGAGATGAGCCCTGGGGAGAAGACCAATCAGGAGACGGTTGACATCACGTTCAAGATTATGGAGGACATAGGGAGAGTGCCGGTGGTCCTCAAGAAGGAGGTGTTGGGACTCATAGCCAACAGGCTGAGCGCGGTCCTCTGGAGGGAGGCGCTGAACCTGGTTGACGAAGGGGTTGCATCCGTCGAACAAGTTGATAAAGCAATCAGGGCGGGGCCGGGTATCCGTTGGGCCATAATGGGACCGTACATGACGTACCACCTCGGCGGCGGCAAGGGCGGCATCGAGTACATCATGCGGCACATCGGCGTCAAGAAGGCCGAGTGGCTTGAAACCATGGCAACGTGGACCATGCAGCCGGAGTCCGTCATCAAAAAGGCGGTTGACGGCGTCGATGACATGGTGGGCGCAACCGAGCTGGAGGAGCTTGAGGCAAAGAGGGACGAGTACCTGATTGCCCTGAACAAGCTGCTCTGGGACGGAAAATCGGGTGTCATCTGATACCCACTTCGGATAAAGGTTAAGCATCAAAACGCCCCCGTCTAACACATGAAGGTTCTTGCCGAGGGAGAGGGCGAACGCCTCGCCTGGATGCACCCCGACGAGGCACGCAGATGGATGAAGGAGAACAAGAAGAGGGGCCTCATCGACAGGCGTATGAGCATCGGGGAAGCCGTAAAACGGTTTACCAGGGACGGGGATTATTTTGCAATGGGCGGGTTCGGCCACATCAGGCTGAGTATGAACGGCATCTACGAGATGATCAGGCAGAAACGGCGCAACCTCATCATGGCGG
>JABIBQ010000084.1 GCA_018652685.1 Candidatus Bathyarchaeota archaeon
GAGCCGCACCACGTCGAGAATCTATGGAAGAACACCAGTTACTTCAAGAAAGCGGCGGAAGACCTGGGATTCAATACCGGCAACAGCCAGACCCCCATCATACCAATTATAGTTGGCGAGAGTCACAAGGCCAAAGCACTGTCTGACAGGCTCTACGAGGACGGAGTCTTCGTCGTGCCCATAGTATTCCCAATGGTTGCGCGTGAATTATCGCGAATCAGGGTCCAAATGCACGCAAAGCTGACAACGGAGCAGCTGGACTCGGTGATCGGGAAAATAGAGAAAATAGGCCGAGATTTGGAGATAATTTAGGGGCATTTACCCCAACCCTTTTTGATTAAAAGATCAACGGTAAAACTACTCGAAAAATGATGTCAACGGCGTCCCCTTCTTCTGCTTCAGGATCTCGCTGCACTCCTTCGGGGATAGGGCCTTGAACTCGTATCCGTACTCGTCAAGTAGCTCTTTCGCGTTATCGGCGATCTCAGGGGCAACAAGGATGGCTCGCACCGTCCTGTTTGCGTCCATATCAATGACATCCATGTATTTCCTTAGTTGCTCGACGGCGTCCTTGGGGGCCTTGACTCGTTTGATCTCTACTATCGTCAGCGTGTTATCAGAGTCGTATCCGATGATATCTATGAAACCCGGGTCCACAGCCATCTCCTTAGTCATCGGCCTGAAACCCGTCTCAAGGATATCCGGCTTGAACAGTATAGCCTCCTGCATGTCCCTCTCAGAGGCGTATAGGTTGAACTCTCCATTATCAACCAAATCAAGCACGGCCACCATCTGCAGGGCAGTGAACGTGATAACCATGGACTCGTTCTCCTTTCTGCGGAAGACGCGTACCACAAGTCCCTCTTCCAGCAGTTTGGTGTTAAAGATGCTTCCAGAGGGCTGCCAGTTCACGGGCGAGTAGAGCTTTGGACGGTGAATCAAGGCCGAGCCATCGGGCTTGAATATCACAAGCCTCTCTCCTGACTCCAGCTTGCTTCTTGCCCTCCCATCATAGTCAACAGTGCACTCCCCGGCGATTACAACGGTCTTGCGCCTGGATATACCTGACTTTATGACCTTTTCCGCTTCCCCAAGGCTTGGGTTGGGGAGTATTTGTTGCTGGCTCTCACCCATTTTACCCAACGCTGGTGATTATAGTGGTCCAGGGGGCGTTCATCTTGACATCGTACTGCAGTAGGTGTGACGTGGCGTCCCCGAGCAGGAAGGTACCGTGTCCCGGGTACATCCGTTCGGGCTTTAACGCAGCAAGCTTCTTGATGCTCGCCTTCCAGGCGTCTAAATCAAATCCAGGTCCGTTGATATAGCCTAAGTTGCCCGACGCTCCTGCGATGTCCCCGCATAGGAGACTTGATACGCCATTGTCGTCAAGAATGAAGCTGATGCAGCCGGGGGTATGACCTGGGTTGCTAACTGTTTTCAGCTCGACGTCCCCGACTTTGATGATATCGCCCTCTACGACGGTAGAGTCAACCGGGGCAGCCTTGAACTCCAGGCCCCATTCCTGAGCCATGGTATACAGGGATAGCTCGTTCAGTGTTTCAATAGGCTCCTTGTCGGATGGATGGGAAATGATTTCTGCACCTGTTTTCTCCTTGATCTCATAGTTGCCGCCGATGTGATCGAAGTGGCAGTGGGTTATCAGGGTCTTTGTTATTTTCTTTGGGTCAAGTCCGTCCCGCTTGATGTTCTCCAGGATAACCTTCACGCCAAAGCCCCCTCCCGTGTCGATGAGCGCCAGCTCGGAGCCTCCGTCAACGACATAGCAGTTGCAGTCCCCGCTGGGAGAAATCCCATATCCGGAGCCAGCGACGAGGTAAACCTTCTCAGTTAGCTTCATAATATCTCGGAAACCATAAAGTCCCGAGGATTTTTAATGTGTTCGACCGATTTTCAGGCATCATGGGGCCTTTTTTGGTCATGGATACAATCACCGTCCGTCTTGGATGATCGAAACTCCGAACCCCCCATTGAGTGGCTCCGATAATTAACACGTTTTTGCATCTCGTAGCATAAAGGTTCGAATGATCGAACTAAGTTCGATGAATATGTTTTACGCCTTATAGTAAAGGTACCTTCAAAACTATGGACATAAACCGTGTCCGGCTTGTAACAGGGTTACGACCAAATGATGACGAAGGCACCTACCACCCTTTCAGTCCACAGGGCTCTTTAACGCATAGCGTCAATTGGATACCATGTTCCAAGAGACCTGTGTCGAAGTCCGGAACGCGATATACGGTGTCCTCTGCCACAGCGATTTAGGTAACACACGTACAGCAGGGTGCAGCTCGGGCTTTACCATAGCTCCAGGAATAATAGCGACCGTTGCACATGGTCTCCACATCAACGGGGATTTTAACGAGCCCATTCACGAGGCCTTCGAGGTCATCAGGACCCCAGACATAGGTGAGGACATGAAGTTTGCGGATGTCATAGCGGTTGACGACAATAGGGACTTGGCTTTCCTTAGGATACAGGGCTTTGAGGATATGCAACATGTCCAACTGATAAATAGTATAGTCCCAATAGGCACCTCGTGCGGCTTCTTGGGTTTCCCATTATCAACAGTGGGCTTCCCCGATAACGGGCTCCATTTTACGTTAAACGAGAGGTTTCAGGGAGCATACGTCTCTGCATACTTGTCGGACACATTGCACGATATGGAGATGAACTGGTACGAAACGGATCAACTGATGTATAGCGGCTCCAGCGGTTGCCCTGGTTTCATATTAGATGGTAGGGTATTCGGCATGCAATCCAACACATTGACAACGGAGGCGTCATCCGACGACGAGTCGAAAAGACTAGCCATAGCAAGGCAGGTACCGTCAACCGAGATTATTGCCTACGCTAGGGCGAATGGTATCAACATCTAGGTTTGAGATTCAAAAAAGAGGATAAGTTATCTCTATTTGTCGAACGATTGCTTGAATAATTCTTCCATAGCGGCATAGTGAGTTGAGTTAAACTCCTCAAGTTTCTCTGGGTGCGTCAGCTTCACGTGGAAACGCACGCCGCCTGGACTCGCAGACTTTCGTTCACAGTATGGACACTTAAACTGGGTCATCGATTCAGTCATAGAAACACCGATTTAATCATGGTAAATACTGGTTATAACATTTTGCGCCAAGTGTCGCTAATACCTCTTTTTTAGGTATAACTTATCGTCGTTTACCTAGGGTAAAGTATTGAAATAACGTGTGTAAAAGATGGGTTTTTCCGCGTAAATTAGAGTTCGGCGATCTTTGGTTCCTCCACGAGAATGAGGAACAGAATCCCGAACACAAAAAGGGCAACGGACATGATCTGCCAAGGCAATGCGTTGTCGTACCTGTACAGGTATCCGCTGAGGAGCATTCCAACGGTCTGCAGGGATTTACCAAGTATCCCGCTTCCGTATGCTCCTCTCATGATCCACACACCTCCACCTCCGATGGAGGCCAGTATTCTACCCCTCTGAGCCTTTGGGGTCATGTTGGCGAATAGGCTCTGGAAGCTGGGGTTCATGAGACCGTTTGTTAGGGTGGTAAAGACTGCTAGTATGACGACATGTGTATAGGTTGTACATAGCAGGAAGCCGTATACCTGTATGGCCCCGACGATCATGCATATTCCCGCGATGTTCTTCTTGTTGAATCTGTCAACTATGCTACCTGCAGGAATCCCTAGGACCACGCTGACGGCCCCTGAGATTAAGATAACGTTTGCCCACTCGGAGACACTGAGCCCGATTATCTCCTGGGCCCTTATTATCCAGAAGCTACTTGTTAGTGAGCCAAAAAGCACGGAAAACGAGACTAGGAAGGACAGAGTGTAGAGCCTCCTTGGTACATCCTTCAGCACACCGAACACACTTTTGTAGGATCTGACTACGAGGGCAGGGAACTTTGAGACGCTTAGGTCGATGGTCTTGGGGTTTGACACCGTCTCCTTGAGGAATTTAAACCTGAAGAGGGCTATTCCGGAAGCCACGAAGAAGCTCATGAGGTACAGGCCCTTCATTGCTGGTATCATACCGTACTTGCCAATTAGATAGCTACCGATGATTGGTGCTGCCATGCCGAAGGCGCTTGGAATGGCCACGGTTGTGGCGAAACCAATTCCCCTTTTAACGGGAGGGATGGAATCGGCGATGAGCGCTTGCCTGGCAGGGAAGTAGAACGTGACCAAGCTCTGAATAAACATTCCAACAGCGAGCCACTGCCAGGTGTTGGTGAACCCGTTGATGAGGAACCCCATACCATAGATGAATGTCATGGTTGAGATGAGCTTTATTCTGCCCTGGTAGTCTGCGATGAAGCCGCCCACAGGGTACAGGATGAGGCTGGCTGCGTTCCCGACGGCCATGATAATACCGATGGTCTCGTAGCTTCCGCCCAGCTCGATGACGTATAGTGGAAGAAAAGGCCAGATGACGTCTACCGTGGCACGCCATACGCACTCGCAAATGGTCATGACCAGGACGTTGCCCTTCATGAAGCTGAATATGTCTTTTATTGTCTGCATTTGAATCTCCCCTTGAATGGGCACCTAGACTGGTCTATCGGCTATAAGTCTAACCACACCTCTTTTAATCCACTAGGAAAATAATGTGAATGAAATGGCGGCCAACAAGGACAAGATCACCTGGGTTACATGCCCGGACTGCGGTAGCAAGATAGGTATAGTGATATCGGTGGGGAAGGCCGATGCCACCCAGGTCATCCACGAGCACAGGGAGGACTGGCCGCCTGCAGGTGACCAGCCAACAGATACCAGGTCCAGGCTTCAGGCCGCTGGCATCGACGTATCCCTGCTTGACATCGAGGAGGGCGACGAGGTCACCTCGGTGAGCCCGAAAAAGTTCCTGGGGGACCAGTGGGGGCCCATAAACGAGTCAATGAAGACTATCGGCGGAAACTGGATACGGGATGGCAGGAACAGCCGCTGGGAGTTGCCCAAGTAGAGGGTACTGTAACCTGTTACTTGGAACCTTTTTTTCAGTGGCTTGGGTTTTTTTGACCTCTTGTGAATAGATATCTCACGTACCGCGAAAAAAATCCGGGATCTTGCATCAAGCAACCTGACATAAAGAGAAAAAGGGATTACTGTCTCTGCCTTATCGCAAATAATAGTGTTTGGAGCTTGTATGTAGGACGTGGGGGCATCATTAACTCAGGATATTGGCGATGATTTCCTTGACCCACCTGCCTGTACCAGATATCTTTCCGACGCGTTCCAAGTATTCCACCCAGGACAGGCCAAGCGCGTACCTCCATTTCGGGTAGCCGTCCTCCAGGTTGGCGTAAGCGAGCCCGTGCTGGGTGCAATAAACGCCTTTCTCAGCTTCTCGCCCGCACATCTTGCAGCTCATTTCATGTCCTCCGGGTGAGGCTCGCTCCTATCTCGACCTCCTTTTCCTTGAACCGCTTTAGCACAGCGTCCAGCGTGGAGATGGTCGTCTTAATGACCTCCTCGGCCGATCCAGTACCTGATTCAATCCTGTCGAGTTCGGTCTCAAGGGTCTTCGTGAGGTTGACATCTATTATATCTGGACTGTACTCGGCTAATGCCTCGATGACATTTGAGCCCAGGCCAGTTATAGTCACCTTCTGTCCCCTGATGTAGCCCCGCCTTCGGAGGGTGTCGATGATGTTGCTCCGGGTGGCCTTTGTGCCGATTCCCTCATCCTCCATCTTCCGCACAAGTGACGAGGCGGTGAATCGCGCCGGTGGTTTGCTGTACTGCCTCCTGGTGGATAGCTTTGTGATGGGCAGCACCATGCCCACGATTACCTCCGGGAGCGGTGTGTCCTTTGATTTGAAGTATGGCTGGTAGAATAGTGTCCACCCTGGATCAATGGTGTGGTCTCCCTTGATGTAGAATGTGTGGCCGTTCACGCCGATATCAACGGTGCTCTTGGACCTGATTAATGGCTTTCCTAGTGAGGCAAGGAACCTCCTGACAACGAGGTCGTAGACGTTTAGCTCCTCCGGTTTTAACAGCCCCGGCTTGTTCCCTGTGGGATGTATGGCTGGGTGGGCCGGGTCATCTTTCTTTCCCTGCCTGGGTTTGACTCGCTTCTTGGCGGCCAATGTCGTGACATCTCTCTCGTACCTGATGTTTTCACCCAGCTTGACCAGTATTTCCCTGACGTCTATTGTAGGGGATATTCTCTGGCTGCTAGTCCTGGGGTAGCTGATGAGTGCAGAGAGGTACAGTTTCTCTGCTATCTTCAGGGTCACAGACGGGTTGTAATTGAAGACTCTGTATGCTTCTTGCTGGAGGTCACCAAGGTTGAAAGGAGCAGGCGGCTGTATCTTCGCCTCCTTTCCCTCAATCGCCGTGATTACCCCGTCCTTTCCCCTACACTCCTCGGCAACGGTTTTCGCGTGAACCTCGCGTTCTAGACGAGGTTTTTCGTACTCCAAAGGGTAAGTAATTTCATCAATTATCGTCTCGGCTGATACTTTCCAGTATGGTATGGGGACGAAGCTGTTGATTCTGGACTCCAAATCGTATACGAACCGTAGGGTGGGGCCCTGTACGCGCCCGACGCTCAGCGTCTTCTTGGTGTTAATCCTCTTTTTGGCGGTGATGGTCAGTGCCCTGCTCAAGTTTATCCCGTACAGCCAGTCAGCCTCGTGCCTGACCTTTCCCGCGGCTATCACGGGATAGTCAAGTGTCTGTCTGTTCTCCCAAGACTTGACCAGCTCGTGCTTAGTGAGGGTGTTGAAGAGCATCCTTTTTGATTTGCCTAGAGCGGCCTCACCAAGTCCATGTTTTATGATATTGAACGCGATCAGGCTACCCTCTTGATCATAATCGCATGCGCTGACATACTCGTCTATATCGTTTGATAGGTCGATTATTGTTTTGAGGTACTGTTTAGTGTAGGATGACCTCTTGTCCGCCTTGTGGCTAGGAACCCACTTGATATCGTAGATAGGGTAAGTCCAGCCTCCTTTCTTCTGGACGATGGTGTATAGGTGCCCCACCGCGCTAACAACAACAAGCTCCATCCCGTCCCTGTATGAGATATAGAACGAGACCTTGCCGTGCCGGCCCCTGTTTGGTTTACCGTTCTCATCAAGTGCAGATGCTAGCCTCCTTGCTGAGGAGGGCTTCTCGGTGATGACAAGTGCTCGTTTGAACAACCTGATATATAGCTGGTTGATGCGCCATTATCCTTTATGGTCGCATCGATAGGGTTATTGGACACGTGTCCAGAATCTTCAGGGATGCATCATCAGATTACAGCGGTCCTGACCCAAGGCAAGATCATCGTGCCATCACAGAGTGACGCGGACAGCCTGTATCAGGACGGCTATGGGTATCGATTGAACCATGAGCATTACATGCATCCAGCTGAGATTCTTTTCACGGTGTTCAGGAACAAAATAATAGTAATTGACGAGGACACGAACAAGAAGCTGGATTTCACCGAGCTACTTCACAGGTTATCAGCTGAGACCCCTAATCTGTGGACAAACTTTATCGTCTTCAAGGATCTGCGCACTCGTGGTTTTATCATCAAGATCGAGAAGGATAGGTTCCTCATCTATGAAAGGGGGACATACAGGAAAACACCTCCAAGCTATGTCATACACATATTCTCAGAGGGAAAGCCCCAGAGCCTCACCGTGTTCATAGAGGAATTGAAGGCCGCAGAGAACGATGGATACGAGATGAAAGTGGCTGTTGTAGATAGAAGAGGGGAAATAGTGTTCTACAGCGTCAAAGAGACCGAGTTATTGAAGGAATGAGACAAGCTCGCCCAGCTTGACCTTTTCTTGCTCGCCGGTTATCATATCTCTGACCATCACGGCTCCCTCGGCCAGTTCACGTTCACCAACTAGGACAACCTTGGGGATGCTTTTTTTGTCGGCATACTCGAACTGCTTTCCGAGTTTCCTGCCCATCATATCTACGATTGTGGATATACCATTGACTCGTAGCTTCTGGGCTATCTCGATGGCCTCATTGATGACCTTCTTGTTCACAGGGGCAATGTATACCTCGGCTCCAAGAGTCATATCAGCGAATGCGCCCTTTTCCTCAAGGATAGATGCGAGCCTGTCTACTCCGAAACTGACCCCAGTTGCATATGTTTGTGGGCCTCCGTAGAGTTCAATGATCTCGTCATATCTTCCACCTCCAGCTATGCTACCGTAGTCCTCGTAGCCCTTGGCGATGACCTCAAACACGGGTCCAGTATAGTAGTCAAGACCCCTTGCTAGGCTTAGATCGATTTTTATGTACTGAGCGAACCCGAAAGCCTTGGCGTACTTGTATAGCTCTTCTAGTGCGTCACAGCCCTTTACGCCATCCTCGTAGTCCTGGAGCATTACCTTGGCCTGACCCAGCACCTCATCGGGGTCACCGTTGATACCAATCAAATCAAGGAGCTTCATGCTTGCCTCATCGTATGGTGCTATCCCCTTGAGTTCCTTAATTACTCCGTCCCTGCCGATCTTACCGAGCTTGTCAACCGCCCTGAACGCGTCGAGGCTTTTCTCCTCTGGGATACCTGCAAGCTGAATGATGCTCTTGAGTATCCTCCGGTCGTTGAGGTTAATCGTGAAGCTCTCAAACCCTATCCTGCTCAGTGCGTCTACTGCCGCGGATAGCACCTCTGCGTCAGCTATACATCCCTTGACACCGAATATATCAACGTCCGCTTGCCAGAACTCCCTGAACCGCTTCTCAGTGGGCCTCTCGTATCTCCAAACAGGCCCTATTGTGTAACGTTTGAAAGGCTTAACCAGGTTACGATGTGTTGCCACCACTCTTACGGTACTTGCCGTATGTTCAAATCTGAGAGCAAGCTCCCTGTCTGATTTGTCCTTAAAGTTATAGATCTGGTTTATGATGTCGTCCCCGCTCTTGATCAGCAGCATGTCCAGGTTCTCAAACGCAGGTGTACCTAATGGTTCGAATCCGTAAGACTCGTAGACCTCTCGTACCTGGTCGATTACCCAGTTCTTTTTCTGCTGGTCAGCGGGGAGATAGTCCCGTGTACCGCGTGGTGGCTGGAACATGAGTCCGATATGGGCTTCCCTCTGAATAAAAGGTTACCCTGCGAGGCTGGTTTCTACCCGTTCCTTGCCCCGTCCTGGGTTTTTTCTCTTGAGTTTTATCAACCCTATCTCGGAAGTATTCCTGACATGTGTACCGCCGCAGTGATCATCTATTGGGCCGCATCTCCATGTTCTCATACCATTCTCGGCGATCTCAATAGTGATCTCATGACCCTCCGATAGGAATGCGTTAATTTCATTCTCGGTCTTTTTGAGTTTCTCTGGATCTAGACGTACATCAGTTTTGTAATCGGAGCGGTCCTTCTTGTCATCAACGTTTGATCCGATACGCTCCAGCACTCCAAAGTTTTTGTAGAAGAATTGCTCCATGATATGGCTTGCGCTGTGTATCTTCATGATACTGTACCTCCTATCCCAGTCTATTGTGCCATGAACGCTATCACCAACGGAAAAATTGGGCGCCTCTGCCATGATGTGAACATGTTTCCCGTCAATGATGATGGTGTCTACGACTGCATCACCATTAATAGTGCCCCTGTCTCCTGTCTGACCACCCGCCTGGGGATAGAAGGCAGTTTGATCTAGAACGACATTCAATCTATCAATCTCGGATACCTTGGCATCAAACTCGGCAAGGAAATGGTTTTCATCGTATAGTCTAGTGGTCATGAAATGGATAAAATAAGTTATAGGAGAAAAGTGTTGGCTTAGCTGAAAGCGCCTCTGAGGAACGGATATAGATCCTCAACCTGTTCCTGTACCATCGTTTGATAGTACTGGTACAGTATGCTAACGGCAAGCAATGCTCCCATCCCCGAACCGAAGACCCCGAAGAACTCGCTGAAAGCAGCTAATGCTCCGATAATCATACCACCTATGACGGTGATTGTCGGGATATACCTGTTCAATAGTTTCTCTAATGGCTTCTTACTGCGCCTGAATCCGGCAACCTGCATTCCTGACTGGAGTAGCTGGTCAGCCATCTGGTCGGCTCCGAGTCCACCGATCTCTAGCCACGTAAGGCTGAAGATGAGGCAGAACCCGATTACGATTATCAGGTAGATAATTGCCTTTAGTGGGTCAGCTGCGACTCCGCTAAGACTTCCTGGGCTCGTGACGTAGTAGCTCAGACCACCGATGGGATTGACCCCACCTTGTGCAGTCTGGTTGTACATCCCGAACATGTTTAGGAAGAAATTGCTGTTGTCCTGGTTCCACCTGGTCCATACGAACTGCCCGACCATCTGGAAGTTGGCGAACATTGCATATGACAAGATAACCGGGATGTTGCTGACGTACAGAAGCTTGATTGGCATCTTGCTCCTGTAGCCCCTGTAGCTACCGTGGGTGATGGGTATCTCAACGCGCATCCCCTCAACATAGACTACGAACGCGAACACCACTATGGTCATGATGAAACCTAACATGTCAGGGAATCCAATACGGAAGAACCAGTCCGGAACTGAGAGTCCTTGGAGTATTCCCTGGATCATTGCGATGATCGCTCCGAATGCCCTGCCATCCTGCATTGTGATGTAGCTAAAACTCATCCACCAGATGTTCTGAGTGATACCAGCAACAATGAATAGGCTGATCCCACTTCCAATGCCCCATCCCTTCTGGATGAGTTCGTCCATCATCATCAATACGAAACCCGCAGCCAGAAGCTGAACGAAGATCAGTATTGACTGGTACGAGCTGATGTCCCCGTATGTGCCTCCAAGGATATACAGTGAAGCCTGTATGACAATCATTACGAAGCTGAACACTTTCTGTGCTGTCGTGAACAAACCTCTATCTTCTGGGTTTGACCTGTCAAAGGAGATCAGTTCGGAACCCGATAGTAGCTGGATAATAAGACCCGCCGTGACGATGGGGCCTATTCCCAGTTCCATTAGTTTACCACGGCTGGACGCAAAAATGATCCTCATCGCCGCAAACGGATCGTTACCCGTACCCTGAGGGATGCCGTAAAGCGGCACCTCGCTCATGATCAGGTAAACGATCAGTGCACCAACTGTCCAAAGAAGCCGTGTATTGAAAGGTACTTTCTTCTGAGGTGGAGCCACCTCAGGTATAAAAGGAGATATTGGTTTGAAAAGATCAAGGAAGCGCATTACAAGTCCTCTATGGCTCTATGATGCTGCCGCCGGCTTCTTCAATCTTTTCCTGCGCGGATGACGTGATCTGTGCAACCTTGAGGTTTAGAGGGACCGCGATCTTTCCCCTGCCGAGTACCTTACCGATACCCATTGAGGTCAGGTCCAACTCGTTTCCACCCTTGATGCCGTAATCAGTCAGCGCATTCATCGCTAGTTCCGTCAGCTCACCGACGTTGATTGTCTTGACCTTTGGAACCTTCGAGGATGGAGGAAGGAACCCTTTCTTGAGGTAGCGCTCCGGTTCATACTTTACAGTACGAATCCAGAAGTGCTTCCTTCCACCTGCTCCGCCTTTACCGCCACGTCCACCGGACTTTCTGTGCTGGCCTACTTGACCCCAGCCCATGTAACGTGAACCGCGTTGTTTTCGAACTTTTCGTAGTTTATGTGGCATTTTAGCACATCCTCCTAGCTAGCTTGTTGATGGTCTCTCCCCTGTAACCCAGCTCGCCCTTGCTCTTGTACGGGCGCTTTACGGATTTTCTAAATCCCTTTCTGGGCGGGTGCATCCTGAAGAAGGGCTTTAGGCCCTCAATCTGGTGCATACCAACTTCGCAGTTGACTATTTTGTTTGCGAGATCCTCGATGCTTTCATAGCCGAACTCTTTGACGTGCTCTTCTGTGAGCTTTTCGTCTCCTGGGAGCCTTCCACGTTTGGTAAGCATCTTAGTAACGGTCTCAACATCAGGCTCGCCCCATGTGATCCAGTCTTTGGCTTTCTGGAGCATGCCCTTGTAATCTTCCCTGTCATCGATAAGGGAAGCATAGTTGTTCCTATCGACTCTCAGGAACCTCATAGTGTCCCTCTCCCTCTGGGAGACATTGATGGTACCTCTGATCCTGATAACGAGGAGGCATTTCTTTTCCATCAGATTACACCCAGTCCTGAGGCGTCATTATCGCCTGCGTTGCCTTTAGAGCCTCGTACGTCGCGAACGCGAAGCTGTTAGTAGTTGTAGTCTTGCCCATGGATTTGCTCCAGCAGTCCTTGATCCCGGCCAGTTTCAGCACCTGCTTTGCAGTGTCGCCTGCCACTAGTCCAAGTCCCTGGGGACCAGGTAACAGTGTGACAATGACGCTGCCGGCCTTACCCTTTACCTTGAAAGGTAGGGTGTGGCCTTCGCCGCAGTCGCACTCCCAGCTGCCGCATCCGCGGCGCACCGGGTACAGGTTCAGCTTTGCCAGCCTGATGCCCTTCTCTATGGCATTTCTGACACGCTTTGCCTTACCGAGGCCAACACCTATCAGCCCATTGCTGTTGCCAACCGCCACAAGGGCAGTGAACCTGCTGGACTCACCTGCGTCTGTCTGTTTCTGTACAAGGTTGATGTTGATGACATCATCCTTCAAATCTGGGACAAGAGCGTCCACTATCTGGACTTCTTTTATCTTTAATCCCTCCTCGTAGATCTCGAAGATGCTGGATATCTGTCCATCCATCACGAGTTTACCGAGTTCCGTCTTTGGAACCCAGCCAGCGAGGGGGTCTTCCCGCCTTCTGTTACTCATCGTTGTTTTCCTCGATGTGTTTTTTGACCTTCTCGAAGTGGCTTGGAAGTGCCTCAGGTCTTAGTCCACGACGGAGGTAGACTGAGAACCTTCTCTCGTACTCGAAAGGGTCTTCTATGTTTTTTGCGTAATCGGCAATCACCTTGCCGCTTATGGCCTCAGGGGATGGCGCAATATCGCTGTCGAATGGTACCTCGAATCCGGCATCGTTTGCTCCTTGGACCACGGCGAAGATCTTGTTACCGGAAGTAACTCTCTTCAACCCTACGTCCAGGTTCGCATACTCATATCCGGCCGCCTTGGCCTTCTTGCCAACGAGGTATCCTATGAGATATGCGGCCGGCATGTTCTTGCCACTGGCGATCCAGCCATGCTTTTCCTTAAGCTCGTGACTGGAAGCCTTGACAAGGACGAAGTCGCCCACCATCTCGGATTTTGTTACTTGTACCTGTATTGTTTTGTTGCTGATACGTACCACGAAGCGTGGGTGCTCCGATGTGGCAAGAGTTCTCCTTGCCGCGTAATCGGTTTTCTTCTGCCTACGCCTACGGTATGGTGTTCTGTATCTTGGTCCTTTAGCCAAAGGTACGCCTCCTTAGGTTGTTGTCGTTTATATAACGCCGGAGTTCAGCCACGCTTCTGAACGTACCGCCCTTAGCCTTTCTGTAAAGGCTGCGGTATGTTGAGACGCTGATGGTCCTGTTCTCCCTGAGCTTGACTAGCTGCTTCCTCTGGGCCCTGATGCGGTTCATCCAGCGAGTCTTTCTGCTCACCACGGCGTATTTCTTTCCCTTTTTGCTTCCGGGTCCAATACGCCTGCCTTTCCTCTTTTTCTTTGCCAACAAACGTGCTCTTCCCCTGCTTGGGATATTCTTGGGCAGCGCCTTGATGGCCTTAGACTTAATCAGTGAACGGATCTCGGCCCTAGTGATAGCCATGCTGACCTCGTCTCCCCTGTCCGGGTCTATCCAGACACGGTGCACTCCGCAGTCGAGGACCGCTGACGCGAGTTTACGTTGACTTGATAGATTCATTACTCGTCGTCCTCCTCTAGCTCTTCATCCTCAGATTCATTCTCTTCGGATTTCTCTTCTTCCTCTTCCTCGTCGTCAAGGTTCTCAAAGTCGTCCTCTGGCTCTATGACTCCTGGGTTGAGAATTCTGATTTTCAGCTCCTCGGCCTTTGCTAGGATGGTCTCCTTCTTTTTTCCTCCGACGGTTCCGCCGATCCTCGCGACCTGTGTCTCGGGATCGACTTTTGCAATATCTTTGGCGTTCCAGACCATTACCTCTTCCATTCCTGATGAATGAAGTCCACGTACAGCTTTTGGTCCACGATACCCGATTTTAACGGATTTGGGCCATCCCTGTAACTCGGTCCGCATCTTGTTGTCGATGCCTCTCGGTTTTCTCCACTGATCCTTGATCCTCACAAATCTCCAGGACTCGAACCTTTTGAAGTGAGGCCGTTTCTTGCTGATTCTTGCTCGGACTTTTAGTAGTCTTTTCTTCTCTTTTTGTTCCATTTGCCTCACTCCTTCTGGTAAACGTAGATTCCGTCAAGGAACTTTCTCAAGTCCTTGTTCTTGATCTTCGTTGACTCCTGAATGTTTGCTGCTGTCTGGGCTACATGGTTGATATCGGCACCGGTTACGATTAGATCGTCTCCATCCTGCCTGATCTCAACTTGTCCCCTGATCTTTGCGACTCTTGGAGCCTGCTCACCGATGAAGTTATTGATAATAACTTTTTCCTTCTGAACATTAATGGTCATTGGGAAGTGGATGAACACGATCTTTAGTCTGTATGTGAAACCCTCGGTCACTCCCTTGATCATGTTACTTACATGACTAGCAATGGTTTTGACTAGGGCTGCCTGTTTCCTCCTCGGGTTTTCAACCCAAACACGGAGGCTGGATTCCTGATAGTTTAGATTCATGCCAGCGTGGCCGAAATCATATTCTATCGCTCCATTGGTTCCTGTGACTGCAACCTTATGCCCATTTAGGGTCAGGTTTACTCCCTCAGGTACCGTAACAGTTTGCTCTACTATCTGAACAGTCACTTTTTTACACCTAATAGACGTAGGCGAGCACTACGCCGCCTACGTTCTCTTCCTTTGCTTGGACGTGGTCCATTACGCCCTTGGGGGTGCTCAGTATGACAAATCCCATGTTTCTACTGGGCAAGAACCGCTTTTCCCATTTCTCCAACTCGGAGACACGGGTTTTGTAGCGTGGCCTAACGGCCTCGCACGAGTTGATTCTGCCGAATAGCTGTACTCGGAACTTACCTTGGCGGCCATCATCAATGTACTCGATCTCCCCTACATATCCTTTGGACTGTATGAGGCGGAGTACACGTCCGACTATGCCGGACGCTGGAGTGATGATACACTCGCCTTTGCGCCTACCCTCGTGGGCTAGTATCGTATTCAATGCGTTTACTAGTGGGTCCATCATAATCACCTATACTTTTTGAATCCCATTTTCTCCGCTACCTCTCGGAAACATTGCCTGCACAAGTTTAGGCCGTAGCGCCTGATGAGACCGTCGTGAGTCCCACATCTGGTGCATCCTCGGCTCCCCTTGCCATAGCTTCTTTCCTTGGGTGGAATCTGGTTGCTCAATTTATTCAAGCCCCATGGTCACGCCATATTTCTCGGAGACAAACTCACGTGACTCATCAGGAGTAACGCGGTGTGAACTTCCGACTTTTGACTGACCTCTTTTCTTTCGTTTAACTCTGTAGCCTGACCTCTCAACGGTCGCCATTACATCCATACCTATAATTCCAGTAGCAGGGTCGTACCTGACTCCTGGGATATCGATGTGCTCGCGGATGCCGAAGGCGAAGTTGCCTTCCTTGTCAAAGCTTCTTGGGTTAATCTTGTGCCTGACGGCTATGAACGCCTTCTGTAGGAAAGCGTCCGCATTATCGCCTCGCAGAGTGACCGCACACGCAATGGGCTCGCCCTTTCGGACTCCCCATGGCCTGATGGTCATCTTTGCTAAACGTTGTGAAGGATTCTGCCCTGTGATATCCGTCAGAATCTTCATGGCGTTTGCCAGCGGCTGGCCACTCTGGCCTACGCTGATGTTTACCACAACTTTCCCGATCTTTATCTGCTTCATTACGTTCTGGGACATTATTCTTCACCTGCGTCGAGTGTGATAACGGACTCGTTTGTGCCTACGACGAAAAGGTACCGAGATAGTGTACGGAAATCGTCACCATCAGGTGTCCTGATTGTCGCGGTTTTCTTCCAACCTGGCTCAGGGCCTAATCCAATGAGGACTCCTTGTGCACCCTGGCTTCGGCCGCCCGTGATAATAACCTGTTGCATCTCCTTGAATTCGATAGAGTCCATGACTTCCTTTTCAGGTACCTTGATCTTCAACACATCGTTGACCTTGTACTGGTCTGTTTCTGTGCTGAGAACTAGGTTGTTTCCGTCGTGGAGGTTTAACTGGGTCTTGCCGCCTTTTATGGTGGTCTTACCGATGATCCTGCATAACTTGAACTTGCCTTCCTCAGCCGTGATGGCGAGGAACTTTAGCTTTCCTCCATGATCAGGGAGCACACGGAAGTACTCACCTGTGTCAGGGATATGGACAACGTCCATTAGTCCAACAGGAAACCTGTCGTCCTTCCTGACTAAACCGTCGACGACCATCTTGCCACTCTTGATCAGTGATTTTGCCTCACGTGCAGTGGTGGCGTAGTTGAGTTGATCTCTCATTATCACCTTAGTCGGGATGCTCGTGTTCAAGCTGTGTGGGCCTGAGCTAGTTCTAACTGCCCAAGTGCCACCCTTACGATGGATTGGCCAGAAAGGTGGGCTCATATGCCTCTTTAGATGCCTTGTAGGTCCTTTATTTCCCATTTTTAAGCCTCCGCACTGAAGCCCTTACGCTCCAGAATATCTTTTCTCCACTGATCATCAAGGTTTAACCTCGTGATCATGACATTCTCAGCCCTCACAGGGATCTGAACTGTTGACCCATCTTGGCGTGCCCTTGTGACGCCCTCGATGTAGATCTTGCAATCACCACTATTTACCCTGAGAACTTTTCCCTCGGCCAGCTTTCTGTCGCCCTTTGTGATACTGACGGTATCGTCAACAACAACTGGCATGGAACGTGTCCCATATTCAGCCCTAAGGCTAGGGGATAGCGGTGCCGAGATGAATTTACGTTTGATGTGATTAGGTGCGTTGTACCTGTTCCTACGTGAAGTTGATGGCTTTGTTACTTTGTTCTTCATTTAGACTACCATCCTTGCCAAGTTTCCGATCCTGGACCAGCGCTGGACTGCTTCCTGTGCAACCGGCCCCTTGATGTCAGACCCCCTTAGGGTTCCCTCGGCGGTCAATATGACAACTGCGTTGTCCTCGAACTGGATTCTGCTGCCATCCTGCCTCTGGTATGGACGCCTCTGCCTAACAATTACTGCGCTGAAGAGTTGCCTCCTCATCTCAGGTGTGCCCTCCCTACATGAGACGATCACTAGGTCGCCTATGCCTGGTGAGGGTAGCCTACGCCTGCGGCCCTTGTACCCAACCATCTGGATTATCTTTAATTTCCTTGCACCCGTGTTGTCAGCGCAGTTTACCACACTGCCAATCGTGAGACCGCCGCTTGTCTTCCGCCTTGGAAGAATTCGACGCTTAATTCTCTTACTCATACGATTAAGCCTCCTTGATCATCTCGACCACGACGAAGGACTTTGTCTTGCTAAGTGGCCTGCACTCGGCGATCCTAACGACGTCACCGACTTTTATCGGGATACATGTTGTACTGTGAGCGGGGATACGACTCCTCATGCGAGCGTATCTCTCATATTTTTGATCATACCTGAGATAATTCAGCTGCACTATGCACGACTTTTGCATACGTGTGCTAACTACCGTAGCTTCCATGATCCTGCCCCTGACGGCTAACTCACCGTGGAACGGACAGTCCTTGTCGTTGCATTCTAGCTCAGGTTTCTTAAGGGATATCATTTCCTTTTTGCCCTACCATTTCCTTTTGTTCTGTTTTTTTACCCGGTCTTCGGGTCTTCCTATGAGGGATCGGCCCTCTACTTTGACAGCTTTCCCGTCAAGGCTGAACTTGAAGACGGCGTCTTTCTTTGCTATCCGCTTCAACCCAGCGCTTTTTATGACGAGAGTTTTCATGGTCTCGTCAACCACTTTTCCCCTGAGTTTGACGTTGGATGGGTTGCTGTCGTTCAGCACCTCCACCTTTAGTCCTACTAGCTCGCTTCGAAGGATGTGAGCTGGTTCAGGGGGAACCAGGCTCGCTACTCCTCCTCGTTGATAACGGTCAGGATGCGGGCGATGGCCTTCCTGAGAGCCTTGGACCTACCAGGGTTCTCGACGGCTCCGCCTGCCATGATCGTCGTCTTTATCTTCGTAACCTCTGTCCGGAGTTCCTGGAGTTTTACGCTCCGCTCTTCCTCGGACATGTCACGGATTTCCTGCATTCGGATGATAGGCATTACTGCTTCTCCTCCTCGGGCTGGTCCTCTGTGGCCTCCTCTACCTTATCGGCCTCGGGCTTAGGCTTGACTTCAGGCTCAGGATCCACTACTTTTACCTCGGGTTCAGCTGCTGGCTCGGGCTCTGAGACAAGCTCCGGCTCAGCCGCTGGCTCCTCTGGTGCCTCTGGCTCGGATACCTCAGGTGCTGACTCCGTAATGACTGGCTCAGACTGGGATTCCTCTACTGCCTCGGGCTCTTCAACTGCCGTTTCCACGGGGGCTGATTCCTCAACCACCGGCTCAACGACAGTTTCCACGACAACCTCTTCAGCGACTGCTGGCTCGGCTGCATCGATTGTTTTCTCTACTGCGGGTTCCTCTGCAACTGGTTCTTCAGGGGCTTCCACCACTGGTTCCTCAACTGCCGGCTCTACCGCCGCTTCCTCGACAACTGGCTCAGCTGTCTCGGTCATTTTTTCACTTGTGGCTCCCTCTGCGATTGATTCATCAACCACAGGCTCTTCCACAGCTACCTCAACAGCCTCGGCTACTTCCTCGACTGCTGGCTCTTCCACGACTGGCTCCACAGGTGC
>JABIBQ010000022.1 GCA_018652685.1 Candidatus Bathyarchaeota archaeon
CGTCGAGCGTGCCAGCCGTTATCCCCGAAATGTCATTAAGTTTGGTCGCAAATTTCTTGGACTCCTCAAGCATCTCGGAGTAATAGACATCCCTGTCCTCGGTGACGAAGAGTTCAACTGTCTTTAGCAGTCCCATAATCATCTCCCTGCTCATCTTTGCCCCCCGCCCGATTCCGTCGAATGGGTACGAGTTGAGGTGAGCTAGCTTGATCAAGTCCTTCTTCCCTAGCAGGATACCAGTGTTGTTGATGCTCCCAAGCTGTTTGCCGCCGCTCAGGATAACGAGGTCCGCCCCTGCATCAAGCACCATAGGCGGAATTGAGGGGTGTGTCAGGTTAGGGGCCGCATCAATGATAGCGGGTACGCCAAGGCTATGAGCCAACTCGCAGAACTCCTTGATGGGAATATCAGCGGAAGGCGTTTGAGTGTAGTAATAAGCTGCAGTCCGATCTGGGTCAAAGGCATCTCTAAGATCCTTGATTGTAACTCCGTCCTTGTTTCCTGCCTGAACTCTTGTACCACCGGCGCACTCGATCGCGTGGTCGTAGGTACTCCTGCTATTCCCCAGGATAATGAACTCGGTCTTCATACCCTCAGTCCTCAAAGGTAGCCTCTGGATGATATCAACCCAGGGGGCTGATCCAACAGGGTCATAATCCTCCAGCTCGGTCCCCTTGAACATACAAGCAGCGACGGCCAGCATGAGAGCGTTCACGGCCCCAGCCGCCGGAAGCCCCGCCTCCGCCCCCAGCATCTCGGCCAGCAGCTCACCTACACGTCTCTGGAGTTTTGGAATTTGAATAAAACCCCGTGAGGCGTCCTTCATCGCCTCGAATATCTCTGCCCTCGGCATGGAGCCGCCTAGGAGGGTCAGCGAGGTCGCCGCGTTCACCACGCTCTTCAGACCGATTTTCTTGTACGGATCATATCTTTCACCCAAATTGTTCACCTTGACACAAAACATTTGTTCGATGCGGTTATGGCTTTTGCGCTCCACGGATTTTATGTAAATTGTCGATAAACGAAGGTTTTTAACCAATCATCCAAGCCCTTGTGGGATGTCCTCAAAAGATCAGTTGCAGTGGCTGCAAACAAGACAAAACATATTGTTATCGGAGCTAGCGGAGCAGAGCGAGGACACTAGCGACCCAACGGTCGCTGAGGCACTGACAAAAGTCGTGGAGCTGATTGAAATAGGCCAGCAGGTCCAGAGCGTCTACGCCTTCCACCTCATGGCCTCCCTGAAGCTCAGCGAGCACGAGATAGACGACCAGCTCAACGAGATCGCCGGGTACATGGAATCCATTATAAATTACAGGCAGAGGGAAGCTGAAAACCTCAGTAAAGTACAATAGCGCCCGAGTTCTATAAAAAAGAGGTATAATTTACCTCAAGGTCGGTTGGTGTACACAATGAGCCGTAATTTCATTCACGTCAAGGTCATGGACAAGGCCATTAGGCTCGTCAGGGACGGCAGGGTCGAGCTACTTGACTCCGGCAACTACAACGTCATCGGGGACCACGGCACCTACAACGTCGTCATCAACCAGAAGGGCCAGATAGCATGCACATGTCCAGGGTATGGCGCGAAGGGAAACTGCAGCCACACCACGGCCGTAGACATGTTCTCAAAGCGAAAAAGGCGCAGGTAGCCCCGCGTAAACCAAAAAAGGTTTACTTTTTAAGTAATGGACCGTTGGGCTTAACCAGTAAAAACGGATAAATCGAGATGATCTCCGAAAACCAAGGCCCCTCGTTCGACGACGTGAGCAAGCGAAACGCCATCGACTTCTACAGGGAGGAACTAATCAAGATAGAGAACGGCGAGAAGGCCACGGTGCATTTTAATGATCGCCAGCGGAAGTCGCTAGTCAAGCAGGGTATACTGGTCCGGGTCTACGGCCACGGCGGCTGCAAGCTCAGGCTCTCTGAGGACGCAAAGCGTATAATGGTGTGACAACTCAGTCAACGCTCACTGCCGTTTTTTCGCCTTATGTCAAGTTACGTGGATACAAGGTGAACGGAATCCTTCGCTCTATTACCTAAAATAAATAAAGGCTCAGCCATATTTAGTTTCGAACAGAGATGGATGTAGACCTAGACAAGGGAAAAAGGGTAACCATCGACCTGGACGAGGAGATCACCAGGAGCGACGGCACAAAAGCGACCATGCGGGAGTTCGTGAAGGAGATGCTCCACTACAACCCCAAATTCGAGATAACTACAAGTCCCAAGGGCGAGACATGGTACCTAACGAAGAAAGAGTAGTCAGCACTCCCCTCCCCCCTAAAAAAATTCTATAGTTAACAACTTAAGCGGTTGCACAAGTATATTCAGGCATCAGGTATGGATGTTCAACCATGAGCCAAGATGCACCAAAAGTCCTCATCGTGGGACTGGGAACAGGCGGGCTGTACGCCTCAAGGGCCGCCCAGCGTTTCAACAGGAAGGCACAGATAACCATCATCGAGAAGCGGGAGTACCACATGTTCAGCCCATGTGGGATACCCTACGCCATCGAGGGCGTGGTGAGCTCCTTCGAAGAACTGAAGCACAGCGTTCCCACCACAAGGAGCCTGCAGATAAGACTCAGTCACGAGGCGATTGATGTCGACGCAAGGGGAAAGAAGGTCAAGGTCAAGAATCTGGAGACGGGAGCGGAGGAGTGGCTTGACTACGACAAACTCATCCTGGCTACGGGAAGCAGGTCCAAGATACTGCCAGTCCCTGGTGCAAAAGAGTTCCTCGGGAAGGGTATTTACGTCGTTACCACTCCGGAGGAAGGAGCGACTCTTAGGGACATAGCCCTGAAATCCAAGACTGCAGCGGTCATAGGTGGAGGGGCAATCGGAATGGAGATTGCCCTGGCCCTGAAACATCTCGAGGTCGATGTTCACATAACAAAGCGCAGCGAGCCATCCCTGCCCAGAAACCTGGACCCGGATATGGGAAAGATATTGACAGAACACCTTCTAGAGAAGGGACTGAACATATATTTCGGAAAGGGGATTGACAGCATCAACGGGACAGATAAGGTGGAATCGGTTACCATTGCGGGAGAGGTGATTCCAGTTGATTTCGTCGTCATGGCGGCCGGCATTGACAGCAACATAGACCTCGCAGAGAAGGCTGGAATCAAGTCTGAAAGGGGTAGCATCAAAACGAACAAGAAGATGGAGACAAACGTCCCAGATATCTATGCGATTGGCGATAATTGCTGGACCCACAACATGATCGACGACTCTCCCGCCAGAACGGCGTTGGCTACCACCGCCTACAGGCAGGCCATGGTGGCAGGTGCGAACGCAGCGGGTGGCGACAAGGAGTACGAGGGCACTCTGGGTACCTTCGTGACTTCTGTGGGAGACTTTGAAGTCTCCGCGACTGGATACAATACTTCGATGGCAGAGGCAGCCGGGTTCAAGGTGATAAGCGGGAGGGCAAACACTATGAATAAGCCAAACTGGATCCCTGGCGCCAAGAACATCAGCGTCAAGATCGTAGCGGATGCCGAGACTGGCAGGCTCCTAGGAGCACAGTCAATTGGAGCCGAGGGCACGGATTGGAGGATCAACATGGTCGCCCTGGGCATACGGAAGGGTTTGACACTTGAGGAGTTCGCATCAGTGGAGCTGGCGTACTGCCCGCCCGTCTCAGAGCTGTACGACCCTCTATTAATGGCAACTGATGTGGCGCTCCGCAGGCTAGCGGGCGCAAAGAGAAGAAGATAGGGAAAAAACCTATTATTTGTTGTTTCTGACAACCGAGCCCAGTCTCTGGGCGAGAATATCGGCCTTTTTGAAGACGTCAGGCTGTATCTGGGGGATCATCCAGGGCTGGATCTCGTCCAAGAAACCATGCCTACTGACAACGGCACCGGCGGCGCATTTCTCGCCGTAACCACAGGTGTAGCACTGGGCTATACCGCTTACGTGGATGGTTCCAACTGGCTCCGCCATGTAGTTGCCCCTGAACATCTTGCGGATATAGTTTTCCGCTGGATTGTTCTCAGCACTTCCGGATACAACAATTGCGTTCAACTTTCCCGCAAGGGGAAACCTCTCCCGGTGCCTGAGACTGAACGTCCTTTCAAGGAAGGCATGTCCGCGAGCATTGATCATGCCGTAGTAGTTTGGGGCTCCAAACACGATGGCGTTTGCCTCAAACATCTTGTCCCGGATCTCGGCCCAGTCGTCATCGATAACGCATACGTTGTCCTTTGCGCATACCAGGCAAGCCTGACATCCGTTGATCGTCTTTCCTGCGAGACTGACATACTCGTATTCTTCGCCCGTCTTCTCAAGAACGTACTTTACCATTCGGTCGTTTACTCCCTTCAGGAGCCTGCCTGACTCGTCTCGGACGGTCTGTCTTCCGCTTGTGCTTATTCCAAGTATCATGTCTACCAGACCATTGGCACGTAGCCATCTTTAATGTAATCGCTGATGACGGTACCCACGTACTCAACCTTCACCCCCATCTCGTTGATCTTCTCGCTGATTCCCTCCCTATCGCTGATGGCCTTACAAGCAAAGGTCTCTCCCATATCTGCAATCTCGATGGCTGCACTGGCAACATCCGGATCGCTGTACATCAAATTCTCAGAAGGACCAAAGTAGACCACCTTAACATCGTCTATCCATTTTCGCATAATAGCGTTCTTGGCGTACATGAGCCCCGTAAGGGCCTTTGCCTTGTCCCCTGTAGCGATGAAAACAAGTAGTTTTGAATTCAAATTAATCAGAGAATCATCAGAACGGTCTAATAAAAACCGCTAAGTGATCCTAGCGCCGTTCTGGATTGGCCTGTCAGTTGTTAGAAGGACACAATTATCACCAATTTCAGCGGCAAGCAGCATTCCATAACTCATCTGGCCGAATATCTTGGCAGGCTTCAGGTTAACGAGCACAGGAATTACTTTCCCTATCACTTCTTCAGCCGTGTACCAGTCCACGAGACTGCTCAATATCTGCCTGGGTTTCTCTTCTCCGCAGTCCACTGTGAGCCTGAACAGCTTGTCCGATCCCTCGACCTTCTCGCATGACTCGACGGCCCCTATTCTGATATCCAGTTTCTTAAAATCCTTGTACGCTAGTTCCTCTGGCAATTTAATCAAAAACTGGCTACCCTTATGGAATATAAGGGTTAGTTGAGGTACGCCAAAGCGATCCTAGAGTACATCTCAGAGACCGGAGGAAGCCACTCAAGCTTGACGTGCTCGTTTGGCTGGTGTGCTCCTCCCCTCTGGGGGCCAATATGGATGCAAGGAATCCCCTGCTCACCCTGGAAGATGTTAGCATTAGTGATTCCGTAAGCGTGTTCGTATAGTGGCTCCTTCTCCATTACCGTCTTATATGCCCTGTGAAGTATCATCATCAAAGACTCGTCCTTCGTGCAGATGTACGGCTCATACATAGGTGGCTTCACACCAACATCGACCTCGGATTTAAGCTCAAGGGAATCTACCATCCTCTTCATGTCATCGATGGTGTACTGGATTGATTCTCCTGGGACTAGTAACCTGTTGACCTCGAAACGTGCGCTCTCAGGGACTACGACACTGTACTTTTTGTACCCACCCTCGGTTTTCAAAGTGCAAACGGTTCCTGTGCCAAAGTCAGGGTGTTCCTTCAGATTGAGCTTGTCAAGGTTTGATATGATCTTGGCGGCATCCTCTACGGCGTTGACACCAAGATGAGGCCTAAAACCGTGTGCTGCCTGTCCCTTGACATTGATATTGTAGAGCACTTTTCCCGTCAACCCGAGGGGGATAGGCTTGGTCTCGTCGCCACAGTAACTGTATGTTAGGACAACACCGTCGAGTGTTCTCCACTTCTCCTGCTTCATCATGGCCCAGGCACCGATGTCTGTCGCTTCCTGATCCACAACGCCGCTGAAGCTGAGTTCACCGTTAAAGTCTACACCACTGTCCGCTATTGCCTTCAACATGTTCAGTGTGCAAGCAATACCCGTCTTCATATCGCAGGCACCTCTTCCGTAGAGCTTGCCTTCTTTGATAACCGCCTTGAACGGGTCAGTCTCCCAATCGCTCCCGGCTGGAACCGTATCGGTATGGGCGTTGTAATCCAGCCTCTTGCCTGGCTTCGAACCCTTCATAACTCCGTGGACGTTTGGCCTGCCAGTATCAACGTAATTAAGCTCGGAAGTCATCCCGTAGCTCTCCAGTTTCTCCTGGATGTAAAGAGCGAGTGCCTCTTCGTCGCCTGTAACGGAGGGGATGGCGATCATCTCCTCACTCAGCTGGATAGTGTACGAATCGTCCAGTTTCTTGAGCACGTCTTCGATCATAGTTATCACTCTAGGAAACTTGCCGCCATCTTCGTGAATATCTCGGTAACAGGGGGAATAGAATCAATCAAAGTGTACTCGTCCTTCTGATGGGGGCCACCAGCAAAGGGTCCCAGGTGAATGCATGGAATTCCCCCCTCTCCTGCAAACGTGTTCGCGTCAGTGATGCTGCTGCTGTAACCGTAGTGAGGCGCTACTCCCTTGACCTCTCTAAAGGCAGCATCGAAAACTTGGACGATTGGTTCTGTCTTCTCCATCACGTATGATGAATAGAGCGGTGGCTTTGTCTTGACCTCAACCTCTGCTTCCAGATTCAGCGATGAGACCAGTTCCTCCATGTCCTCGATGACGGACTCAACAGTCTCGCCTGGAACAGTGAGCCTGTTCACTTCAAATCTTGCCTCTGCGGGAACCACTACGCTGTAGACTGAGTATCCGCCCTCAATTTTGAGGGTTGAATAATTTCCCTGGAACCTCTCATGTTCCTTGATTTTTAGCTTGTGGAGATTAGCAAGGATAATACCTGCCTGCTCGACCGCATTGATCCCGTACTGCGGAGAGAACCCGTGAGCAGCCCTCCCCTTAACATAAATATCGTACAGAACTTTGCCTGTTATCCCCAGCGCGGTAGGTGACTCCTTTGTTGCACTGTAAGGCTCGGCGAGAACCATCCCGTCAACCTTGCCCCAATCGGTTTTCAGCATAGCTTTCGCGCCCTCACCGTATGCCTCCTCATCTATGACTCCACTGAAGCTCAGCTGGCCCTTGAAATCGTGACTCGACTCAACGAACGCTCTCATCATTGATAGGATGCATGCAATGCCTCCCTTCATGTCGTTGGAGCCTAACCCGTAAATCTTCCCAGCCTCTTTTATCGGCTTAAACGGGTCATGTGTCCACCCGGGGACGACAGGAACGGTGTCAGTGTGTCCGTTAAAATCCAATTTTTTTCCGGAACCATTTCCTTCAAGCTTGGCGTAGATGTTCGGCCTACCGGGTTGGGCCTCGTGAAGCTCTGTCTTTAACCCGAGCCCATCAAGCTCGTTCTGCAGGTAGTGCGCCAACTCCTTCTCTTCTCCAACGATAGAGGGAATCTTGATCATCTCCTCAAGTTTCACGAGGGTATAGTCGTGGTCTATTTTATCGAGTAGGTCAATCAATGTTGAAACAGCAAAAAGAGGGTAATAACCCTGTATAATGTTTCCCTAGAGGGTTTTCAACTGAGCGTTGTACATGTCGAGTATCTCTCCGACCTGAGTCACCTCGTCGGCGGACTTGTCCTCCCTCCATCTGGTGAACCTTGGGAATCGAATGGCAAGCCCGGCGTCCTTCCTGATCTCACCGAAGGCAGCCAAGTGCATTGGGCTGGCGGTGATTTCGTCACCCAGAACCTCCATGACGACGATTGGGTCAAACCAGACCTCGGCTTCCAGCAGGGAATCTAGGTTAATGGGCTTTGCATCAGACCTGTATGGGTTTAAGCGACCTTGCATTTCCTCAAGATTCTCATCGGTGAACCCGGTTCCAACCTTGCACACAGTCTTGAATTTATCATCAGATGGATCATATGCAGCAACAAGCAACGCGCCGTAACTCCCTGCCCTCCGGCCTCTGCCGAAAAATGCACCAACCACCGCCAGGTCAACGTGGTCCTGCATCTTGCTCTGATAACTCCGCTTGAGCTTCACCCAGAGCCATGAACGAGCCCCAGCACGGTATATGGACTCGTCCGACGTGGATTTCACTATCAAGCCCTCAGTCCCATCGGATAGGCTCTGCTGGAAGAAACGGTCAAGCTCCTCTGGGTCACTGGTCTCCAGTCTCTCAACTGGCTTGAACTCCTCAGATCTGTCGGTGATGGCATCAAGCCTCTCAATTCTGAACGGGTACGGCTTGAGTGTCAGGTCTTCTCCGTCGTAAAGGCAGTCGAAAAGGTAGACCCTGACTGGTATCTTAGCCATCATCTCCTTGATCTTGTGTTTTCGCCGCCTCTTCATCAGTGTCTGAAAGGGCAGGTCCTCCCCAGTTTCAGGATTGAACGCCACAGCCTCGCCCTCGATGATCGCCTTTTCCACCTTGATGCGTTCAATGGTCAGTTTCACGGCGTCTGGATACATGTGAGTAATATTCTCAAGGCGCCTGCTGAAGATGTTGATATCATCGCCGTCCTTGTGAATCTGGAACCGCTCGCCATCCAGTTTATATTCAGCCGAGCAGTGACCTCCAAGCTTCTCGATGATTTCCTCAGCGTTTGAGAGCCTCTGTGCGGCCATGACTCTGATGGGTGCTCCGGCCTTTATTTTGAAGTTTAAGACTCCATCTATTCCCAGTTCTACTAGGGTGATCGCTACCGCTCCCAGGTCGCTGCTCAGGTTGTACGCACGCTCAAGCTCAGGACGTTTATCCTTTGAACCAGTAAAAGCTTGAGCCAGCGCGTCGAGTATGGTCATGTCACCGATGCCCATGCGTAGCTTTCCCTCTACCATGCGTGATAGGTAACGCGCCCCCAACGGGCTGGAGTCCGTAAGCAGGCTCCCCAGAAGGTCCATTTTCTGTTTTGCGCTTCCAGTTCCACTGCGCCTGGCAATATTATCGAGGCCGTTGTAGATATCAACGACGCTAAGCTGCTTTGAGAAAAAACCGCTCTGTGTTTTTTTGGTCATGGCCTCCTCCGCTGCAAGACCTATATCTCCTAGATTCTGGATCATGGATTCAACTTTCGCCTTCTTCAACCCGGTTACCCTGATTAATGACTCCTTGACCATTTTCTCGGCCATGCCGATCTCGGGTTCACCCTTCCAATCGGGGTGTATTTTGCCCTGAGTCATGTAGATAATTTTGTCGATATTTTCGGAGTCGGCTATCTTGAAGATTTCGGTGAGGATATCGGTCATCTCAAGCCTCTTAGTAGTGGACTCAAGCTTGTCGTATGTTTCAACCAGTGTGTCGAAGAGCATGGCTAACGCTCAAGAAAGGGGACAATCCGGGCTTAAATGTTTAGACCATGTAACTGGCCGTTACTTTCTCCTTGAGCGAGTTGTACTCGTCAAGTGCCTCTATCAGGCAGTACTCGCCCATCTTCTCCGTAAACAGGGTGAAAACATACTCCGCTCCCTTCGTTACCTCAATGTTAGTCAACAGGTTGGGCGGGAAATAATCATTCCTGAGCCTGCTCCATATCTGATCAAGCTTCGGGAATCTCATATGTCGCAAGACCACGTAGCTCCTGTAATGGGTCACCATGTCAACGTACTGGACTGCCCATAGTGACGCAAGGTCATCGTAACTATCAATCCCTTGCGCCCCGCCGTCCTTTGTGAGAATCTCCATGCTCTTCTCAAGCTTGTCTACGTGAGCCTCAAGGATGTGTTTTCTAGTGGCAAGGAGAAGTTTGTCGCCTCCCGTATGATCGTCAGCGTGGATGACCTCATGGATCCCGCTGTAAGCAGTCATGGTTTTGGCGAAATCAGGGAGATTCATCGGTTGGTCGCAGGAGGGTAACCTTTTATCAAGATAGATGTTGTTCGGGGGCTGGAAGTTCCCGAAATCCATGGCGTATGCCTTGTTCTTGCGCTTGTTGATGTACTTGGCCCTGAACTCACCCTTGTTGAGCCTATGACGTGTTGAAACAAGGTTCGGCGATATTGGTAAACGGATCTCTTTCTGGGTCCTGTTGATCAGTTTAATTGACTCTAGAACGATTCTACGGACATCACCGTCAGAAAGCTCTCTCCTCAGAGTCAAAACATATCGATCATTCAAAGATTACATCAGATAAAAAGGTGTGTCTCATAATGGTCGATGTCAAAAACAATGTCCCAACGACACCTGTTCAGAGAAAAAATGTTTCAAGTGGAGCAGGAGGTATAAATAACCGCTTCATGCCATCGAGGACATGAAATACGGCGCACAAACCGAATACGGGAAGCTACGGAAGGTTCTCATGCATCGCCCTGACGAGGGAATGAAGGTAGTAACGGCTGGAAACAAGAACGACTACCTCTACAGGGACCCTGTCTACTGGAAGGCGTTTCAAGAGGAACATGATGTTTACACAGATGCACTCAAGGAGGAGGGCATTGACGTTGTCATGCTCAACGATATACTTGACGAGAGACATCAGCAGATAGCCAGCGTTCTACCCAACCTAGTCTACACGCGGGATGTAGGAATGGTTACAGATCTAGGAGCCCACATTCTTAGAATGACCTATGCAGCTAGGTTTGTAGAGCCAACGCTCATGGAGCAAGCTTTCAAGAAACTCGGAGTGCCTATCGCTCAGAATATCGCACCACCAGGTCTTGTTGAGGGAGGCGACTATGTCTGGTTTAACAAGGACACGCCCATGATGGGTTTCGGCACGAGGAGTAACGAGCACGGCGCGTTCCAGATGAAAGATGCCATGCTGGGAAAGAATATCAAGGAGTTCGTCCTCCAACCGCTCCCGAGCTGGAGGGTTCATCTAGACGGCGCGCTCATGATGATGAGCCCTGATCTTGCCCTGTTCTTCAAACCCGCTCTCAGCTTGTACCCAGCGTACATCTACAACGAGGACGGGGTTCAGCTCATGTGGCTGGAGGACTATCTCAAGGAGAAAGGCGTGGAGCTCATCTACTGCGACGACACCGAGATCAGAGTCTTCGGCAGCAATATCTTCGGGCTCGGGAACAAAAAGTGCGTCAGCTACGAGTGGAATGAGAGAATCATACCACTCCTTGAGGACAGGGGTTTCGATGTCATAAGCATCCCTGGAAGCCAGCTTGCTATAGGAGGCGGTGGCCCCCATTGTCTCACTTGCCCAATACTCAGGGATTAAAAAAGGATTCAAGCGAGGCGGTTTTCCTCTCCTCTTCCTCTTTCTTGAGGAAGGGAAGCATGATGCTTCGCCCGGCCTCCTCCACAAGGCGCATATATTTTTTCGCATCAAAATTCTTCTGATATCCCGCAGGGCTTATGCGCCTGAACGGGTTCTTGTGGTCAGCATCGACATATACGTAGCCGATGACGTTCCCCTTCCCTACATCCAAGCCATTGATGTTTAGAGCCTCCGCCGCAGCCACATGTGGGAGCCTAGCCTTGTATTTTGAGGGCTTCCTACGGAGGATAGTCTTCGACTCAAGAGCATCTATTGGAACGAGACCCCTTTTGATCTCTCTGCAAGCCCTGTCGATCACTTTATTGGCGTCCTCAATGCCCTTGGACAGCACATCATCACGGGATTCCTGATCAAGCATGGCACGAATGGCTTCTTCCTGGGTCTTCGCTACAAACTGGCACGTATTTCTCCTCCGCAACTCGATCCCCCTGCAAACAAGTTTGTTGTCATATGTGACTCCGTAGTACCGATTAATTGCCCCAAAATCCTTCCCAGATTTCTGGGGGAGCAGCACTAGGAACCTGAAATGATTCTCGACCGTGATTGGGAGCTCCGTTTTGGTGTAGATTTCATCGGAGAGAACATCGAAATCGGTCCGGGTTGCGCCTTTTCTCTCAAGAAAGAGGCTGTCGCTGTTGCCGTATATTGTTTGGAACCCCTTACGACGAGCTATGTTCATTGCCTTAACGAGGTTTATCCTAGCGGCTTTGTTGATCTCCATGAAGGTATCCATGTTCCCAAACTTGTTGGCCCAACAGCCGCTATACCCGTAAGTGCAGAATAGGATCTCCTTCAACGCTTGCTGTCGTGTCTCACACCAAAACCATTTCTCGGGATCTCCCTCCAGTTCCTTGCGCTTGTGCTTGAAGTAGAGCCTGCGATCCAATGTGTCCCTGGTGAAGTCAAGGAGAAACCCTTCGGTTTCTCGCCCATTCCTGACGTTCTCGTAGCTTATGTTGTGTTTGAGGATGATCTGGGGGAACATTGACTCAAAGTCAAGTGCAGCCACGTTCTCGTGGAGCCCAACATTTGGAGCGAAGATTAGCCCGCCGTGGTCCCTCTCCCTTAGTAACTCCCCAAGGCTCATCACTGGCTGGTAGAACCCGTTCCTTGGCAGCAGGTACCCCTTCCTCCTAGCCTCGTAGGTCTGTCGACTTTCGATTGCCCTCCCGGCTGCCCAATCAGATGCGATCCTAGGCCCTTCCCGGTTGTATTGGATACGCTCCACCATACCGGCGAGGCTCATCCTCCTGTAGGACATGAGGTTCAGGTAGACCCGCCCTTCATCGAGGTGGAAGCTCTTTCTATGGAAATACCCGGAGATTGGCAAATCGTGTTTGGTCTGAAGAGAGATAAGCTTCTTCAGGTCGGTCTCCATACAAGCGAGCATATCGGGGTCATACTCAGATAGATACTCCACAAACGCTAGGAGTGTCTCATATTCGGGACCTGTGAAACGGTACTCCTCCTGCATGTATTCGTTATAAGTCACTAGATCAAGCATCTCGTTTTCCAGACTGAGATCAAAGCAAAGAACCTTGAACGGAGGGGGCTTCACTTCGAGCCCGAGGGGAAGAGACTCGATACCGGTGATGATGTTCTGATCGTTCACATCCACAACAAGTTTTCCAAGGGGGATGAGTGACCTGTCTGCGAGATATCGTTGACTGGGGGAGAGACTCGTATCGAACACCTCTCCATAACGGGATACCAGCTTGACTAGGTTCCTGTAATGGGTTATCGAGTCCACGGAGACTCTTAGAACCTGTGACTTTTCTGGGGAATCAATGCTCAAGAACCTCAGCGATTTATCTATCTTGACTATGTGATCGTGCTCATCGAAGAGGTAGACAAGTTTCTCCTGTGTGACATTGTCCGGGGAAACAAAAAAGTCCATATTGAATCTGTCCTTCATCTGGACCCGCTGATCTCCCACCTTTATCCAGAGCATTGCCTGATCTTCTCTGAATCGTACATCGAGAAGCCAGCCCTCAAGCCTCATCTTTTCGCTCCAGTTCCTCAACTCTTCGCCGTAGCTCCTCTATCTCACGCCTATTGGATATTACTCCTGTGAGGTTAAGGAGGTCCATCGAGGAGACAACCTGGGCGTAGATCATGGCTCCCTGCTCCAGGTTCCAAGTCTCCCACACCTGGTCAAAAGCCTCTTGCAGATTATCGTCCTTGAGGGCCTCACGGTACACTGACCTGAGATGGGTCATGGTATTCTGAATTCTTCCACGCATCGAGTGCTTTGTTATCCTTCCCAATACATCATCCTCTCCTGAGAAACGAACTCGTTTACCGCTCCTGTCCTTGTCAAAATGTTTCACCAGCTGAGCTGAGATATCGCCGCCTTTCATTATCCTCAGATAAGTAATGACGTTCGCCGAGTGGCGAAGAAAGTTCCCTCCCTTGGGCTCTGGTATCAACCCTTTCCGCCGCTTGGACTCACATGAGGCAACCATGGCGATACCATGAAGCGCACATATTTCCTTGAGACGGGAGATAACACCTGTGAACTCCGCTGGATTCTCGTGCCTGATCGCCTTCTCACTGTAGAACAGCTTGGATATCTGCTGAACTGCTAGCAACCTGATATCATCATGCTCCTTCACCAGTTTCTCTACCAGAGCGGGCGCGTTCATCAACTGGGCCTCTGAGAATACACCAATAAATTGAATCTTCCCAAGAGCCTCGTCCAAATCTAATCCAGAGTCCTCCAACAGGGATAAGAGAAGATCTGAGTCGAGAGTCGTCCTATCCCGTCTGTAGTTGCCACAAAGAAGATAGATCACCTTCCCGGAGAGTTCGCCTGGTTTGAGGGCTTCCACCATCAGCCGATACAGGAGCCTGTCAGGTGCTTCCTCCTTGGGATCACCGAAGAATAGGTAGAACCTGGTGGGTTCGATACCGCTCAGAAGTTGATCAAGGCGATGGCTGCCCGTTGATAGCCTAGAAACCTCTGCACGGGTAGCGTAGACCTGGAGTGCACTCTTGAACGTTGATGCCGCGTCAAGTGGTCCATGGTTAGCCATCGCAGGATTGACTCCCTAATTCCTCATTTAAACGGAACGAGGCTTTTCGAGGCTGGGGGATAGGTGAAAAAGGGTCACCCTAACCGACAGCCAAAGGGGACAGGTTTCCCGTCAAGATAGACACCATTCTCTCCAAGGGAGAACCTGCCTTCTGAGATCATCTGGACCGTCATGGGTAAAACGATCCAATCCCCCGCTTCCTTAAGCTTTGTCTGGTGCTCAGATACAATCACTTTTCGAAGTTTCTTGTCCTCAGCTAGCTTCGCAATGGACACATCAAGTTTTACAGGAACAGGAGCCGAGATAACCAGCATCTCCCCACCGTCAACCTCCTCACGCACGACGTGAGTTGTTGAGTTTATTGATGTTTCACCAGAGAGAATCGCCTCTTCCACAACGTGTATCCCAACATACTTCCGAGTATCCCCATCCATTATCGAGAGGTCCGCGGGGTGAACATTCACTATTTTACCTTCATATTCACCTAGTAGAACAGGCGTCATTATGCTCATGTACCCTGCGTTTACGAAAAGGTCTATAACGTGGCCCCTGAGTTTCTGAAGAACCAGCTTGTCGAAATCAGGTCTTATCGAAAGGTCGGTTCTCTTTAATCCTCTTTCCTTGTAGAAATCCCTGATATCAACGCACTCATAGGCTATCCCAAACTTCTCAGCAATCTCCTTTGCCCTTGACATCTTTGAGCCGCTTTTCCTAGTCCGGGTGTCCCGAACATCGCTAAATATCAGATTCACCACAAAATTAGAGCCTTCCTCCTTGCTCTTCTCAATAATTCTCAGACCGTTTGTCCCGGAACCAGAGATGAAAAGCCCAACACGCATCTTGTCACCAACAGAAGGATCGAAAATAGGAGCGATAACCATGGAAATGCAGGACATGGTTTCCGATATAAGATTAACTAGGCCACTTTCACCCATATCTCCACTACGTACCACTGCGTCCCCCTTAAAACACGAAAACGGTTACCCAGACTTGAAACAATATGGCACAGGAATACGTCGTCATCCATGAAACCGCACCTGAAAAACTCGAGTTCCACGAGTCCCTCCACAGATGCGTCACATGCTCAAAGGTAGTCCCAAAGACAATGCTCTGCCTTTACTGCGGAACCCCAATCCTGTACAAGACTCCAGGCCAGGAGTAGATGGAAATGCAGACACTCCAGAAGGAACAGGTTCACGCCCAGCTCAAAGTACTCGGCATGAGGCACACCTGGGAGATAATCGCCAACATCAGGAACGGCTCAAAGTACATGAAGCAGATCGCCATAGAGACAAGGATACCCTACACAACGGTACAGAAACGGGTATCGGACATGTCAAACGCGGGAATCGTGAGAGTGTTCAACGACGTTGATAGGGAGACAGGAAAAGCCATCAAGAAAGTACGTGTCAGTAGGTTCAAGATCAATCTGGACCCGCACATGATCTCAAAGATAATCGCGGACGAAACAGGGTTCTACAACAGATAGGCCTATGAGGGCTATGTTGTGTATTTTTTCTCGCTCAAGTAGCGGTCCCTGTGATCCGGGAGCACGGTAACCACATTCTTTCCTGGCCCAAGCTTCTTTGCGATCTTTGCAGCCATGTAAACGTTAGCACCTGAGCTGATTCCGCAAAAGAGACCCTCCTCCTTCACGAGCCTGTCACTCATGGCAATAGCTTCATCATTGGAGACCTTCACGATCTTGTCCAGGATACCGCTGAGCATCATCTCCTCAATGATTCCTCCACAGACTTCGTCCGCTGTCCCTGGGACGCGAGTGAATCCCTCGCTGAGGGCGTATCTTGCCGAAGCGGGTTCAAGCCCAATAATCTCAACATCGGGGTAGACTTCCTTGAGTGCTTTGGCAACGCCATAGAGGGTCCCTCCGACTCCGACCGAGGCGACGAATAAGTCCACTTTCTCTCCAAGTTGGTCAATGATCTCTCGGCCTGTCTTCACGTGTGCCCTAGTGTTTGAAGGGTTGCTGAACTGCCTCGCCCACCAAACGTTTTCGTTTGAGGATTCTATCTCAAGGCACCTGATCCTTGTGTCGATCTCAACCTCGGCCCCTGCGATGCTGCCCTCGGTTCCAGAGGCAAGGGGCAGCTCATGGACCTTCGCCCCATAATTCTCCATAATCCTGATGCGCTCCTGGGTCATCCCCTCGGGCATGTAAATCTCGACATTGTAACCCAATTGTGTTCCAACAAAGCTTAACGCGGTTCCGGTATTTCCGGTTGAAGCCTCGATGATGGTGTAACCAGGCTTAAGCAGATTTTTTTCCTCGGCGTCTCGTATCATTTCAACTGCAATACGATCCTTGAGACTTCCACTTGGGTTCAGGTATTCAGGTTTTACGTGCACATCAGCCGAGTCAGGCTCAACAACCTTGTTGAGCTTAACAAGCGGTGTGTTCCCAATTAGTTCAAGAATGGAGTTCACTTTCAAGAGGTATCAGAAATGAAGAGGGGTACAGGGATAAAAAGGAGTTTAGTCCTTGGCTATCTCTGTGACGGCATCAATGAGGGCATCGATCTCTTCCAGCGTGTTGTAAAGATACGTGGACGCTCTGACGTTACCAGTGTCCAGCTTGTACAGCTCCTTCATCAATGGAAGCGCACAGTGATGACCTGAACGAGTGGCGATATCGTATTCCAGGTCAAGTGTAAGGGCCACATCATGGGAATTCATGTCCTTGATATTGAAAGTGGCAAGCCCGACCCTCTGCTTTGGGTCCTTCGGGCCGTAAATCTCGACACCATCGATATCTTTCAAACCGTCAAGTAGCCTGTTGGCCAGTTTTAGATCCCATTCCTCGATATTGTGCATTCCAACCCGGTTCAAGTACCTGCACGCCTCGCCCAAACCGATAACCTGAGCGATTGATGGGGTCCCAGCTTCGTACTTCATGGGAGGTACAGCTAGGACATAATCATCGATGCTGACATCAACGATGGTCCCGCCACCTATGCAAAGAGGCTCTGTGGTACCCAGTTCAGCATCTGCGATGTAGAGTCCACCCGAACCAGTTGGTCCGAGCATCTTGTGACCGCTGAATGCAAGGAAATCGACTCCCATGTCCATGACATCAGTCTTGATGTGGGGCACTCCCTGTGCGCCATCGACGAGGACCTTGGCTCCGTGGTCGTGGGCGATCTCAATAATCTCCTTGACTGGAACGATACACCCGAGGACGTTGCTGACGTGAGTTACCGCTACAAGTTTTGTGTTATCATCGATTGTTTTCTCAAAGTCATCTAGGTCAAACAGGCCCTCTGTTGAAGACCGGACAACCTCAACATCTGCACCATGGCGCTGCCTGACACGTAGCCAAGTGATGAAGTTGCTGTGGTGCTCAATGACCGTTGTAACAATCTTGTCCGTCGTCTTCCAGTCAATGCTGTTTGCCACAAGGTTGATGCCCTCGGTGGTGTTCTTCATCATCGCGACATTGGCCTTGCTTGGCGCACCGATGAACCTGGCTGCATCCTCGTGTGCGTGTTCGTACTCCTCGCTGGCCATCTGGCTGAACCTGTGGACGCCGCGCTCAACGTTTGCCCTGTACTCACGGTAGAACTCCATCTCTTTGAGCACCACCTGCTCTGGAGTGAGGCTGCTGGCGGCACTGTCAAGGTACATTATGCCCTTGTTCAGTATAGGGAAATCCGCTCTGATGGCTTTAACATCCAACAAATCTAATCAAGGGGAAAGGGTAAAAGCAGAATTTTAGTTTATGGCTTATTTACCATAATTTTTCTAGTCAGATTCCTCGGTAATGTCTGGAAAAAAACCAATCTTTTCGAGTTGGTTGTATCATTGTAGCTCTCGTTAGGGGTTTACTCGGTTAAATCTATTAACGCATGGATATATTCAGAGTGTCCAAGGGAATCCCTATGAAATATGTAGCCTTGACCAGTGGAAGGAACGAGGAAAAGTTCATCAGGCAAACCGTAGAGGCAGTCTTGGCCTTGGTTCCCCCGCCTGTTGCATACATTGTTGTAGATGATGCCTCCACCGATAAGACCCCGGATATTCTAGCGGAGTATGAGGGAATAGAGGTGCTTGTACTCAAGAATCCTAGGCACGAGACAAGAGGAGTAAACCTGGCATGGGCACTGAACAGTGGGATGAAGAGAGTCACAAAACTTGTTCCCGACTGGGATTTCATCCTAAAAATAGATGCTGACAGCGTGTTACCAAGAGACTATTTCCAGAGGATAATATCAGAATTCGATAAAAATCCAAGGCTCGGTGTGTCGAGCGGTACGCCTCACGACGAGATGGTTTGGAGGGGAAGGGCTTCAGATGGCGCAAAGGTCTACCGCAGGGAGTGTTGGGATGATATCGGTCATTTCACCCCGGGTAATGCTTTTGATACGCTCGCGTTGATCCAGGCTAAGCAGCATGGTTGGGTGGTTGAGTCGTTCTCGGAGGTGAAGTACACCCAGCTCCGAACATGGAGGAGGGGAAACCTGGGCAGATGGGTTCTTTCTGGAAGGTCAAGGTACTTCCTTGGGTTTCCGCCGTGGCATACATTCCTCATCGCGGTTGTTTATGCGACAGACCGTCCCTGGATACTGGGGGGATTGACAATGTTCATCTCACATGTCCTAACCGCGTTGGGGGGATTGAGGAAGCCCCACTCTAAGGAGTATTACACGTTCGCAGGCAATTACGCAATGTGGGAGCTCCTTGAGAGGTTCCACGAAAGAAGACTCACCTAGAGATCAGCGGATAGAGATTGGTTGCCTCGCCCAACGAAACTCTAAACCCGTTTGCCTCAAGGATGGTTGTGGCTATCGAATCGGTTGAATCTCTTTCTG
The DNA here is from genome assembly GCA_018652685.1 of Candidatus Bathyarchaeota archaeon. Taxonomy (GTDB): domain Archaea; phylum Thermoproteota; class Bathyarchaeia; order TCS64; family TCS64; genus RBG-16-57-9. The sequence continues at coordinate 19,047 of JABIBQ010000022.1, forward strand.
TAAAGCGCGGAAGGGAAGAAAAGGGTGGAAAACAATGACTATTACTGAACAAGCATTGTAGAGAATGTTAATTCAGCGCCAATTCTCCAGCTGTTCCCTGCTCCTCTTCTTGTTCACCTTACCGGTGTTGATGTACCAAGTTATCCAGGTTATCGTGGAAAGGGGCAGGATGTCGAAGCCCGGTATAAGTTCAAGGATCATGATGGTCCCAATTGAGTTGAAGTACATGAACGCAAACACCATACCGATGAGGTCCAGTAGATCACCGTACACTGGCGTCATCATGAAGGGCACGAGATAGTCCATAAGATCCAATGCAAGGCATACTGCAAGCGTTGATAGCTCATCCCAAGTCAATCCGATACTCCAAAGCGCGTTAATTGACTCTTGTTTCATGAAAATGCACCTGTATTTGTGAAGGAATCTAGGTATATAAGATGAATTGGGGGAAATAAAGAGTTAGTCGCGGATGCCTTCTAGGACGCTGATGGCGTTCCAGATGCGTGTACGGCTGTACATTGGCATGTTGGGGTCCTGACTTATTTCCTCAAGGACTGCGATCGCGTTGGCAGCCCTCGCTGCAATGCTAAGGGCTTCGTCGTCCAGCATATCAGCGGCGTTCTTCGCTGTTCTTCGGATGTTCCTTGGAGTGGTATTATCATCCGCGATCATGTTGAGGATTTGCTTGGCCTGACCAAGCTTTTTCATATATTCTTCGTTGCCGCTCATATTTTTTTTCTCCTTGAAATTGGAAAGGAATTTAGCTTATATGGTTCAGTGGGGGGTAAAAACCTTGTTATTTGATAAACCCACGTTCCACCAGGTAGCCTGGCAGTTCTTTGACGCTTGGAAGGAAATGTTCTGGCGGAGTCTGGTCGGCCCATGATTTCATGCCCCTCCTGCCAGTGGCGACGCCGATGAACATGGTTCCGCTGTTGGACGCGCTGTCCCTGTCGATCTGGTGGTCACCTATCATGGCAACCTCCCCCCTTTCAAGCCCGATGAGTTTTAACGTGTGATCTATTGCCCCCCTGTAGGGCTTGGGTTCGGGGGTCTCGTTTCTGCCTAGAACCACGTCGAAGAAGTTTAGGGCGTTGATCTTATCAAGGGCCTTCAGGGCGTACTCGTGGTGGCTCCTTGTCAGGATTGCCAGTTTGAGTCCCTTCTCCTTAAGCTCAGTGATGGCCTCGCATGCGCCCTCGATCTCGTGCAGATCCACAACGGCATCCAGCTCTCCCTTGTTCATGATCCCCTCGATGGTATCGGTTATTGTTTGACACTCGTCGCGTGACTTCGCGTCCTTGTCCCATGCCTCTCTGGCGCACTCCATGATCTGCACGGTGGTCTGCACGGTGGGGCTCAGCTCTCCCTCGGGATGGCCGTGCTCCTCAAGGAGCCTGATCATATGTTTCTTCATCTCCACGAAATCGATTTGGGCCTGGATGAGGGTGCTGTCGAGGTCGAATATGATGCCTTTGAGCATGGGTTTCTCTCCTTTCCTAGCGGTGGCTGTTATGGGGTTTAAGGTTATCCGCGGGCTTGTGTCAAGTAACCTGACATAAAAGAAGAAAGAGTGGGAATCAGGGGCAACTGGTGAATGACATAAAATCCAATGTCCCCGAGAGGACGGTTGCCCAGAACCTCAGGGCTTTCGAGCTCGGGGTGGGCTCAATCTAGCTTAATTTTAAGAAATTGTCAATGAGCAGGCTGGCCAGTCTTGCCATGTCCCTCTCGGCTGCCTTACATTCATTGATTACCTGTTCCACAGTCTTGCCGATTATGGAGGGTTCCTCCGGGTAAGCATCTGCCCACCTCTTTGCGTCCTCCGATGTTATCTCAAGGTGGAATATCATGCCCCAAACGTTACCCTTTCGGTACATCTGAATGGGGCACGGGTCACCCGTGGCAAGGAGCTTTCCCCCAGGGGGCACGGTGAACATATCATTGTGCCAGTGGAACACAGGAAACTCATCTGGGAACCCTTGCAACAGAGAGTCACCGAGGCCGTTCTCCGCAAGACTGACGGTGTAACAGCCCACCTCCTTGCGGGGGCTCCTCACCACCTCGCCTCCCAGCACAATTGAAAGCATCTGTCCGCCACAGCAGACACCGAGGCAGGGTTTGCCGCTTTCAACTATCTCTTTGAGGTACTCCAACTCCTTACGGAGGAAGGAGTGTTTCCACGCATCGCTCGCCGATATGGGGGTAGGCCCGATGACGAAGGCATCGTAATCATCCACAGGTGGGAAAGGCTCGGAGTCAGGGAGCTCGTAGGCCTTGATGAGGGTGAGGACTGCCCGCTCCCACAAGTATGTCTCGTAGAGGCCCAGGGTCTCAGGTGGATCGTTCTGGATTATTAGGACGCGCTTCATAGATATGGATAGGTCTTTTCCCATGATAAACTTTCCAAGACATTTAGTCAAACTGAATGAAAAGATACACGCAATTTGCATTGTTTGGAGTTCATTCTCATGAGCAAATTAACCAAAGTATTAACATGATTTTTCTTAAGAATAATTTTCTACCGGGAATTATAATAAGTGAAACTTAAACCCTCCACTACCATCCAAGTGTCATAGCCATCTGTGGTCAGGAATCAGCCATCTCTTCGTCCTCGATCCACCTGCTGGTGACGCCCTGGTCTGTGAGTGAGACCCGGTAGGCGTCGCTCTTGCGCCTGCGGATTGCCCTCTCGATATCGGACATGCGGACCTCCTCGGAGAGGGCGATCATGCAGCCGCCACCTCCCGCGCCTGTGAGTTTTGCACCCAGCGCACCGTTCTTGCGTGCGGTGTGGCAGAGTATCTCCAGCTTCATAGTGGACACGCCTATTCCGGAGAGCAGGCCGTGGTTGAGGTCCATGAGGTCCCCCATCTTGCCCAGGTCCGCTTTTAGCAGGGCGTTCAGTCCCTTTTTGGCTATGTAGCCCATCGTGTCGAGGAAGTTATCCATGACCGTTGGGTTTCGCTCCTTGAGGGCGGCGACGTTTTCCACCATCCTTTTTGTGGACCTCTTCTTCCTGCTGTTCCCTATAATGAACGGTATCTCCCTTGGTAGCTTGTGGTGGGTAAAGCCCTCCCCCTTTGCGTAGCTCATGACGCCTCCGAACGTGGATACATTGTTGTCCACCCCGCTTGGCTTGCCGTGGATGATGGTTTCGCCCTCGAAGGCCACGTTGCTGATCTCCTCTTTCTTCAAACCACCCTCGTGCAGTTTCTCCACAGCGCCGACGGTTGCGACACAGATGGCTGCAGAGCTTCCTAGCCCCACTGCAATTGGGATCATGCTGCGGACTTTAAGGTCGATTCCGCCTTCCACCCCAAGGTACTCCATAGTTTTCTTTGCAGAGACATTCAGGGCCGCGAGGTTTCTTCCCCTCCACGCCTGCCCCCTGACGGCATGGTACACGTCGTCCTCAAAATACCCACTAAAGCCCAGGTTGTCGGCGTCAATGAATATCTTGTTATCGGTCCTTTTCTTCGCGTACACGTTAGCCCTACGGTCGATGGCCAGGACCACCGCTGGTTGGTTGTAAACGACGCTGTGCTCGCCGTATAGGATCACCTTTCCGGGTGCTGAGGCTTCAACTAGCATTATTTCTCGTTCCTTGTTATCTTGGCGGATGCATAGCCGACAACTTGTCGGTTATCGCCGATTATATCGCCGCTTGTGTAGTACGAGAGTATCTCCGCGGATTTAGCTCCTCCGAGCTTTGTAGCCACCAGTGTGGCAGATACAGGCCCGTAGCCGCACGTAGATATTTTCTCCCTATGGACAGCATTCTGTAACATCTCCTCGTCCATGGCCTCGATAGCGTCCAGCACATATCGGTCCTTCCTGTTGGACTCAGCTTTCGGTTCCATATGGTTCAGATCTGACGAGGCAACGATCATCACTGACTCGTCCTCTATGGACTCATGTATCGCCCTGCCGAGGTCCCTGCTAGCCTCAAGGTCTTGGTAACCCATGCAGATTGGAACTAGCTTAAACTCGGGATAGATGAACTGGAGGAACGGCACCTGCACCTCAATGCTGTGCTCCAAAGTGAAAGCGGTGTCATCAAACTTTGCTATACTTGATTTGTCCACGATCCTCTCCGCCAACTCCGTCTCCAATGGAACCAATCCCAGCGGTGACTCCCAGAACCCCTCTCCCATTAAGGAGACCGGGGTCCCGCGGCCCGTGTGATTCGGGCCAATGACGATTACCGTGTCTGGCTTGTCCTGTTCAGCGATTGAAAGATAGGCGTGAGCAGCTGACGCGCCGGAGTAGATGTAGCCCGCGTGGGGGACAACGATTGCCGAGATACATGACCCTTCCCTTTCCTCGGGAAGCTTACCAGGGCCCAACCTGTGCATAAAGGAGTCAGTTATTTGATTTTTTAAAGAAATTGAGTTGGCGTCATAAAAGGCGCCTGCAACAGCGGGTCGCCTGACGACCAATTTACCTCTCACCTATAGGGTTGTCTCGAAGTCCTCAATTGTTGCGCCGAACTCCCCGCTTAGCGGTAGTTGACCCATCTCTCTGAGGATCTCCCTGGCCAGTAGCCAGTAGACTATAGCGAGACTTCGCCTGCCCTTGTTGTTAACCGGGATGACCAGGTCGACGTTAGTAAGACTATTGTCTGTGCTGCACAGTGCGATGACCGGGACGCCGATGAGGCCCGCCTCCTCGACGATCTGCTGATCCGCCAGGCTGTCCGTGACGATGACTGCCTGTGGCTCAAAGAACTGTGCGTAGTCCGGGTTCGTGAAAGTTCCGCTTGTGAACCTGCCTGTGTAGGATTTGCATTCAATGGTATCGCTGAACTTTTCAACAGGGTTCCTTCCGTACCTTTTGCTGCTTGCAACGCATACCTTCTTGAGGTCTAGTTTTGAGAGGAACTTTGCGACGATCTTGACCCTATCGTTCATCTGCTCCATGTCGAGGACGAACAGTCCGTCAGGGCGTACCTTGTAGATGAAGGGTTCCATGTCTTTTGTTTTGATACGGGTACCGATGTGGACACCCGCGCTGAGTAAGATTTCCTGTGGTAGCAATAGATTATCGTTTACTTGAGTTTCCATGACGCTTATTTGCCTCCTCGTAGATCGGGGGTTTCCCTGTCTTTGTGGAACTTGAGTACATCATCTAGGATCTCTGTGTGTGACAGAAGCATCCTGCGGCAACAGTACCTTGTGACCCCCTGGTCATCCAGTACGTCTGAAGCGTTTTCCCCTGCCTCGACCCGCCTATTATAGTCCTCCCATTTGTCTCCAACGACCTTTCCACATGAGAAGCACCGAACTGGGATTATCATTTTATTTTATCGCCTATTTTCGCACATAGTCTAGGCTTGTGCGTTCTACCACCTCAAGAAAAGGTTCCTTAATAAAAACGCTTCCCCTTTGAGGCATCTTTGGGCGAAATAAAGCCCATTTTTTCACTGTTTAAAGCATCTGAGCATTGATTTGAAGTGGGACTCCCCCCAAGCTTGCTGGACGCCAGTTCAGCTACCTCATCAATGATTATTCAGCCGCTCAGCAGTAACATCATTCCCTGTACATGGGTTACCTAGAAGCCTGTTCCCTCAAGGACTTTTACGACCGATGGAATATCGGACGTATTAGGGCATATGAAGTCAATCATGAGCACATTGATGACAGCTTGCTAATCAGGCCGTGATACCACCAGAAAGAGGATGATAAAAACAGTGTATACAAGCTTTCTGAGACGCATCAGTCAGTCTATTATGATTAAACGGTTTTGAGTGATGTTATCAAAACTGTAAGTTCCCGATAATCAACTAGATCTTGGATTTTAGCGTTTTAATGGTCCCAGAGACACGCCTGATATCTACCCGCACCTTGGCTCCACCCATCTCGATCATGTGGGCCAGGGCCGCCTTCATCTCGTTGAGCCTGTTGTGGTTCACCCTGATGATTGCGGACTGTTTCACGTCATCCCACTCGATGACCCGTATGTTCATAGCCGTTGTACCAGTGACCCCGTATAGGAAATGTACTTTGTCGATAATAGCAGAGATGAAAAGGGACTCGGATATATTCGCCTCTGATTCAACTACGCTGTAGATATACCTGCGGCGGACATCCCTAACTGGCATGCCCTGAATAAGAGGCGCGGGTTGAAAAAACTA